>JBBWZQ010000173.1:0-30986 GCA_039649115.1 Micromonosporaceae bacterium | reverse complement strand
GCCGAGCGCGGGGGAGTCGAGCGTGACGAGCACGGCGCTGCCCGCGGCCACGTCGAGGCGCGGCACGCCGTCGCGCACCCGTACCCGATCGGGCCTGCCTCGTGTCGACGGTGAGGGCAGCCCGCGGTGGCGCGGCCGACGCCGCCTGCCCGGTGCCCGACAGCCCGGCCACCAGCACCAGACCGGCCCCCAGGGCCGGTGCGGCCCTCATCCTGCGCATACGGCCTCCACGGGTACGACCCGCCGGCTTGACAACAGTAGTCATCGATACGCATCTTAAATTAAGACCGGAACGTTTGGCTACTGTGTGGCCGCTCAGGCAGCGAGCAACGCGGATTCCGTTTCCACGCCGGGGATCCGCATGGCTCGCGGGGTGACCGTGCACAGCCGCTCGTACGCCGAGCGGGCCGCCTCGTCGCTCGGCGTGTAGACGGTGAGCCGGGCGCCCCGCTGGTCGGTGAGCCAGGAGTGCAGGACCTCGGTGCGGATGACGCCCACCTGCTCGTGGTGCAGCACCTTGTGCATGCTGTCGATGGCCGCCACGTCGTGGCGCTGCCACAGCTCGCGGAATTCCGGCGAGTGCGCGTGCAGCAGCTCCAGCAGTTGCTGCCAGCCGGGGTCGGCGACATCGGCCGCCATCGCCGTGCGCACCTTGGCCACCAGGCGGGGGGCGTTGGCCGCCCAGTCGCCCATGATGTCGCGCCACCCGATCTCGCAGAAGTAGAGCAGCAGGGTGTTGCGGTAGCGGCACGGCAGCGTACGGTAGTCGCCGGTCAGCGCGAGGTAGGCCCGGTTGCTGGCGAGCAGTTCCCAGTGCGGGCCGACCACGGTCGCCGGTACCGGTTCGAGCGCGGCCAGCACCGCCTGCACCGCCGGCCCCACCGCCGGCGGCTGCGGGGTCTGCTGCGGGTCGGCGAGTTCGGCCAGGGCGAACAGGTGGGCCCGCTCGGCCGCGTCCAGCCGCAGCACCCGGCAGATCGCGCCGAGCACCTGGGTCGACACGTTGATCGGCCGGCCCTGCTCCAGCCACGTGTACCAGGTGACGCCGATGCCGGACAGCAGCGCCAACTCCTCGCGCCGCAGGCCCGGGGTACGCCGGCGCAGCGTCGGTGGCATGCCCACCATCTCGGGGGTGGTGCGCTCCCGCCGGGAGCGGATGAACTCGCCGAGCGCCTGCCGGCGCTGGTCCGTCACGCGCTGAGTCACCACACCACCGTAACCGCCGCGCCGTCCGGCATCCTGGTTCGTTCAGTACCAGTATCGTCTGGCTCTTGGTACCGGGCTTGGCCAGCATCGAGGCTGATCTTCGTGACCACAACCAGTCTCGCCCAGCGCACCACGCCAACCCGACCGGCCGCGCCCTGGCGAGCCCTGCCGGTCCTGCTGCTCGGCGCGTTCCTGCCGATCCTGGATGCGTTCATCGTCAACATCGGCCTGGCCACGATCGGGCAGAACCTGCGCGCCGGGGCAGCCGCCCTGGAGTTGACCGTGTCCGGCTACGGCGTCGCCTACGCCTGCACGCTGGTGGTCGGCGGGCGGCTCGGCGACCGGTTCGGCCGGCGGCGGTTGTTCGTCACCGGGATGGCCGCCTTCACCGCAACCTCCACCGCGTGCGGGCTGGCGCCCAACGTCGGTGCGCTGATCGGCTTCCGGATCTGCCAGGGCCTGGCGGCGGCGCTGATGTTCCCCCAGGTGCTCGGGTCCATCCAGGCCAACTTCACCGGGCCGGACCGGCAGCGCGCGCTGGCCGGCTTCGGCGCGGTGGCCGGCGCCGGCGGCGCGGTCGGCCAGCTGGTCGGCGGTGCCCTGCTGGCCGCCGACGTGGCCGGCCTGTCCTGGCGGCCGCTGTTCCTGGTGAACCTGCCGGTCGGGGTGCTCGCGCTGATCCTGGCGCCCCGGCTGATGCCCGAGACGCGTGCCGCCGTGGCGGCCCGGCTCGACGTACCCGGCGCGGTGGCGCTCGCCGGAACCATCGCGCTGCTGCTCGCCCCGCTCACCCTGGGCCGGGCGCAGGGGTGGCCGCTGTGGGCGTGGCTGTGCCTGGCCGCGGTCGTCCCGGCCGCCGCCGGCTTCGCGGTGCTGCAGCGCCGCCAGGAACAATCCGGGGGTACGCCGCTGCTGCCGCCCTCGCTGCTGCGGCTGCCGCTGGCCCGGCGCGCCCTGCTGGCCTGCCTGACGTTCGCCACCTGCATCGGCGGTTTCCTGTTCGCCACCTCGATCACCATGCAGGTGGCGCACGGCTACGGTCCGATGCGCGCCGGACTCTGCATGGCCCCGTGCGCGCTCGCCTTCCTCGCCGTCTCGCTGCGCGTGGGCCGCTGGGTCGGCCGGTACGGCGCCGGGGTCCTGGTGCTCGGCGGGCTCATCTTCGCCGCCGGACTCGTCGGGCTCGGCGTCGTGGTCGCCACCACCCGCGGGACGCTGCAACCCGTGGCGGTGGCGGTACCGCTGGCGGTCGTCGGGTTCGGCTGGGCGATGGTGCTCACCCCGGTCATCGGGTACGTGCTGGGCGCGCTGCCGGCGGACCGGGCCGGCCTGGCCGGCGGGGTACTCTCCACCGCCCTGCAGGTCGGGCTCGCGCTCGGCGCGTCGGTGCTCGGGTCGGTGCTGTTCGGGGTGGCCGGCGCGCACCCGGACGCCACCGGCTGGCGGCACGCCACGCTGGTCGCGCTGGCCGCCGAGACGGGACTGGCCCTGGCCACCGCGTTGGCCTGCAGCCGGCTGCGCCAGCGGCCGTGATCCAGCCGGCCGCGCCAGCGGGCGTGAGGGCCGCGCCAGCGGGTGTGAGCCGGCCGGCCGCGCCAGCGGGCGTGAGGGCCGCGCCAGCGGGCGGGCGGCGACGGCGGTGCGGACGGCCGCGCCACCGCTGTTCGAGTGGGCTGGGTTTGCGCGGGCCCGACCCGGGCGCCTGGGCCCGCCCTTCGAGATCGACATGATCAAGGCGTCCCGGTGCCCACGTGATCACGAGTTGCCGGAGGTCCGCGTAGCCGCCTACGCGTTCCTCCGGCAACTCGCGATCAATCCCGGGCTCGTCGTGATCACGGCGCCGCCCGGTCGGTGGCGACCGGCAACACGGTCGGGCCCGGCGAGGTGTCTGACGCGATCGAGCCCTGACCGGCGCGTCAGGTCGGCGCGACCGGCAGCGGTGAGCTCGGCTTGATCTCCTGCAGCCGGAGGTAGGTCACCAGGCGCTGGGCACCGCGGCTGGTGAGCCGCAGGAGTACCCGTTGCAGCTCGGCCACGTCCCGGGCCACGACGAGCAGCATGATGTCCACCTCGCCGGCGACCCAGTCGGCGGAGATGACCTGGGGCAGCGCCCGGACCTCCGCCTCGAACGCGCGGCTGGTGCGCGGCTCGTGCCGGGCCAGGGTCACCGACACGTACACCTGCAGCGGGAAGCCGGCCAGGTCGGCGTCGAGCTGGGCGGCGACGCGGCGGACGAGGCCGGTGGACTTCAGCCGCCGTACCCGGTGGAGGGTGGCGGCGGGGGACAGGCCGACCAGCCGGGCCAGCTCGACGTTGGTACGGTCGGCATCCACCTGTAGCTCGGCGAGCAGCTGGATGTCAATTTCATCAAGTGATTCGGCCATCTCACGAACGATTGTTTCGTGATAGCCCGTGATCGTCAAATTGTGAGCCGGACGGCGTGGACCATCGGAGGATGCGTACCCGTCATGCCGCTCTCGCCGCCCTGACCACCGCCGGACTCATGTGGGGCACGACCGTACCGCTGACCAAGCTCGCGGTCGGCTGGCTCGGGCCCGGCTGGCTCACCGTCGTGCGCTTCACCGTGGCCGCGCTGCTGCTCGCCGGACCGGCCCGCCGGCACCTGCGCGCCGCGCTGACCCCGGCCGTGCTGGGCTGGGGTGCGGTCGGCTACGGGCTGGTGATCGTCCTGCAGAACGCCGGAGTGGCGCGCACCAGCGTGAGCCACGCCGCGCTGCTCGTCGGTACCACGCCGGTGTTCGTCGCGTTCATCGCGCTGGGCCTCGGTCGGGGCCGGGCGGGTGCCCTGTCGTGGATCGGGTTCGCGGCCGCGCTCGGCGGGGTCGGGCTGGTGGCCCTCGACGGTGGGGGCGGCGCCACCCGTTCCGGTGACGGGGTGGTGCTGGTCGCCCTCCTCCTGTCGGCGACATACGTCGTGGCCCAGCCGCGGCTGCTGGCCGGCCGGGACCCGGTCGCGGTCACGGCCGTGCAGCTGGCCGCGGGTGCGCTGGTCGCGTTGCCGATCGCCGGCTGGTTCGACGGCGCACCGCCGGCCCCGCCCGGTCCGGTGGCGCTGCTCGTGCTGGCCGGCCTCATCCTCGGCGGCACCCTCGTCCCCTTCACCCTGTTCGCCATCGGCCAGTCCCGGGTCACCCCCGAGGTCGCCGGCGCGTTCCTGAACCTGGAGCCGCTGGTCGGCGCCGTCGCCGGCGCGCTCGCGTTCGGCGACCCGCTGGGGGTGCCGCAGGTGCTCGGTGGCACCGCGATCCTCGGCGGGATCGCGCTGAGCGCCGCGCCACTGCTGCGGACCCGCCCGGCGCCCACCCGCCGGCCCACACCGGTCAGGCTCGCGCCTGCCCGGCTCGCGCCCGTGCCGGTGCCCTCCCGGCTCGTGCCTGCCCGGCTCGCGCCCGCGCCCGTGCCCGCCCGGCTCGCGCCCGTGCCCGCCCGGTTCACGCCCGTGCCCGCCCGGTTCACGCCCGTGCCTGTCCGATTCACAGCGTGCCGGGTGGCGTGGCGTGCCCGGCCGGTTGTGGCGCGGCGGGCGGAGACGGTCCGTTGCCGGTCCGGGTCAGGATGCGCACGCCTCGGCGCGGTCGAGCAGCAGCGCGCGCTCGCGGGCGTTGCGGGTCAGCGACGCGGCGCGCTGGAACTCCGCGCGCGCCTCCTCGGTCCGGCCGACCCTGGCGAGCAGGTCGCCGCGCACGCTGGGGAGGAGATGGTAGTCGCGCAGCGCGGGCTCGGCGGCGAGCGCGTCGAGGATGTCCAGGCCGCGGTCGGGACCGTAGGCCATGGCGACGGCTACCGCGCGGTTGAGCTCCACGACAGGAGTCGGGGTGAGCCGGGCCAGAGTCTGGTAGAGCGACGCGATCCGGCCCCAGTCGGTGTCGTGGGCGCTGCGGGCCTGGGCGTGACAGGCGGCGATCGCGGCCTGGAGGACGTAGGGGCCGACCGGGCGGCCGATCCGTTCGGCGCGCAGCAGCGCGAGGTAGCCGCGCCGGATGAGCAGCTGGTCCCAGCGGCCGCGGTTCTGTTCGAGGATCGCGATGGGTTCGCCGTCCGGACCCACGCGGGCCCGGGTCCGCGAGGACTGGATCTCCATGAGCGCGACCAGGCCGTGCACCTCGGGCTCGTCGGGCGCGAGTTCGGCGAGCACGCGGCCGAGGCGCAGCGCCTCGTGGCAGAGCGCGGGCCGCATCCAGTCGTCACCCGCGGTCGCCACGTACCCCTCATTGAAAATCAGATAAACCACTTCGAGTACCGAAGCCAGCCGCTGCGCCCGCTGCGCCGGTGGTGGGACCTCGAACGGGATGCGGCGGTCCGCCAGGGTCCGCTTGGCCCGGACGATCCGCTGCGCCACGGTCGGCTCGGGTACGAGGAAGGCCCGCGCGATCTCCTCCGTGGTCAGACCGCCGAGAACGCGCAGGGCGAGCGCGACGCGCGACTCGGTGGACAGCGCCGGATGGCAGGCGGTGAAGATCAGCCGTAGCAGGTCGTCGTCGAGCCGGTCGTCATCGATCACGGCGTCGAAATCCGCCGGGCCGTTGACGATGCTGGCCTGATGCCGGTCCTGCGCCTGGTGGGCGAGTTCGGTGATCCGGCTCGCCAGGCGGTCGTTGCGGCGGAACCGGTCGATGGCCCGGTGCCTCGCGTTGACCATGAGCCAGGCGCCGGGATTGGCCGGGACACCCGACTCGGGCCACTGCTCGAGTGCCGCGACGAGGGCGTCCTGGGCGAGCTCCTCGGCGAGCCCCACGTCGCGCACCATCCGGGCGAGGCCGGCGACGATGCGCGCCGACTCCAGCCGCCACACCGCCTCGATCGCCGCGCGCGAGTCGGGGGCCATGACGCTATGTCTCCGGCCCGAACACCTGGCGCATGTCGCCCTCGCCATCCTTGACGATCGCCCAGAAGCGCCTGCTCAGCTCGATCGCCTCCGCCTTGGACCGTACGTCGATGAGCGCGAAGCTGACGATCGTCTCCTTCGCCTCGGTGTAGGGCCCGTCGGTGAGGACGACGGTGCCGTCGGCGGCCCTGATGTGGGTACCGGCCGGGTCCAGACCGCCCGTCGCCAGGAGCACCCCGGCCTTGGTGAGCTCCTCCACGAAGCGTTCCATCTCGGCGTACAGCTGCTGGTCCGGCTGGGGTCCGCCGCCGTTCATCGTCATCAGGAACCGCACCGCACATCTCCTCCCGTTCGCCCGACACCTCCATCCAACCAGGTCAGAAACTACTTTGCCGATCTTGTCGATCGGTGGCCGGCCCGTTCGGCGCACGAGTAGCGGCGGGTTGACAGAGCGACCGGCCAGCGGACGCGAGGGAGATCGCAGTGAGAAAGATCGTCGTGGCGGAGTTCATCTCGGTGGACGGCGTGGTGGAAGCGCCGGACCAGTGGCACTTCCCGTACCAGAACGAGGAGATGTTCGAGGCGATGTGGGCGATGAACGCCGAGACGGACACGATGCTCCTGGGACGGGTGACCTACCAGAGCTTCGCCGGGGCATTCGCGCACGCGCCGGCCGACGACCCGGTCGCGGCGCAGATGAACAAGCCGGCCAAGGTCGTCGTATCGAAGACCCTCGGTGACCTGGAGTGGCGCAACTCGACCCTGCTCGCCGGCGAGGTGGTCGCCGGGGTCACCGAGCTCAAGCAGCGGCCGGGCGGCACCATCGCCGTCATCGGGAGCACCATGCTGGCCCGGACCCTGCTGCGCGCGGGCCTCGTCGACGAGCTGCACCTGCTGGTCCATCCGATCGTGGTGGGACGCGGGCAGCGCCTGTTCGAGGACGAGGGCGTGCAGGTGCCGCTGGCGCTGGCCCGGTGCGGGACCTTCAGCACCGGCGTCGTCCACGCGATCTACGTCTCGTCCGGGCGATCACCGGCGGCCGGGGCGGATCGCTGACCCTGTTCCTCGGCGCCGGTACGTGTCCGGGCGGGCCGCGGCTATGGACGTGGGCGCGTCACAGATCTACCGTTACCGATGGTTGCTGTCCGGAAACCGGTGGGAGGTACCGATGACCATTCGGCGGCGCGGGTTCCTGGCTGCGGGCGCCGCGAGCGTCACCGCGAGCGGCTTGACGCCGGCGGGACGGCCCCCGGAGGACCAGCGGGTCACCGCCACCGAGATCAGCCATCTGTCCGGAGTGGACAAAGACCGCACGGTCGCCTGGGAGTTCATGGTGACCAGCGGCCGGAACAGCGGGGTGTGGTCGCAGATCCCGGTGCCGTCCAACTGGGAGACGAAGGGGTTCGGCACCTACCGGTACGGGTTCGACCTCGCGCCGGGGGAGATGGGCCGGTACCGGTACGCGTTCGCGGTGCCCGTCGCGTGGCAGGACAGGCGGACCAACCTGGTGTTCGAGGGCTCGATGACCGACACCGACGTGTGGGTCAACGGGCACAGTGCCGGTCCCACCCACCGGGGCGGCTTCTACCGGTTCCGGTACGACGTGACCGGGCTGCTGGCGTACGGCCGGCCGAACCTGCTGGAGGTAACCGTCGCGCGGGAGTCGGCGGACGACTCCGTCAACCGCGCGGAGCGGCAGGGTGACTACTGGAACTTCAGCGGCATCTACCGGCCGGTCTACCTGCAGGCTCACCCGGCGCAGCACATCGACCGGCTGGCCGTGGACGCGCGCGCGGACGGCTCGCTCACGGTGGACGCCTACCTGGGCGGGATCGACTCGGCGGACGGGCTGGTGGCGCGGGTGCGCACGCTCGGCGGTACCCCGGTCGGGCCGGTGCTGCGCGCGGCGGTGCCGGCCGGTGCCGGGGTGGTCCGGCTGGCCGGCACCGTGCCGGGGCCGCTGCCGTGGACGGCCGAGACGCCGCACCTGTACCAGGTGGAGGTGCGGCTGCGCGCGGGCGGCCGGGACCTGCACCGGGTCAGCGAGCGGTTCGGCTTCCGGACCGTCGAGGTGCGTGCCGGGGACGGGGTGTACGTCAACGGGCGCAAGGTGATTCTCAAGGGCGTGAACCGGCACACGTTCTGGCCGGATGCCGGGCGCACCACGAGCCCGGCCGTCAGCCGCATGGACATCCTCCTGATGAAGGAGATGAACATGAACGCGGTGCGCATGTCGCACTACCCGCCCGACGTCCACTTCCTCGACCTGTGCGACGAGTTGGGCCTGTACGTGCTCGACGAGTTGGCCGGCTGGCAGAAGTCCTACAGCGAGGCCGCGGCGACACCGCTGGTGGCCGAGATGGTGACCCGCGACGTCAACCACCCGTCGATCCTGTTCTGGGACAACGGCAACGAGGGTGGCTGGAACACCGCGGTCGACGACGACTTCGCCCGCTACGACCCGCAGCAGCGCAAGGTCCTGCACCCCTGGGCCAAGTTCTCCGACATCGACACCGACCACTACGAGACGTACCAGAGCACGCTCAACAAGCTGAGCGGGTCCACCATCTTCATGTCGACGGAGTTCCTGCACGGCCTGTACGACGGCGGCGCCGGCGCGGGGTTGAACGACTACTGGAAGCTGATGGGCACCATGCCCCTGTCCGGTGGCGGGTTCATCTGGGCACTGCTGGACGAGGGGGTCGTCCGCGACGACCGGGGTGGCGCCATCGACGTGGTCGGCAACTCCGCGCCGGACGGCATCGTCGGCCCGTACCGGCAGAAGGAGGCGAGCTTCTCGACGGTACGGGAGATCTGGGCGCCGATCCAGCTCACCTTCGCCGACGGGCGGCTCGCCATCGAGAACCGGTACCACTTCACCAACACCGACCAGTGCCAGTTCGCGTGGAGCCTGGTGACCTTCCCGCAGCCGTCCACTTCGGACACCGGCCACCGCGTGGTGGTGACGTCCACTGTGCGCGGTCCGGACATCGCGCCGGGCGGTACCGGCAGCCTGGACCTGTCCCTGCCCGCGCGGTGGCGCCGCTGCGACGCGCTGCGGCTGACCGTCACCGACCCGCACGGCCGGGACATCTACACCTGGGTGTGGGCCATCACGAAGGCGGCCGGGCACGCCAGCCGGATCGTCACCACGGGACGCGGTGAGCCGCCGGTCACCGCGACGCGGGATGCCACCGGCGTGACGATGCGCGCCGGTCGCACCTGGGTCACCATCGACACCGGCACCGGGCGGCTGGCCGGCGCGCCGATCCCGCTGACGAACGGTCCCGCGCTGGCCGCCGGTACCGCGAGCCTGCGCGAGCTGACCCACCGGCCCGACGGTGCCGGGTACCTCGTCGAGGCCGGCTACACCGGTAACCTCACCCAGGTGCGGTGGCGGCTGTTCCCGAGCGGCTGGCTGCAGCTGACGTACCAGTACAACCTCACCGGGCCGCAGGACTTCTTCGGGGTGAACTTCGACCTCCCGGCGGCCGGGGTCACCGGCATCACCTGGCTCGGCGCCGGCCCGTACCGCGTCTACAAGAACCGGATGCGCGGCGCGGTGACCGGTGTCTGGTCCAAGCCGTACAACGACACGGCGACCGGCGCAGACCTGTGGCAGTACCCGGAGTTCAAGGGCTACCACGCGAACACCTACTGGGCGGTGCTGCACACCGGGCAGGGCAACCTCACGCTGGTGGCCGAGGACGAGAACCTCTTCCTGCGCCTGTTCACCCCGCGGTGGGGGGTGGACCCGCGCTTCACGGCGGTACCGTTCCCCGCGGGTGACCTCTCGTTGCTCGACGCGATCCCGCCCACCGGCACGAAGTTCGACCCGCCCGCCAACCTCGGACCGGAGAGCCAGCCCAACCAGGCCGCCGGTGACTACCGCCGCACCGTCTATCTCAGGTTCGACACCTGAGATACACGCGGCCCTGGGCTACCGGACGCTGCCCGTCGCGATGCCGCTCTGCCAGTAGCGCTGGAGCAGCAGGAAGACCGCGATGAGCGGAATGATCGACAGAAGTGACCCGGTGATGACGAGGTTGAACAGGGCCTGCGAACCGCTGCCGCCGTTCGCCGCGGCGTTCCATCGGGCCAGGCCGACCGTGAGCGGGAACCGGCTCGGCGTGTTCAGCACGATCAGCGGGAGGAAGTAGTTGTTCCAGGTGCTGACGAGCGAGAGCAGCAGCACCGTGATGAAGCCGGGCACCAGGAGCCGGAACGCCACCCGGAGGAAGATGCGCAGTTCGCCCGCGCCGTCGATGCGGGCAGCCTCCAGGAGTTTGTCGTCGACCGCGTCCGCGGCGTACACCCGCATCAGGTACAGGCCGAGCGGGTTGAGCAGCGACGGGATGATCACCGCCTGCGGCGTGTCCACCAGACCAGCCTTGCTGAACAGGAGGTAGATGGGCACCGCCAGGGCGGTGGCCGGTACCATCACCGAACCCAGCACGGCGCGGAACATCAACTCCGCACCGGCGAAGCGGAACTTGGCGAAGCCGTACCCGCCCAGGGTGGCCAGCAGTGCCGCGCCCACCGCACTCACCCCGGCGTACAGCACCGTGTTGGCCAGCCAGTGCAGGTACACGCCGTGGTCGTAGCCGAGCACCTGGTGCACGTTGCTGAACAGGTGGAATCCGTGGAACCACAGGCCGAAGCTGCTGAACAGCCCACTCGTGTCCTTTGTGGACGCCACGGCCAGCCAGCACAGCGGCAGCAGGAAATAGCACAGCACGGCCAGCATGACCACGGTCAGCAGCGGGCTGCGCCGCCGGGGCCGGCCGGTCCGTCCGGTCATCGTGCGGGCCTCCTCCGGTTGGCCAGGAACATCGCCGCGTAGGACACCACCAGGATCACGAAGCCCAGCGCGAACGAGACGGCGGCGGAGTAGTTGATCTCCTGGTTGGTGAAGGCGAGGTTGTACGCGTACAGGTTCGGCGTGTACGACGTGCCGATCACCGTCGGTGCGAGCCTGGACATGATGTTGGGCTCGTTGAACAGCTGGAACGTGCCGATGATGGAGAACAGCACGGTCAGCAGCAGAGCCGGCCGGATCAGCGGGAGCTTGATGCGCCACGCGACGCGCACCGGCCCGGCGCCGTCCATCCGCGCCGCCTCGTACAACTCCGTCGGGATGGCCTGCATGGCGGCGAACAATATGATCATGTTGTATCCGGTGAACTCCCACGTGACGACGTTGCCCAGCGAGCCGAGCATCCAGGAGCCGGTGAGGAAGCCGGGCCGGCCCAGCCCCACCTTCGCGGCGAGCTGGGCGAATGGGCCGAAGTCCGGGCCATACAGGTATCCCCACATCAGCGCGGCGACCACGCCGGGTACCGCGAACGGCAGGAAGATGCCCAGGCGCACCAGCCTGGCCAGTGCGAGCCGGCCGCTGTCCAGCGCCAGGGCGCTGCCCAGCGCCAGCCCGATCATCACCGGCACCTGGATGACGAGGAGCGTGGCGGTGCGCGCCACGCCGGCCCAGAGCAGGTGGTCGGACAGGGCCGCCCGGTAGTTGCCGAGGCCGGCGAAGACGGTGCCGCCGATCAGCTGGTGCCGGAACAGGCTGAGATACAGCGCGTAGCCCAGCGGCACCACCAGCATGGCGACGAACACCACCATGAAGGGCAGGACGAAGGCGTACCCGGTGAGCTGGTGGCGCATGCGGCGCCGGGCGGAACCCGCGGACATGCTCACCCTTCGACCGTGAAGCCCTGCTTCTTGCTGTAGTCCACGACCGCCTTCTGCCAGGCGTCGAGTCCCTGCGACAGATTGCCCTTGGCGGCGACCGCCTTGCCGAACGTGTCCGTGATCGAGGAGGAGACGAACTCGTCCACCGGGCTCCACTGGAAGTCGGTCGCGACCCCCTGGCTGATCTTCGCGAGTATCTGGTTGACCTTCTGGCCGCCGTAGAAGGGGTCCGCGTTGTCGACGAACGCGGGATCGCCGAGCGTCGCCGTGGTGACCGGGTACTGGTGGAGCTTGTTGACGAAGATGCCGTACGCCTCGGGATCGGTGGTCAGGAACTGGATGAACGCGGCCCCGGCCGCGGCGGCCTTGGAGCCCTTGACGACCGCCAGGGACGAGCCGCCCCAGTACCCGGACTCGTTGGCGCCCGCTGTCCACTGTGGAATCTGCGCGACCCGCCACTTGCCCGCCGTGTCCTTGGCGGAGGTGGTCAAGAAGTAGGGACCCCAGGCGCCGACGAACCAGATGGCATACTTGCCGCTGGACATGCCCTTGAACCACTGGTCGGTGAAGTCCGGGTCGACCGAGACCACGCCGTCGGCGATGAGCGGCTGCCAGAGCTGGACCAGCTTCTTCGCGCTGGCGTCATTGAGTGAAAACTTCAGGTCGGTGCGCGACTTCACGGTGAACGGTCGCGCACCGGCCTGCCAGGCCAGCCCGAAGAACGGGCCGGTGTCGGCCGGCGGGAAGTTGGCCAGGTACGCGGTCGGGTCGGCGGCGTGCAGCTTGCGCGCCGCGGCGGCGAACTCCGGCCACGTGGTCGGCACGCTGATCTGGTGCCGGTCCAGGACATCCTTGCGGTACATCATGGCCATCGGGCCGCCGTCGGTGGGCAGTGCCCACACCTTGGCGTCCGCGCTGACCAGCTTCCACACCGCGGGATTGAACTTTCCGGCGAGCCCGGCCGCGCCGTACGGGGTCAGGTCCTCCAGTGAGTCGGTGATCCGGAACCCGGGGATGTGGTTGTACTCCAGCTGCACCACGTCCGGCAGGCCGGACCTGGCCTGCAGCGAGGTGCGGAACTTGGTGTACTCGTCGCCGCCCTGCCCGGCGTTGACGATGTTCAGCTTGATGCTCGGGTACTTCTTCTGGAACAGCCGCGCGATCTCCTCGATGGTGACCCACGTCCAGACCGTGACGGTGGCCGGCTTCCGCAGCTCGGCGTCCATGTCCACTCTGGACGGTGTGGGTGCGCTCGTGCCGTTGCCGCTGGTGCAGCCCGCGATGGCCAGCCCGCCGGCACCGGTCACCCCGGCGAGGAGGCTCCGGCGCGAGAGGGCGTGCCTGTCTGGACGGTACTGCGTGGCGGAGCGGGGCCGGGTGGGCAGGGCGGTGCGCATGGAGGGTTCCCCTTCTGTCGAAGCGCTTCGACGACTGGCCAACGAACTCATGCCGGGTGTATGACATTTATACATCGAAGTGCAAGTGAGGGGTGCCCCATGTCCGCACACGTGAGTCGCCGCCAGTTTCTCAGAGCCGGCGCGGTCGCCGGGAGCGCCGCGGCCGGCCTGCCGGTCCTGCTGTCGCCGACTGCCGCGTCGGCCTACTCGGTGCCCGCCAAGATGGCGTGGTGGTACGCCGGGCGCTTCGGCATGTTCATCCACTTCGGGTCGTACTCGTACCTGGGCCACGGCGAGTGGGCGTTCAGCATCGAGAACTGGACCAAGGCGGCCTACCAGGCGCAGGTGTCCGCACCGTTCAACCCGAGCCGCTTCAGCGCGTCCACCATCGTCGGGCTGGCGAAGACGGCCGGCATGAAGTACCTCGTCATCACGGCCAAGCACCACGAGGGCTTCGCCATGTGGGACTCGGCCGTGCCCAGCTTCACCGACACCACCGGGACCAAGCGGTACAACCTGCACGCCTACACGGCCTACCAGCCGGACCTGCTGGCCGCGCTGAAGGCGGAGTGTGACGCCCAGGGCATCAGGTTCGGGCTGTACTACTCGATCCTGGACTGGAACCACCGGTCACAGACCATCCGCCACACCGACACGACCTTCTCCACCATGTCGTCACTGGCCGCGCGGGCCAGCTACATCACCGACATGAAGGCGCAGCTGCAGGAGCTGCTCACCAGGTACGACCCGGCGATCCTGTGGTTCGACGGGGACTGGTGCGCCAACCAGGCCGCGCCGACGCTCGCGGACTGGTGGATCGAGTCCGACGGGCAGAGCCTCTACAACTGGCTGGTCGGGCTCAAGCCCGGCCTGATCGTCAACGAGCGGGTCAAGCGCGGCTTCGGCCTGGGCGACTTCGAGTGCCCTGAGCAGATGGTGCCGGCGCGCCCGCTGGCACGGCAGTGGGAGACCTGCGCCACGATGAACGGCGCCTGGGGCTACAACGCGGGGAGCGAGAACTCGTACCGGTCCCCGCAGGCGATCATCCGCGAGCTCGTCACGGTGGTCTCCCGGGACGGGAACTACCTGCTCAACATCGGCCCCCGGGGCGACGGTACGCCGACCCCCGGATCGGTCACCATCCTCAACGCGCTCGGCTCCTGGATGAGCGTGCACAGCGACAGCATTTACGGCACCACGGGCAGCCCGTACCCCGCCGAACCGGCGTGGGGGCTGTTCACGAAGAAGACCGGCAAGCTGTTCGCACACGTCTTCACCTGGCCCTCCAGCGGCATGCTGCAGATCCCCGCGCTGCAGAACTCGATCAGCCGGATCTCCCTGCTCAACGCGCCCGGCACGTCGCTGAACTACACGGTCAGCGGCGGGTACATCAACGTGACGGTGCCCGCCAGCGCGCCGAACGCGAACGACTCCGTGGTCGTGGTCGAGGTTTCCGGCGACCCCGTGCCGGCGACCGGCTCAGCCGTCGTCTCCGGCGGGGTGTACAAGCTGGTCTGCGCGCACAGCGGCAAGGCGCTGGACAACGGCAACACCACCACCAACGGCGCCACCGTGATGCAGTGGACCGACAACGGCGGTACCCCGCAGCACTGGACCGTCAACAGCGTCGGCGGCGGGATCTACCAGCTGATCTGCCAGCGCAGCGGCAAGGCCCTGGACAACGGCAGCGTGGGCACGGCGGGATCCAGCCTCGTCCAGTGGACCGCCAACAGCGGCACACCGCAGCGGTGGGCGATCACCGCGACCGGCAACGGAAACTATAAGCTCATCTGCCAGCACAGCGGGCTCGCCCTGGACGACGGCGGCGCGACCGGCAACGGCGCCCCGATGGTCCAGCGGCCGGACAACGGTGCGGCGTCCCAGCAGTGGCAGCTCGTCCGCGTGGCCTGAACTGCTTCGCGGACCCGGTACCGGCGCGGATCTGATCATCTGGGCCTTAGTCGGAACGTATGTCGTGCGGGGTGGTGATCTGCCCGGAGTGGTGCGCGGGCGGGCACCGGTGCACCGCGGACCGTGGCGGGGAGCACCGCTCCGACTGGTCTGTGCTCGTCGGCGACGTCGAGGCGCTGGCGCCGATGATCGAGCGGGTGTCACGCCCCCGACCATATGAGGCGCGGCGATCGAGCGCCGGGTACGGTGTATCGCACGGCGGGCCGTGTCTAGCGGCGCGGCCCGCACCCCAGACCGCTAGCTGGGAGTCAACCGTGGACCGGGTATCCAACCCCCGCTTCGGACCTCACATGCGCCAACTCCGTGTGCAACAGGGGCTATCGCTGCGTCAGCTCGCCAAACAGGTGCTGTCGAGTAAGAGCCATCTGCAGGAGTTCGAGATCGGCGCCAAGCTGCCTAACGAGGCGACAGCTGACCGTATTGACCAGGCGCTCCATGCTGAAGGCGAACTCGTCAGATTGGTCACCGTCGCCCGGTCATTAGGCGCGCGTATGCACCGTCGAGAGTTCGTAGGCGCGGCGGTCGCAGGGCTGGCCGGCCTGCAGTCCAGGAGAGGTGGCGGCGTGCGCGTCAACCGCGACGTGGTGAGCCAGTTGCGGCAGCGGACCGCTCGGCTGCGCAGGCTTGACGACTACCTCGGCGGCGCCGACACCTACCAGATGTACCGCTCGCAACTGGATTCCACTATCGGATTGGCGGTTGACGGGCGGTTCGCGGAGACCATCGAACGGGGCCTTCTTGAGGTGGTGGCGGAGCAGGCGCAGATGGCGGGATGGGCGGCGTTCGATGCCGGCTGGCGGACCGAGGCGGACCGGTTGTACCGGATGAGCCTGCAGGCCGCGCAGGACGCGCAGAACACATCCCTGGCCGGCAACGCGCTGACGTTCATAGCCTACGGCGCGGAGCGTGCCACCTCGACGATGGAGTCCGCGTGCGACATGGCCGTCCAGGACGCCACACCCGGTGTGCGGACGCTGCTGCGTGAGCGGCAGGCGTGGGCGTACGCCATTGCCGGGAATGCTAAGGAGGCGGAGACGAGTCTGGCTCTCGCGGAAACCGCCCTTCACGAGCACGACGATCGACAAGACCCGGACTGGGTGTTCTGGGTGGACCATACCGAGGTGCAGATCATGACGGGGCGCTGCTGGGCGACCCTGCATCGACCGGTACGGGCTATCGCCGCGCTTGAGCAGGCGCTGAAGGACTACGGCGACACCCACGGCCGGGACAAGGCGCTGTATCTGAGCTGGCTCGCCGACGCGTACATCGATGCTGGGGAGGCGGAGCATGCTGCGGCGGTGGCGAGCCGGGCAACGGACTTGGCGTCCGGCATCGGCTCCGTGCGGCCTCGTCGTCGTATCGGCGCCGTGGCCCAACGCCTGGCGTCTTTCTCGTCGGTGCCGCTCGTGGCTGACTTCCTGGCCCGCCACGCGGAATGGGCTAAGCAGGGTCGGCAGTTGCTCGACGCACCCACTCCAGATACAGGCCCGACCCCTGGCTCATCGTTGTCGCGGTGACCTCAGGGTTGTCCCACGGGTGATTGTCGATCAGATGCCGTTCCAGTTCCGGGTACCGGTCGGCTGTGGTCTTGAGGAACACCTGCCACTCCTCACCCGTGCCGAGTTGGCCGTGATGCCAGAAAATTGACATCAGCGGCCCGTGCACTTGGGCAGTTGCGGCAAGCTTCGCCTCGACGGCCGACCTTGCGAGCGTCAAGGCTGCGTCGCGGCTCTCGGTCGTGGTGGACACCTGCAGGTACTCCGGCATGCGGTGAGCGTAACGGCCGTCCGCGGACAGGACGGACGGCGCACGGACGCTGTCCTACTTCCTCGCCAGGCTGCCCACCGGCCACGCTACCAAGAGAAGGATGCGGTGGCCGGCCTCCCGAACTGACCCCGGCCGCCGGTCGCAGATAGACGGGTGCGGTGGTCGACGTCCTCGTGAGGGTCGTCCCGGCGCTTCACCCGGGCGCGGCGGCGGAGGAACACGGGCAACCGTCCCGAGGCGCAGGCACAGTCCCCTCCGGGGTCCTGACCCAGCGGCGGGTACAACCCACGCCGCCGTCGCGCTCCCCGCCCCGACCGGAACGGAGGTTCGTGGTGCGTCACGTGAAGCACTGGCCCAAGCGGCGACCGTGGTGGCTGTGGTGGGCGCGGTGGATCCCACGAGAGTCCTGCGGTTGTGGCAACCGGACGGCACCCTGCCCGAGCGCCCGCCTGATCGAGCCCCTGCCCCCGGCCGCGCCGCCGTATCGGGTTGTTCGCGGCGTGGCCGCCGTGCCCGAACCGCCGCTGGTGACCGAATGGGAGCGCCCGTACAACGCGTCGACCCGCTCTGGATGGCTGCGTCGACCACCCGCCGGCACCAACCAGGCGACATGACCGCGCCAGATTCAGTACCTGGCCGCTGCCCTGCGCGACAAGGGATACCCGTGCCTGGAAGGCGAGCAGGCACCGTGACGGCGGTTCTGCTGGAATTGCGGCCCGCCGCTCAGCCGGAGAGGCCGGAGCACGCGGTGGACGCGCTGGTGGCCAGCGTGCGGAAGCACCGGACGACCGAGGCGGAAGACGTGTGCTCGACCTGCGGCTGGCACTGGCCCTGCCCGGCGTACTTCCAGGCCCGCCGATCACTGATCGCGGGGCAGGTAGCGCCCGCGTTGTGGGCGAGGTAACTGGTCGAGGAGCCAGGCGCCGGCCGCGAAGAGTTCGGCTGGCGTCCCAACTATTGACGGCGACCACTTCGTTGTTGTCCTATGTGCTTACCTCCTCACACCCCGGGAGTCCAGCCATGCAACCATTCCCGCCGGCCGTACGATGGCGCCGCCCCCTCGCCGTCTGCCTGACATTGAGCCTGGCCGCCGTCACGGCGGCGGTGCTGACCGCCAGTCCGGCCCACGCGGCCACCTCGGTAACCATCAACGGCACGGCGACCGGCCGGACGCTGGACGGCATCGGCGCGGTCAGCGGCGGTGGCGGCAACAGCCGCCTGCTCGTCGACTATCCGGAGCCGCAGCGCGGCCAGATCCTGGACTACCTGTTCCGGCCGGGCTACGGCGCGGCGATGCAGATCCTCAAGGTGGAGATCGGCGGCGACACCAACTCCACCAGTGGTGCGGAGCCCAGCCACAAGCACACCTCCGCGGACCTCAACTGCGGGCGCGGCTACGAGTGGTGGTTGATGGCGCAGGCCAAGGCGCGCAACCCGAACATCAAGCTGGTCGGGCTGTCCTGGGGCGCGCCGGGCTGGATCGGTGGCGGCAACTTCTGGTCCACCGATATGATCAACTATCTGATCGCGTGGCTGAACTGCGCCCGTACCAACGGGTTGACCATCGACTATCTCGGTGGCTGGAACGAGCGCGGCTTCGTCACGAGCTGGTACGTCAGCCTGAAGAACGCGCTGAACGCGGGCGGCTTCAGCGGCGTGAAGGTGATCGCCGCCGACGACAGTTCGGGCTGGGCGGCCGCGGACAGCGTCGCCAGTGACGCGGCCTTCCGCGCCGCGGTGGACGTGATCGGCACCCACTACGTGTGCGGGTACCGGTCGGCGCAGACCAACTGCCCGAGCACGAGCAACGCGGTGAACTCCGGCAAGCCGCTGTGGGCGAGCGAGAACGGCTCGGACGACTACAACGCCGGCGCGCAGGCCCTGGCGCGCGGCATCAACCGCGACTACATCGACGGGCGGATGACCGCGTACATCAACTGGCCGGTCATCGGGGCGATCACGCCGAACATCCCGTTCCCCACCATGGGTGTGGCGATCGCCCCGCAGCCCTGGTCCGGGTACTACGCGATCGGCAGGAACGCCTGGGTGATGGCGCACACCACGCAGTTCACCGCGTCCGGCTGGCACTACCTCGACACGGCCAGCGGATACCTGGGCGGCGCCCGCGGCAACGGCAGCTACGTGTCGCTGAAGTCCACCGACAACACCGACTACAGCACGGTCATCGAGACGATGGACGCCACCGCGAGCCAGACCTTCACCGCGACTGTCGCAGGTGGACTGTCCACCGGTACGGTGCACGTCTGGTCGACCAACGTGAACTCCGGCAACGCGGCCGACTACTTCGTCCACGCCACCGACGTCACCCCGTCCGGCGGTACCTTCACGCTGACCCTGCAGCCGGGCTTCGTCTACACGCTCACCACCACGACCGGCCAGGGCAAGGGCACCGCCGCCGCCCCGGGGCAGGCCGGGTTCGGGCTGCCCTACGCCGACACCTACGACGGTTACGCCGCCGGCACCGAGGCCCGGTACCTGCAGGACCAGCAGGGCGCCTTCGAGGTCGGCGCGTGCGGCGCGGGCCGGGCCGGCCGGTGCGTGCGGCAGATGAGCCCGCAGGCCCCGATCACCTGGGACGCGCTGTCCGACCCGTACGCGCTGCTCGGCGACACCACGTGGGGCAACTACACGGTCGCCTCGGACGTGCTGCTGGAGCAGGCCGGGTACGCCGAGCTGATCGGGCGGGCCACGTGGCAGCACAGCTTCGGACCGGCCGGGCTGGACGCCTACTACCTGCGGGTCGCCAACACCGGCGCCTGGTCGATCCTGCGCAACGACACCAACAACGCGATGACCACGTTGGCCAGCGGGACGGTGGCGGCGCTGGGCACCAACGCCTGGCACCGGATCGGGCTGACCTTCGCCGGTACCACGGTCAGCGCCGTCATCGACGGCACCACGGTGCGGTCGCTGACCGACGCCACCTGGTCGATCGGGCAGGTCGGCTTCGGCACCAGCCAGGGTGGCACGGCCCAGTTCGACAACCTCGCCATCACCCCGGGCGCCGGCGGCGGCCAGCCGCCGACCACCTTCGCGCTCGTCGGCGCCGGCTCCAGCCGCTGCCTGGACGTGCCCGGACGCAGCCAGACCAACGGCACCCAGGTCGAGCTGTGGGACTGCAACGGCGGCCCCAACCAGACCTGGACGCTCACCGCCACCAACCAGCTCACCGTGTACGGGACGAGGTGCCTGGAGGAGGCCGGTACCGCCACGGGCAGCCACGCCCAGATCAACGCGTGTACCGGCGGCGCCGCCCAGCAGTGGACGTTCAGTGCCAGCGGTACGGTCACCAACGCCCAGTCCGGCCTGTGCCTGGACGCGAACGGCGCCGGTACCGCCAACGGCACGCTGATCATCATGTGGACCTGCAACGGCGGCGGCAACCAGAGTTGGACCCGCCGCTGACAATCACACGCGCGGCGCTGGTGTGACGGCGCCCGGTCCGGGTAGGGCACCGGTGTGGATGAGCACGCGCAACTGCTGCGGGCCAGGGCGGCCGCGGCGGCCTGTGAGCGGGCCGCCGCGGCGTTCAACGAGTTCGCCAAGCGGCTCTCGGCGGTGATCGGCCCGGCCGAGATGGCGGAGTACGACGCGCTGGTGGCGCGCGAGGCGGCGGCGCTGAGCGAGCGGGTGGCGGCCTTCAGGGTCCTGGGGCTGGGGGTGGCCAGCATCGAGGGCGAGTGACGCCGCGCACGGGTCACGCCGCCAGGGTGGCGGTCAGGTTGGCGGCGGCCAGCTGCGCTTCGACGTCGGTCAGGTCCGGGCCGTACTCCTCGATCAGGTCGGCCTTCGTGTACACGACCTGGCGGTCGCCCGCCTGCGCCGCGGGTACCACCTCGACCCGGTCGCCGGTCGCCACCAGCACCGGATCGTCGGAGTTGTCCTGCGCCAGCACCCGGATGTCATCGGCGGTCACCCTCACCATCACGCGCCACCCCCTTCGCGCCCTGCCCCGCCCGTCTGGACTGCCCCGATCGCCGGCCACCCAAACGCCTGGTGGCATTCCCTGGCAGACTCGCTTGCGACAGAGGAGAGGACCAACCATGGGCCAAGCACGCCAGTCCGGCCGGACGACAACCGTCGGGGAGCTCATGCGACCCGCGGTGACCACCGTCGAGGGGCACGCCCATCTCGCCGCGGCCGCGTACCTGATGAAGAAGGCCGCGGACACCGCTGTCGTTGTGACGACAGACGACGAGAGCAGGAGGCCGATCGGCATCATCACGGAGACCGACATCACCCACGCGGTCGGCGACGGCAAAGACGTCAACGAGGTACGCATCGACGAGCTGGTGAGCACGGATCCGGTGACGACACCGCCTGGTACCACGGTCGGCACGGCCGCTGCGCTGATGCTTTCCGCGGGCATCCGGCACCTGCCGATCGTGGCGGACGGCCGGCTCGTCGGCATCGTGGACATCACCGACGCGTGCCGGGCGCTGCTGGACGCCGGCGCGCTGCCGGACGATATCGCTTGACTTCGAGAGCGCTCAAAGTAGGACCCTCGTGAGAGGCCCGGGAAACTCCGGGCTCCCACGAGGAAGGAACACCCATGAACCACACACCACCGTGGCTCGTCCACCTCCTGCACGAGGAGCGGGTGGCCCGCATGGAGCGGGAGATCGAACGACGGCACCAAGCCCCGCGGGTGCGCCCGTCACCGCCCGCGCGGCGGCCGGCTGACGCGCGCTGCTTGCGGCTCCCAGTACCATCGGCCGCATGTCAGAGCGAGCAAGTCTCACAAACTCCGGCAGCGTAACCGACCAGCCGCCCACCGTGCCGCCCACGGCGGCGCCGCCGGCTCGACGGCGGCGCCGCTGGCGGCGGATCCTGCTGATCTGCCTGCTCGTTCTGGTGGTCCTGGTCGCCGGTACGGTCGGCGGCGTCGCGTGGTACCTGCATTCGGTGGAGTCCAGCGTGGCGCGGGTCAACGCGTTCTCGGACATACCGGCGCAGTCCCGCCCGCAGAAGGAGCCCGTGGCCGCCGGCGCGGAGAACATGCTGATCCTCGGCAGCGACAGCCGCGACCCGAACAACACGTCGGGCTCGCGCAGCGACACGATCATCCTGGCCCACCTGCCGAAGGGTCAGGGCAGCGCCCAGCTGGTGTCGATCCCGCGCGACACCTGGACACACATCCCGAGGTCGAAGGACGGGCGCAACGGCAACACCACGGCGAAGATCAACGCAGCGTACGCGTGGGGTGGCATCCCGCTGGTGGTGCAGACCGTGGAGAGCTTCACGGGGGTACGGATCGACCATGTCGTGGTCGTCGACTTCGGCGGCTTCAAGGAGATCATCGACGCGCTGGGTGGCGTGGACATCGACGTGGAGCAGAGCTTCACGACGAAGTACGGGTTCAACGGCTACCGGACGTTCCAGAAGGGCATGCAGCACATGGACGGCGCCGCCGCGCTGGACTACTCGCACGAGCGGCACGCCTTCGCCGACGGGGACTTCGCGCGGATCCGGCACCAGCAGCAGATGATCAAAGCGGTGCTGGACAAGGCCGCGTCCGCCGGGCTGCTGACCGATCCCGGAAAGCTCAACGCGTTCCTGCGGGCGACCGCGAAGGCCGTCTCGGTGGACCAGACACTGTCCATTGTGGATACCGCGATGCAACTGCGGCACCTGCGCAGCGGCAACCTCACGTTCGCCACCAACCCGTCCAGCGGCACCGGGACGGTCGGCAACCAGAGTGTCGTGTTCGCCAACACCGCCAGGGACAAGACCCTGTACGACGCGGTCCGCCGCGACGCGGTGCCGGACATCCTCGCCGCGATGAAGTAGCCGGTACCGTCCTACCTGGACTCCGGTGGCACGTCGCCGCGGGCCACGGCCGCGACCGCGCGCCGCGTGTACGCGGCCAGGGCCCCGGGGTCGGCCAGGTCGGGCCAGTGCCAGTCCCGCTCCCGGCTGAAGAGCACCACGACGTCCTTGTCGTTGCCCGACCGCCGCAGGGCCTGCCGGGAACCGATGCGCAGCATCGCGCTGCCCCCGCAGTCCTCGGCGTTCCACGGCATGACGAACAGCTCGTACCCGAGCCCGTCGAGGTCGCCGTCCACGCCGCCGTACCGTGCCGGTCGCCGGTACCACGGGTACTCCTTGCGGTCCCGGAACCGCCCGCCGAGCAGGGCGGCCGCCTGCCGCAGGGTCTCGTTGCCCGCGGCGCGGTCGGTCGGCGTGCCCAGCGCGGAGATGCCCACCAGGATCACCGGTACCAGGATGGCCAGCAGCACCGCGACGAGGAGGATCAGGATGATCCACAAGTCCGGTGCCTACGCCTGCCGGGTGGTGAAGATGGCGGCCGCGCCGGCGGGCAGCCGGTACGTGTAGGTCGTGTCTCCCCACGCGACGCCGAAGGTGGCGGCCTGGCGGCCCGAGTTGTAGGCGACGAGCAACCGGGTGCCGTCGGGCAGTTGGGCGCTCCGCCGCTGGACTCCGCCGGGAGAGTTCGCGGCGGTGCCGGTCGCGGCGCCGGGCGCGAGCACGCGGAGTTCGTGGATCGACCACCAGCTGCCCGAACCGCCCCCGTTGACCACCCGCACGAAGCGGGCGGTGACCGGCGGCACCAGGATGCTGGTCACGGTGGTACCCGGTCCGGCGGCGATCGGGGCGCTCCAGCTCGCGCCGTCGTCGGAGACCTGGATCTGGTACTGGCGCACGAAGTCGCCGGCGCTGCCGCTGGTGTCGAGGACGACCCGGTCGAAGGTCTGCCGGGAGCCGAGGTCGACCTGGAACCAGTCACCGGGCTGCATGCCGTGCCCGGTGCTCCACCGGGTGGCGGGGTCCCCGTCGATCGCGTTGCCGGGCGGCTCGCCGGGGCTGCTCGCCGACGCCGTCACCGCCCAACCGTCCCGGGGCAGCGCCACCTCGGCGGTCCCGGGCGTGAGTGACGCACCGGTGGGCAGCGTGTACCCGAGCCACTGGTCGCCGACCCGCACCTGGGCCTGCCCGGCCAGCATCCCGCTGTCGTAGGTGACCAGTGCCCGGGTCCCGTCGGGGTTGGTGAACGGGATGTCCACCGAGCCGATCGCGGCCGGGTCCACCGCGCCCCGCTCGGTACCGGTCCAGGTGAACGTGGCCGCGGCACCGGCCGCCAGGTCGTAGCGCAGCCACCGGTCGCCCCACCGCACCTGGAACGTGCGGCTGCCGGTGCCGGTATTGAAGGCGACGAGCACGGTGCCGCCGTCCGGGTTGACGAAGGCGACGTCCTGCACGTCGCCGGCGCCGAGGGTGTTGGACGCGACGCGCCGGGCACCCGGCCGCACGAACTTGCTGACCTGGCCCAGTCCCCAGAAGTCGGCGGTCTTCGTGTAGGTCCAGTGGCCGCTCGCGTCCGGACCGATCGTCACCACGCCGCGGCAGGTCAGGCAGCCGCCGTTGGTCGGCCCGTTGCTCTGGTCCAGGGCCATGTTCCAGCGGACGACGCCCTGCGCCCAGTCGCGCGTGGCGTTGATGACCAGTCCCAGCGCGCCGGCGAAGCCCGCCTGCGCGTCTCCCTCCCACTCGCCGCCGGAGCACTCGGTGTGGAACGCCGGCTTGTTGGGGTAGTTGTTGTGCGACACGGCCTGGGTCAGCACGTCGCCGCCGTAGCAGTGCCATGCGGTACCGGCGACGAAGCCGGTCGCGGCGGGATCGGCGTACATGGTCTCGGGGTAGCTGATGACGTCCCAGTTGTGGTCGTAGCCGAGGATCCCGGTGGGCAGGTGGTTGGCGCGCAGGTCGGGCCCGAGGTAGTTCTTGATCAGGTCATCCTGCTGCGCGGCGCTGAGCGACATGCCCGGATATCCGGAGGGTACGTAGAGCGGCTCGTTCTGCGGCGTGATGTACCGCACGGGCACCCCCGCCGCCGCGTAGTCCCGCAGGAACCGGGTGAAGTAGTCGGCCAGGGGCTGGTAGGCGTCCGGCCGCAGGCTGCCGCCGATCATCGAGTCGCTGGTCTTCATCCACCCCGGTGGGCTCCACGGCGTCGCCATCACCGTCAGCCCCGGGTTGAGCCGGCGCGCCTGCCGCAGCAGCGGGATGAGGTACGCCCGGTCATGGTCGATGGAGAAGTGCGCCAGCGACGGGTCGGTCTGGCCGGCCGGCATGTCGTCGTACGAGTAGTTCCCGTTCACCGCGAAGTCGCTCGCGCCCATCGGCTGGCGCAGGAAGCTCAGGCCGATCCCCGCGCTGCCGAACAGGTCGCGCATCACCGCGTCGCGCTGGTCGCGGTCCAGCTTGGTGCCGACGAGCCAGGCGGACGAGTCGGTGAACGACGCACCGAACCCGGTGATCTCCTGGTACCGGCGCCTGGTGTCGACCGTGATGGTCGGCCCGGACCCGGCCGGCCCGCGCTGCCACGCGACACCGGGCTGGCGGGCCAGGTAGGTCTGGGTGCCGAGGTCGGTGACGAAGACGGACACCCCGGCCGGCCGGCCCTCCGCCGCGTACGCGGCGCCGGCGGGCAGCGCGAGAACCGGCAACATGGCGACGAGCGTGGCGCCCAACCATCGACGTGACATCCTTTATCTCCTACGCGCTTTGTCGATGGCCGTCAATGGTGGCGCGATCCGCGCACCGGGCGCGGGGCTGACCGGTCGCTCGGCGGAGGCCGGCTGGCGCACTGACGAATGTCACGGTCAGGTGGTGTCGCGGCGGCACTGACCCGGGCCCGGCGCGTCCGGCACAGTGTGCTCATGCCGACCAATCTTACGAACCTGCCGGCCGGGATCCGGCTCACCAGCCTGGTGAAGTCCTACCGTGCGGGGCAGGGCCTGGTGCACGCCGTGCGTGGCGTGGACATCTCCATCGCGCCCGGCGAAACGGTGGCGCTCCTCGGGCCGAACGGCGCCGGGAAGTCGACCACGATCGACATGTTGTTGGGCCTGCTGCCGCCGGACGCGGGGGGCGTCTCGCTGTTCGGCATGTCGCCCCGGGACGCCGTCAAGGCCGGCGCCGTGGGTGGCATGCTGCAGGTCGGCTCGCTGCTGCGGGACCTGTCCGTGCGCGAGCTGGTCACCATGATGGCCGCGCTGTACCCGGACCCGTTGCCGGTCGGCGAGGTGCTGGAGCTGACCGGTACCGCCGGCTTCGCGGGGCAGCGCACCGAGAAGCTCTCCGGCGGCCAGGCCCAGCGGGTACGGTTCGCCGTCGCTCTGGTGAGCAACCCGGACCTGCTGGTACTCGACGAGCCGACGGCCGCGCTGGACGTGGAGGGCCGGCACGCGTTCTGGACGACGATGCGGGGGTTCGCCGCCCGGGGCAAGACGGTGCTGTTCGCCACGCACTACCTGGAGGAGGCCGACTCGTACGCGGACCGCATCATCCTGATGGCCCGCGGCCGGGTGGTCGCGGACGGGTCGGCCAGCGAGATCAAGGCATCCGTCGGTACCCGCACCATCCGGGCCAGCCTGCCCGGTGCCGACCTGGCCGAGTTGGCGGCGCTGCCCGGGGTGGCCGGGGTCGACCGCCGGGCTGACGTGGTGGTGCTGCGCTGCGCCGACTCGGACGCGGCCATCCGCGCGCTGCTCGGCGGGTACCCGCAGGCGCGGGACATCGAGATCGCCGGTGCCGCCCTGGAACAAGCCTTCCTGCACCTGACCGGCGACGACGTTCTTGAGGAGAGTCCGCGATGAGTCCGTCCAGCCGCGCTTCCCTGACCTACCAGCGTTACGAATTGCTGCGCGCGCTGCGCAACACCCGGTTCCTGCTCTTCTCGCTGGCGTTCCCGCTGATCCTGTTCCTCGTGATCGCCGGCCCGAACCGGCACGCCACGCTCGGTGGCATCCCGCTTCCGGTGTACTACATGGCGGGCATGGTCGCCTGGGGCGCCATGACCGCGGTGGTGGCCGGCGGTGGCCGGATCTCCATGGAGCGGGCCGCGGGCTGGCACCGGCAGCTCCGGCTGACCCCGCTGTCCACCAGCACCTACCTGCGGGCCAAGGTGCTCGGCGGGTACCTCATGGCGGTCTTCACCATCGTGCTGCTGTACGCGGCCGGCATCGCCCTCGGCGTGCGGCTGCCCGCCGACCGCTGGCTCGCCATGACCGGGCTCGTCCTGGTCGGCCTGGTTCCCTTCGCGGCGCTCGGCATCTGGATCGGGCACCTGCTCGCGCCGGACACGCTGGGACCCGCGATGGGTGGCATCACCGCCCTGTTCGCGCTGCTCGGCGGCGTGTGGGGGCCGCTGGCCAGCCACGGCGTGATGCTGCAGGTGGTGCAGGCGCTGCCGTCATACTGGCTCGTGCAGGCCGGGCACGTGGCCTTCACCGGTACCGGCTGGGGGACCCGGGGCTGGCTGGTGATCTCGGCGTGGACGGTGGTGTTCGCCGCCCTGGCCGCGCGGGCGTACCAGCGGGACACCAGGAAGCTGTGAGGTCAGGATGAGCACACCGCCGCCGGCGGACGCACCCACCGGCCCGGCCGCCGACCCGGTCCGGCCGTGGTGGCGGTCCGGCTGGCGGCGGTACCTGTTCCCGGGCGTCTGGCTCGCCTATCTCGCCGAGACCTGGGCCGGCGTGCAGGAGTACCAGACCGGTTGGGCCGCGATCGCCGGGTACGCCATCGTCCTGGCCTTCGCCGCCTGCTACGTCGTCGCCGTGTCCGAGCAGTGGGGGCCGGCGCACTCCTGGCGCCGGCTGGCCTTCCCCGCGCTGTGGCTGCTGTGGCTGGCGGAGACGGCGTTCGCCCGGCAGCACGCGTTCGTGATGTGCATCTTCCTGACGGTGCTCGCCGTCGCCAGGTGGGGCCGCAAGGCCCTGCCGGCCGTGGTCCTCCTGAGCGCGACCGCCGCGTTCGGCCCGGCCCTGGTCCCGGCCTGGCACGCGGGAATCCAGTCGGTCTGGCTGTTCACCATCCCGATCGTGGCGCTGTCCATGTGGGGGTTCTTCAGCGTCGTGCGGACCAACGCGGAGCTGACCGCGGCCCGCAGCGAGGTGGCCCGGCTGGCCGCCGAGAACGAGCGCACCCGGATCGCCCGCGACCTGCACGACCTGCTCGGCCACTCGCTCACCACGATCACCGTGAAGGCCGGTCTGGCCCGGCGCCTGGCCGAACGCGGCCAGCCGGACCGGGCGCTGGCCGAGATCGGCGAGGTGGAGCGGCTGTCCCGGCGTACCCTCGCCGACGTGCGGGCGGCCGTCTCCGGGCAGCGGGACATCCGGCTCGCCAGCGAACTGGCCACCGCGCGGGAGGTGCTGCGGGCCGCCGGCATCGCCGCCGACCTGCCCGCCTCCGTGGACATCGTCGACCCCGCGCTGTCCGAGCTGTTCGGCTGGATCGTGCGGGAGGGGGTCACCAACGTGGTGCGGCATTCGCGGGCGAGCCGGTGCGGCATCGTGCTCGGCCCCGGCTCCATGGAGATCGTCGACGACGGTCGGGGCGGCTCGCCGGCCGGCGGCCCGGGTACCGGCCTGACCGGGCTGCGCGAGCGGGTGGCGGCGGCCGGCGGCACCGTGTCGGCCGGCGGGAACGGGCGCGGCTGGCGGCTGCGGGTGGACATCCCGCTGCCGGCCCGGCCGGCTCGACCCGGGCACCTCACGACACCGACAATCAGCACGTGATCCGCCTGCTGCTCGCCGACGACCAGACGCTGGTCCGGACCGCGCTGGCCGCGCTGCTCGAGCTGGAGGACGACTTCCAGGTCGTCGCCCAGGTCGGGCGCGGCGACGAGGTGGTCGGCGCGGCCCTCGCCAACCCGCCGGACGTGGCCCTGCTCGACGTCGAGATGCCCGGCATGGACGGGCTCGCCGCGGCCGGCGCGCTGGCGACCGCCCTGCCGGCCTGCCGGGTCATCATGCTGACGGCGTTCGGCCGGCCCGGGTACCTGCGCCGGGCCATGGAGGCCGGCGCGCTCGGCTTCGTGGTCAAGGACGCGCCGGCCGAACAGCTCGCGGACGCGGTGCGCCGGGTGTCCCGCGGCGAACGGGTGGTGGATCCGGCACTCGCGGCGCAGACCCTCGCCGGCGGTGCCTCGCCACTGACCGGCCGGGAACGCGACGTGCTGGTCGCGGCGCGCGGCGGCGCCACGGTCGCGGACATCGCGCGCGGCCTGCTGCTGTCCGAGGGCACGGTGCGCAACTACCTGTCCGCCGCGATCGCCAAGACGGGTACCCGCAACCGCCAGGAGGCGGTACGCCTGGCCGACGAGCGCGGCTGGCTGTAGGAGCGGCTGCCGAGCTCACCGTTTCTGCAGCTGGGTCGCCAACTCCTTGCGGATCTGGTCGCCGCCGGCGGAGCGCCACTGCTTGACCGCGTCGTCCCACGAGGACACCGGCTGCTGGCCGCGCATGATGGCGTGCCGGGCATCGACCATCTTGCTGGACAGGCTGCTGCCGACCCGGTTGTTCGTGGCCGAGTCCAACCCGAGGGTGGGGTCGGCCACCGACTTCGGGACGAACTTCTGCTGGAACGCGTAGATGTCCCTGGTCGCCTGGGCCTGGCCGGCGTAGTACAGCACGTAGGGTGCGGCCGCGACGTAGCCGGTACCGAGTCCGGGTACCTCGCTCTGGCCCGTCTTGGTCAGTGCCGCGTCACCGGCGCTGTTGCGCTGCCAGTCCACGCCCTCCACACCGTAGGTCTTCAGGAGGTACTCGGTGCTGCCGAACGGCGCGGCGAGCCAGTTGCACAGCTTCAGCAGCTGTCTGATCCGCGCGTCGCCGGCCTTCTTCAGCGCGGTGTAGCTGAAGGCCGGATTGCCCTGCCAGGTGACCGCGGTGGAGCCGCTGTCGTAGTTGGGCGGCACGATGGCGCCGATCTTGAACGTGGGTCCGGCGATGTTCTGCACGTAGAACTGCCACCAGGCGGGGTAGTTGTCGCCGTGCAGCGCCGCCGAGCCGGCGTTGAACCACTGCTTGTAGTTGGTGGTGAGGTCCTGGGTGGCGCTGCCGAAGCTGTCCGGGTGGACCATCCCGTCCTTGCACATCTTCGCGGTGTCCGCGAGTGCCTGCTTGGTCTGCTCCAGCTCGTAGCTGCTCGTCAGGGTGCCGCCTGCGTCGCGCCAGCCGCCGATGGGGGACGCGGTCGCGTTGGGCGCGCCGAGCATCTGCAGGATGAAGAAGAACGCGGAGTCCGCATTGGACAGTGCCCACCGGTTGTGCCTGGCGTCGGTCAGGCCCCGGCAGAGCTGGGAGAAGTCGGCGAAGCTCGCCGGGTCGGGGTTCAGCCCCTTCGCCGCGATGAGGTCGTCGCGGCGGAAGAACGTCTGCCCGAGCAGGGCGCGGGGCACCGGTACCCCGTAAATTGCTCCATTGTGGACCGCGGCGGCCCGCCACGCCGCGGTGGGTACGTTGGCCAGGAACGGGTACTCCTTGACCGCGTCGCCGGACAGGTACGGCGTGAGGTCCTGGCACTTCGCGGCGAGCAGCGCCGGTACGTCGACCACGCTGGTCCGCACGTGCAGCAGGTCGGGCAGGTCGCCGGCGACCAGGGCGGCGAACTTGTCGTTGTAGTCGGTGGCCGGCACGACCGAGATCCGCAGGTCCACGCCCAGGGCCCGGTTGAGCTGCTGGTAGTACCGGTTGCTGCCGAGGCCCGGCGCGACCGGACTGTAGGTCTGCACGAACACGGTCACGGTGCTGCCGTCCCCCGGCGCACCGCTGGCCATGGTGACCGGGTTGGCCGGGTAGGTGAGGAAGCCGTCGAGCAGCGTGCCCGGGCTGCCGGCCAGGTCCGGGGTGGGGCCGCCGGTGACCGGCGTGTAGGTGGGCAGCGTCACCGCGGCGTTGTTGGCAGTGCTGGTGGCGCGGCGGGAACCGCAGGCGGCCAGCGCGGCCGCGCCGGCGGCACCGAGCAACAGGTTCCGCCGGGGTACGGGTTGGGTGATCATGTAGGTACTCCCTCGGGTCAGCCCTTCACCGCTCCGGTGAGCACGCCCTTGGCGAAGTGGCGTTGCAGGAACGGGTAGACGAGCAGGATCGGGACCACGGAGATGACCAGGATGGCCATCTGGATGGACTGCTGGGGCGGCAGGGCCTCGCTGGTGCCGAGCTCGCCCGCGCCGAGCTGGGCGTTGTTGACCACGTAGGTGCGCAGCACCAGTTGCAGCGGCCACTTGTCGGTGTCGTTGATGTAGAGCAGCGCGTTGAAGAACGCGTTCCAGT
>JBBWZQ010000162.1:0-12971 GCA_039649115.1 Micromonosporaceae bacterium | reverse complement strand
CCCAATCATTCGACCCGGTCCGGCGCTCCAACGGCGACAGATCCGGCAAAGGCTCCAGCAAACGGACCTTACGCTGCGGAAACAGGGTCCCGGGAGAGGGACGACCCCCGTCGGGGGGTGACGGGGGTCGTCTTGGGGTCCGGCTCCGGGGGGGTCGAGCCGAACCCACTCAGCGGTCACGGGGGGGTGCAACCGCCGAGGTCAATGGTGTCCCGATCAATCGCGCTGCCGGATAACCGGGAGTTGTTACCCAACAAGCATGCCTGAACTACACACCGCGCGTCGAGTGGCGAATAACGCAGGATCCGTCGCTCACCCTGCCGAGATCCACCGATCGGGGGTACGGGACACGCTGGATCAACGCGGATGCGGGGCTGACTGGCCGCTCAGGGGTGGCCATCCGGTGCGGTACCCGCCCGCACCCGACGATCAAGCTAGACTTGCCGGCCGTGGGCCAAAGCGCCGTCTTTTTCGACCTCGACAAGACTGTAATCGCCAAATCAAGCGCTCTGGCGTTCGGTCGGCCGTTCTACCGGGAGAAGTTGATCACACGGCAGGACGTCATCCGGGCCGGGTACGCCCAATTGATCTTCCGCCTCGGCGGCGCGGACGAGCAGCAGATGATCCGCCTGCGGGACTACCTCGCCGAGCTGTGCCGGGGCTGGAGCGTCGATCAGGTGCAGCAGATCGTCAATGAAACGTTGCACGACCTGATCCGCCCGTACGTTTACGCCGAGGCGGCCGCGCTGATCGAGGAGCACCTCGCGGCCGGCCGGGACGTGGTGCTCGTGTCGGCATCGGGTGAGGAGATGGTGCGTCCCATCGGGGACATGCTCGGCGTCAGCGACGTCATCGCGACCCGGATGGTGGCCAGGGACGGCCGGTACTCCGGGGAGGTCGAGTTCTACGCGGGCGGCCCGCACAAGGTCGCCGCGGTTGCGGATCTGGCGCGGGAGCGCGGGTACGACCTGGCCGACTCGTACGCCTACTCCGACTCGGTGAGCGACGTCCCGCTGCTGGAGGCGGTGGGGCATCCGACCGCGGTCAACCCGGATCGCGGGCTGCGCCGGATCGCGGCGGAGCGGGGCTGGCCGATCCTCGAGTTCCGCCATCCGATACCGCTCGGCCAGCGGCTGCGGGACCGGCCGGCGGTACCGATGGCGGCGGCGGCGATCGGGGTCGGGCTGGGCGTGGCGTTCGGGCTCGCCTGGTACGGCCGGCACCGCCGGACCCGCACCGCCGTCTGAGAACGCCGGCATCAAGGCGACCCGCGGGCCTCAAAGCACTCAACTCCCCCGCCAGCGGACGACTTTCACGCAATCGCCCAGAGGGCTGGCGCGGCTGGTCAAACGGGCGTAGAACAGTGGGTACGGAGCCGGTAACTGGTTCCGTACACGGCCACCGGGCACCCACGCGCGACCAGCCGCGCGAGGCACGTTTGCGGCGGCGCCGCGAGGACCGCTGACAACGAACAAGGTGCACGCCTGGTAACCCGGGTCGGACGTGTGGTGACGGCGCCTCCCCGTGGGGCGCCGTCCACATGTACCCCGACCAACCCCGTGGCAGGCTACAAACCCCGTGGCAGGCTACAAACCCGTGGCAGGCTGAGGCCATGGTGACGATCGCGGTGCACGGCGCGGGCCACATGGGCGCGGGCCTCGGCTGGGACCTGCGCGAAGGCGGCGCCGAGGTGATCACGACACTTGCCGGCCGCTCGCCGCGCACCGCACGGCTCGCGGCCGAGGCCGGCCTGGTCGCCCTGCCGTCCCTCGACGATGTGGTACGGGCGGCGCAGGCGGTTCTGGTCGTCACGCCCCCCGGCGCGGCCCGGGCAGCGGCAGCCGAACTCAGGGCGGCCACCGAGCGTACCGGCGCCACGCCGCTCATCGCCGACCTGAACGCGATCTCACCGTCCACAGTAGACGATCTCGTCAAGGTGCTCGCCCCGCTGGACTTCGTCGACGGCTCCATCTCCGGCCCGCCGCCCACGGTGCGGCCGGGCGCCCGGCTGTACCTGTCGGGTACCCGCGCCGACAGCATCGCCGGTCTGCCCTGGCGCCTGGTGCGACCGGTCGTCCTGCCCGGTGGCGCCGGCAAGGCGAGTGCGTTGAAGATGTGCACCGCGAGCGTCTACAAAGGAACGGTCGGGCTGTACGCGCAGGCGCTGCGCACCGCGTACACCCATGGTCTGGTCGCCGAGGTGACCGCGGACCTGGCCGCCTCGGGCCACCGCGACGCGGCGGTGTCCGTGGCGCTCGCGGCCACCAAGGCGGACCGCTACGTGCCGGAGATGCGGGAGATCGCGGCGGCCCAGCGCGCGGCCGGGCTGCCGGCCCGCCTCTTCGAAGCGTTCGCGGAGGTGTACGCCGACCTGGCGGGCACGCCGCTCGCGCAGGGCGACCCGGAGTCGGTCGACACCGGCGAGAGCGCCGAGGCGATCGTGGCGCGCATCTGGGGTAGCGGCCCCGCATGACGTGCCTTAGGTTGTGACCGGCACTCAGTCAACGGGGAGGCGGCCGCCGGCGCGCAGTCCGGGCGCGGCGGCCGAAGTCAGGAGGCAAAGGCCGTGTTCCAGTTCTATGCCGTCATGCTCATGGTCAGCGGTGCGTTGCTCGTCGTGGTCGGTTCGTCGGTGCCCGGCTACAGCGTCGGCATGCGCATCCTCAACGCCGTGATCGGCGTGGCCTTCTTCGGGTACGGCTTCTACCTCCAGTTCCTCTTCCAGGGCGGCACCTACCGCATCTTCTTCTACGCCTTCGTCGTGCCGATCCTGCTGCTGGTCCGGGCGGGCCGCGGGTGGGCGGCGCGCCGGTCCACCAAGGAGGCGCCGAACCAACCCGGCTACCCGGTTTCCGGTGGATACGCCCCGGCGCCGCCCGGATACCCGCCGGCACAGCCCAATGCCTACCCGGCGCCGCAGGGCGCGTACCCCGCGCCGCAGCCCGGCTACGGACAACCCGCCCACGGCTACCCGCAGCCCACGCCGGGCTTCGCCCAGGCGGCGCCGAACTACCCGCCGCCGGCTTACCCGCAGGCCGCTCCTGGTTACCCGCCGGCCGCTCCTGGCTACCCGCCGGCCGCTCCCGGTTACCCGCCGGCCGCGCCGGGTTACCCGCCGGCCCAACCCTCCGGCTACCCGACCGCGGGGCCGTTCGGACCCGCGCCGTCGCCGTCCAACGCTCCGCCCGCCAGGTCCAACGGCGCCAACAACCACCCGCCCCATTTCCCGACCGGCTGACTGGTCAGTCAGACCAGGGCATCGCCGAACGCGACGACGTCGGCGGCGGCCAGCGTGACGGCCGCGGCGCAATGCTTGAGCCATGACCGCAAGCCATCGGGGGTACCGGTGGCGAATGCTCCCCGGGCGCCCACGTACTCCGGCGTGCGCGCCGCGTGGCCGACGTCCACGGGCAACAGAGCGCGCGGGTCCAGCCCCCCGGCGACGAGCGTGAGCCGGGCCGCGGCGCGGGCGACCACTCCCGATGGCCCGGCGAAGGGCGAGAGCGCCAGCAGCTCGCCGTGCACCACCGCGGCGAGCAGCAGCGAAGGTACCGCCGGAGCAAGGCCGACGAGGTCAAGCAGGCCGGACAGGCGGCTGGTGACGGCCGGATCGGTCGCGGGACGCCCGAGTTGGTCGGGCGGCACGGCGTCGCGGGCGGCCAGCACATGTACCCGCGCCAGCACCTGCCGCGGTACCTTCGTCCACAGTGGAGCCATCGCGTCCAGCTCGCGGCTCACCCGCAGGGCACCCTGCACCACCGGGTCCGTGACGGTACCGGACCGGACCTCCTCCAGCGGGTACTCGTGGCCTTCCAGCGCGGCGCTGGCCACGGCGGACCGCAACCCGGCCTCGGCCGCGACCGTCCCCCCGGAGCGGCGCAGGCTCGGGTGGCGCAGTGCCTTGTCGACGGATTCGCGCGCGGCGTCGAGCACCTCGGGGACCTGAGCCAGGTCAAGGAGCGGGGCCAGCGGGTGGGTCACGGTAACACACAGTAGCTGCCGTCCGGAGCGGCCAACAACCGGGCTCAGGTTGTTCACATCTGCGCAAAAGCTGCGCGGGCCTGTTCGCAACAAGCTCGAAACGGCAAGATGTGATCGGATGCCGGTGGCCGCCCGGCGCGCCGGGGTGAACCGTCGGCGCTCGCTGGTCGCGACCGGACACCCGCCCCTATAGCCTGCACAAACAGATCCGATCGCGACCGACAGTGAGGGAGCTCGAACCATGAGCGAGACGCTGGAAAACCTGCTGCAAGAAAACCGGCGGTTCCCCCCGCCCGCCGAACTGGCCGCGCACGCCAACGTCACGGCCGACGCGTACGAGCAGGCGAAGGCGGACCGGCTGGAGTTCTGGGCACAGCAGGCGCGCCGGCTGTCCTGGGCAAGCGAGTGGGACGAGGTGCTGGACTGGTCCAAGCCCCCGTTCGCGAAGTGGTTCGTCGGCGGGACGCTCAACGTCGCGTACAACTGTCTCGACCGGCACATCGAGGCGGGCCGCGGCAGCAAGGTCGCGATCCACTGGGAGGGCGAGCCGGGCGATTCGCGCACCATCAGCTACGCCGACCTGCACCGGTCGGTGTGCCAGGCGGCCAACGCGCTGACGGCGCTGGGCATCGAGCCGGGCGACCGGGTGGCCATCTACCTGCCGATGATCCCCGAGGCGGCCATCGCGATGCTCGCCTGCGCGCGCATCGGTGCCACACACAGCGTCGTCTTCGGCGGATTCTCCGCGGACGCGCTCACCGGTCGCATCCAGGACGCCGACGCCAAGCTGGTGATCACGGCCGACGGCGGGTACCGGCGGGGCAACCCGAGCGCGCTCAAGCCGACCGTGGACGCGTCCGCGGCGGCCTGCCCGAGCGTCGAGCACGTCCTGGTGGTACGCCGCACCGGGCAGGAGGTCGACTGGGACGCCTCGCGCGACCTGTGGTGGCACGAGACGGTCGAGACCGCCAGCACCGAGCACGAGGCACAGCCGTTCGACGCCGAGCAGCCGCTGTTCATCCTGTACACCAGCGGCACGACCGCCAGGCCCAAGGGCATCCTGCACACCACCGGCGGGTACCTGACGCAGGTGTCGTACACGCACCACGCGGTCTTCGACCTCAAGCCCGACACCGACGTGTTCTGGTGCACGGCCGACATCGGCTGGGTCACCGGGCACTCCTACATCGTCTACGGGCCGCTGTCCAACGGCGCCACCCAGGTGATGTACGAGGGCACCCCGGACACCCCGAACCGCGGCCGGTTCTGGGAGATCGTGCAGAAGTACGGCGTGACGATCCTGTACACCGCACCCACGCTCATCCGCACGATGATGAAGTGGGGCGACGAGATCCCGGCCGGGTACGACCTGTCCTCGCTGCGGCTGCTGGGCAGCGTCGGCGAGCCGATCAACCCGGAGGCGTGGATCTGGTACCGGCAGAACATCGGCCGGGGCGAGACGCCGATCGTGGACACCTGGTGGCAGACCGAGACCGGCGCGATCATGATCAGTCCGCTGCCCGGGGTGACCGCGACCAAGCCCGGCTCGGCGATGTGCCCGTTGCCCGGCATCGTCGCCGACGTGGTCGACGACACCGCCACCAGTGTTCCCAAGGGTGGCGGTGGCTACCTGGTGCTGCGCGAGCCATGGCCGGGCATGCTCCGCACGATCTGGGGCGACGACCAGCGCTTCATCGAGACGTACTGGTCGCGCTTCCAGGGCATGTACTTCGCGGGCGACGGCGCCAAGCGCGACGCGGACGGCGACCTCTGGCTGCTCGGCCGGGTCGACGACGTGATGCTCATCTCCGGCCACAACATATCCACGACCGAGGTGGAGTCCGCGCTGGTCAGCCACCCGAAGGTGGCAGAGTCCGCGGTCGTCGGCGCGACCGACCCGACCACCGGCCAGGCCATCGTGGCCTTCGTGATCCTGCGCGGCTCGGCCGAGGCCGACGACACGCTGCTCAAGGAGCTGCGCGACCACGTCGCGCACACGTTGGGACCGATCGCGAAGCCGCGCCAGATCATGCTCGTCTCCGAGCTGCCCAAGACGCGATCCGGCAAGATCATGCGGCGCCTCCTCCGCGACGTCGCCGAAAACCGCTCCCTGGGCGACGTGACCACGTTGCAGGACTCCACAGTCATGGACCTCATCGCCACCGGCATGCAATCCGCCAAATCCGCCGAAGACTGACCACCTCCGCCCCACCGGGCGGCGGCGCGGTGGAGTGGCGGGCCGGTGGGGGTTAGTGGTGCAGCGAGGCGAGGAGGGCTTCGCGGACTTCGGCCAGGCCGGCGTCCAGGCCGCCCAGGAGTACGGCGTCTTCCGTGATGGTGGTGATCTCGACGGCGGTCTCCAGGGTGGCGGTGCGTTGCAGGGCCGTGGACACCGCGGCGCGCAGGGGTTCCCCACCGGCCTGCGCGACCTCGCCGGCGAGCACCACGAGCGGCGGATCCAGCACCGCGACCACCGCGGCCAGGCCCACCACGATGCGATCGGCGAGCGCGGTCAGGAACGCCTCGCCGGCGCCGGCGGACTCCGTGGCGGCCGCGACCGCCTCCGCGGGCGTCTCACCGGGTACCCCGTGCTCGCTGGCCAGGCTCAGCACCGCGCGCCCGCCCACCAGGTCCTGGAAGTCGCCGTACTGGCGCCCGTCCGCCGCGTACAGCGGCATGTAGCCGATCTCGCCCGCCCCGCCGCGAGCCCCTCGCAGCAGCGTGCCGCCCAGGTCGATGGCCAGGCCCAGTCCCTCGGCGAACCACAGCAGCGCGAAACCTTCGGCGTCGCCGACCACCCCGCGCCGCCGCTCGGCGACCGCGGCCAGGTTCACGTCGTTGTCGACCCCGACCCGCATGCCGATGCGCTCGCGCAGCTCGCCGACCAGACCCGGCCGGTTCCAGCCGGGCACGTCGACGTGGTGGATCGTCTCCGTACGCGGGTTATAGGCACCCGCGACGCCGATCTGCACGTACCCGATGCCGTCGTCGCCCCGGCCGCCCACCTTGGCCCGCAGCTCCTCGACGGTGCGCGCGACGGCGTCGACCGGGTCGGTGCCCTGGAAGTCCACCGGCCGCTCGACCCGTGCCCGCACCTCGCCCGACACGTCGCAGACCGCCGCGACCAGGGCGGGCTCCTCCGTGAACGCGGTCTCCCGCACCGACACCGCGATGGCGTACGCGGCATCGGGGTTGGCCGCGTACACCTCGGCGTTGGGGCCGGGGCCGGCGCTGACGTGCCCGACGACCACAGCCAGGCCGGCATCGGTCAGCCGGCGAACGGCGTCTGAGACGGTCGGCTTGGACAGGCCGGTGAGCTCGCGCAGTTCGGCGCGGGTGAGCTGGCCGTGTTCGAGCAGGTGGGCCAGTGCCGCGCTCTCGTTCATCGCGCGCAGCAGCCGTGAGGAGCCGGCAAGGTGGGTCAATCCGTGCTCCCCCCATCGATCGGCAAGGTTTCTTACAGATAGTAGACCCCGAGATGACCCCGACTCGCCCCTGAGATCTCCCTTACCACACAGCACAAGCACAGCCTCCGCACCCTACGCTGAGCTCGTGACGGGGACTCGGCGCGGCGGCCTGACCAAGGCGGTGGACGAGGCCGCCGTCCTTATTGACGGACCGTGGGCGCACCGCTACGTCAGCGCCAACGGCAGCCGCTTCCACGTGGTGGAGGCCGGCACCGGACCACTCATCCTTTTCCTGCACGGTTTCCCCGAGTTCTGGTGGGCCTGGCGGCACCAGTTGCGCATGGTGGCCGACGCGGGCTTCCGCGCCGTCGCGGTGGACCTGCGCGGGTACGGGGCCAGCGACAAGCCGCCGCGCGGGTACGACGGGTACACGATGGCGGGCGACGTGGCCGGCCTGATCCGGGCGCTCGGCGAGCGCTCGGCGGTGCTGGTCGGCGCCGGGTACGGCGGGATGCTCGCGTGGACCGCCGCGGCCTTCCACCCGCGCCTGGTGCGCCGGCTCGTGGTCACCGGAGCCGCGCACCCGCTGCGGCTGCGCGCCTCGCTCGCCGCGGACCCGCGCGGCCAGTTCGCCGCGGCCGGGCCGGTCCTGCGGTTCCAGATCCCGCGCTACGAACACGTGCTGACCCGCGACGACGCGGAGCTGATCGGCGACTACCTGCGCCGGTGGGGCGGGCCCGACTGGGTGGGCGGGCCGGACTTCGCCGACTACGAGCGCCGGTGCCGCACGGCCATGCAGATCCCGCAGGTCTCGTTCTGCGCGCTGGAGGCGTACCGGTGGGCGTTCCGGTCGGTGCTGCGCCTGCACGGGTACCGCTTCGTGAAGCTGTTGCAGCAGCCGATCGTCACGCCGACCCTGCAACTGCACGGCGCCGCGGACACCGCGATCCTGCCCCGCACCGCGCAGGGCTCAGGCCGCTACGTCATCGCCCGGTACGAGTGGCGGCTGCTCGACGGTATCGGCCACTTCCCGCACGTGGAGGCGCCCGAACTGATCACCGGCGAGATCCTGCGCTGGGCCAAGGAGCAGTAGCGCGCACTCAGACCCGGTACTCGCGCACGTCCGCGATCTCCGCGGCCGGCGCCCAGCCCTGGTACACGCCGAAGTCGAACTCCTCCAGGCCCAGGGATGCCGCGACCGGTGCCCTGCCGCCGGTGTACTCGACGCGCAGCCACGCGTCGTGCTCGCCGAGCACGATGAACGGCTCGCCACGCCAGTTGCACACGGTGCGCACGTAGCACAGGTCGGCGACCTCGCTCATCGGTACGACGCGCCGGTGCCGGTCGGGCCGCAGTTGCTCGAAGCCCTCGGCCGGCCCGGCGGTGTACAGGCGGACCTCGGCGCCGTCCGGGCCCGCCTCGTACTCCTGACCCCGCCAGCGGCAGATGAACCCGTCACGCATCAGGCACGCTCCTCGGGTCCGGAGACCTGTACCCAGCGCGGTCCGTCCGTGTCGAGTACGGCGATGAGGGTCTCTGTCCCTTCCCGGCTGATCCGCCACATCTGCGCGTTGTGCGGCAACCGCGCGCTGTCCACCTTGAACTCGGCGATCACGTCGTCACTCTCACCCGGCGCGAAGCCGTTGCCCCGGAACGGCGCGCGCTCGATCATCCAGCCCTGCATGGCCCGCATGCCGGTCTCGTCGCGCCCGCCGTACGGGATCCGGTAGAGGTTGGGCCGGTACGCGATCCAGCGCAGCACGAACACCTCGTCGTCGGACGGCTTGAACGGCGACCCGGCGTACCCCAGCCCGAGCGCCGCGTACAGCTGCTCCGGCGTGGTCAGGTGCGCCACCTCGCTGGCCCGGTGCACGAACCCGGACACCCGGTCGTACCCGCGCTCCAGGAAGTACGCCACCTGCGTTGGCGCCACCGGCTTCTGCATGACCACCGGTCGCTCCGCCACCGGACCGACCGGCGCCGCCTTGGGCGAGTCGATCGGCTCGAACTCCACCGACGGCTCGTCCGACAGCCCCACCTCGGCCGCCCAGGCGGCGAGTGCCCTGATCTGCCCGCCCGGCAGCGTGGCACCCACCGGAGAGCCCGGGTTGACCGCGAACGACCACGAGTCGTCGGGCCACACCCCGATCAGCTGCACGAACTTCGTGGTCAGCGCCGCGGTATCGACGGGCAGGTGCTCGACCATCCGCTCGTAAGAGGTGAACACCACGACGTAGGGCTGGCCCTCCACGTCCTCGCGCCGCCACTCGAAGCCGGGGTCACCCGGTCGCACCGCGGTGGACGCGCCGGGCGCGACCGGAAGCAGCACCTTGGCCAGCAGCAGCGTCGACAGGAAGCTGTCAGTGTGGCCGTCGGACGCCGCGACGAGCAGGTCCGCCTCGACGTCATTGGCCGGATCGAACGGCGGCTCCGTGGTCGGCAGGGGCAGCGGCGCCGCGGCCGACTCGGCCGGGACTTCGGGCGGCGGCGGGGCCGGGGGCGGTGGCGGTGCTGGTGGGGGTACGGGTGCCCGGTCGGCCACGGGCTGCGCGGGTATCGGTGACGCGTGCGCCCGGTACGTCGTCGGCCGCTCCGGCAGCGGTGGGATGGGTTCGGACGGCGCGGGCGTCCGCGGGGTCCAGCTGGGCTCGGATGCCGCGGGCGACCGCGGGGACCAACCGGGCTCGGCCGGCGCGGGCGAACGCGGGTCCCAGTTCGGCTCGGACGGCTCGGGCGAACGCGGGGCCCAATTCGGCTCAGATGGTGCGGGTGAACGCGGAGCCCAGTTCGGCTCGGACGGCTCGGGCGAACGCGGGTCCCAGTTCGGCTCGGATCGTGCGGGCGAACGCGGAGACCAGTTCGGCTCGGACGACTCGGGCGACCGCAGGGCCCAGTTCGGCTCAGATGGTGCGGGCGAACGCGGGGCCCAGTTCGGCTCAGATGGCGCCGGGGCCGGCGGTGGCACGGGTGGCGGCGCTGGCGCTGGTGGCGGCACGGCGAGATGCGCGGGTGCGGGGACGGCCGGTGGCACGGGAGCCGGTGGCGCGGGAGCCGGAGCGTGCGTGCCGCCCGAACTCTGCGGCGGCACCGGCCGGCGGGGCAGGCCCTCCGACTGGGCCGGAATGGGCGCCGCTCCCCGAGGCCGCGCCGTGGCCGCCTCGACCCTCGCCCGCGCGCCGATCGTGCGGCCGGGCAACCGCACGTCACCGCGCGAGAGCTGGGCGACGAACCACGCCGGCAGGTACCCCTCGATCGGCAGCCCCGGGTTGATCGCGAGCCACCACTCGTGGTTGGGCCACGCGTCCGCGAGATCCTGGTATGCGACCTTGCGCGCCGAGCCGACATGCTCCGCCAGGCAGCTGCGCATCGCCTGCGGGGTGGTGAACGCGAGGACGTGCGTGCGGCCCCCGGTTGTCCAGGTGCCCCAGCCCATCGGCGCCTGGCCGGCCGCCGCGTCCGGCGACACCGGCAGCAGGAGGTCGATCCGGGCCAGGATGCGGAAGTACAGCTCCTGGTCGCCGGTGCGCAACGCGTCCCGCATCGCCGCCTCGGCCTCGCTGGCAGGCTCCCAGTCAGTCACTCGTCACCTCACTGGCCATCCCCGTGCGATGCCGCATGTGCGGTGCGGGGCTTGGACGCGCAAGCCCGTGACCTCGCTCGGCTCGGTCACAGGCACCACCTCCACCGCGCCATCCGCACACACGTGCTCGCGCAACCTAACCTACAAGGCCAACGGCACGTCGCGCAGCCGGCAGGCCAGCCAGGACGGGCCGCCGGAAACCGGTCTCTACCATTACGATCCGGGCCGGGACACGACTACTCCCGGTCGGAGGACAGATGCGTGGCGTCAGAGTACTCCACCCGCGTGCCACGTCCAGTGTCGCGGTGTGCGCGGCGCTCGTCGCAATGACGGTACCGGCCGTCCTCGCGGCGCCGATACCGGCCGCGGCCGCCGCCGGCTGCCCGGCCGGTACCCGCCTGCCCGCCGGTTCGCGGATCACCGCGGTGCCGTGGCCGCAGCGCCGGTACGAGCCGCAGCGCCTCACCGGTATCGCCGACGGCAGCCGGGTGACCGTGGCCGTGATCGACTCCGGGGTGGACGCGCGCCACCCGCAGCTGCGCCGGGCGGTGCTGAAAGGTCACGACTTCCTGCCCGGCTCCGGTGGCGGTGACGGCCGGACCGACTGCGTCGCGCACGGCACCGCCGTGGCCAGCGTCATCGCGGCCGGTCCGGTGCCCGGTAGCGGATTCGCCGGACTGGCGCCCGGCGCGAGGATCCTCCCGATCCGGGTGACCGAGACCGGCGACACCCCGTCCGCCGGGCGCGCCGGTACCGCCGCGGGGCTCGCGCAGGCGATCACCACGGCGGTACGCGACGGGGCGCGGGTACTGAACATCTCGATGGTGCTGTACCGGGACGACGCCCTGGTGCGCCAGGCGGTCCGCGACGCGGTACAGGCCGGGGCCGTCGTGGTGGCCGCCGCCGGGAACGCACACGGCCGCTCACCCGGCCCGGATCCCGTGCCGTACCCGGCCGGCTACCCCGATGTCATCGGCGTGGGCGCGATCGGCGCCGACGGCGCCCGGCTGGCCGACTCGCAGGTGGGGTCCTATGTGGACATCACGGCACCGGGAGCCGACGTGACGGCCGCGGTGCCCCCGTCCGGCCTCGGCTCGTTCACCGGTACCAGCTTCGCGGTGCCGTTCGTATCGGCGACCGCCGCACTGATCATGTCCCGGTACCCGCGCACGGCGGCACCCACCGGCCTGTCCCGGGTCCGGGACGTGACCGCCCGCATCACGGGTACCGCCGACCCGGCGCCCGACTCCCGACCCGGCACCCAGTACGGCTACGGCGTGCTCAACCCCTACCGGGCCGTGACCGAGGTGCCGGCGACCGCGGCACCAGCGGCGCGGCACCCGCTCGGCGCGGCGGACCGGGGTCGGGGAACGGTCGCGGCCGCGGACTCGCGTGGCGACGCGTTGGTGCTGTCCGGCGTCGCGGTGGCGCTGGCCGGTGCGGTGCTCCTGCTGGCAAGCGTGCTGTCGCGCGGCGCCCGCCGGCGCTGGCGCCCTGGCGAGCCCTGACCCCGACCCAGCCCAGCTCAACCCGGCCCGGCCCAGCCAGCCCGGCCGGCCGGCCCAGCCCAGCTCAACTCTGCGTCGGCGTCGGCGTCGGCGTCGGCGTCGGCGATCGCATCCTGCCGGAGAGTCGCGCAGTCACCTGCGCAATTCGCCGGCAACTCCCGATCTCCCCGCCCACTCCACGACCGTCACCCGGAGCCGCCAGCGCCCGGCAGCCATCACGGCAAGCGGCCCAGACCACGCCGGCCCAGGCCGCACCTGCCCGAGGTGATCGCAACCTGCCGGACAATCGCGCAGTCACCTGCGCAATCCGCCGGCAACTACCGATCTCCCCGCCCACTCCACGACCGTCACCCCGGAGCCGCCAGCGCCCGGCCAGCCATCACGGCAAGCGGCCCAGACCACGCCGGCTCAGGCCGCACCTGCCCGAGGTGATCGCAACCTGCCGGACAATCGCGCAGTCACCTGCGCAATCCGCCGGCAACTACCGATCTCCCC
>JBBWZQ010000146.1:0-5179 GCA_039649115.1 Micromonosporaceae bacterium | reverse complement strand
TCCGGGTTGCTCTGCGCGGCGGCGGCGATCACCGGCCAGAGCCTGGCGAGGTGCTCGACGGTGTGCGGCGTCCAGCCGGCCGCCAGCATCCGGTCCCGCCACACCTGCGGGTCGACGTCCACGTACCGCAGCGCAATCCCTTGCGAGGCACCGAATTCCGCGACCAGCTCGGCGATCGTCGGTACCGCGCCGACCAGGTGGTAAGCGGGTCGGGCCGGCCGGGCCGGGTCGGCCAGCAGTACCGTTGCCACCCGTGCCACGTCCGCCGCCGCGACGAGCGGGATCGCGTTGGTCCGCGGCCCGAGCGGCACGGCGAGTTCCCCGCTCGCGCTGCCCACCGTCGCCAGTACCCCGATGTTCTCGAAGAACACCGTTGCCCGCAGGTGTACCGCGCCGACCGCGGCCGCGTCGAAGATCTGTTCCGACACCCAGTGCTGGCGGGTACGCGGACTCGCGGCGTCGGTACCCGGTCGCAACTGCGACACCTCCACCAGCCGCATCACCCCGGCCGCCCGGGCCGCAGCCGCGCACACCGCGGTCGCGTCCAGCAGCCCATCGAGTACCGGATAGGTGAAGAACACCCGGTCCACGCCGGCCAGTGCCGCCTCGACGTCGGCGATCTCCCGCAGATCCCCCACCGCCAACTCCGCGCCCATCTCTTGGAGCCGCGCGGCCCGCGTGTCCCGGGTACGCACGAACGCGCGCACGGGGGTCCCGCCTGCCAGTAGCGCCTCGGCGACCCGCCGCCCGGTCGCGCCCTGCGTTCCGCCGGCCGCGCCGGTCACCAACACCAGTCCACTCATACACTTCATTTAATCAAGTTGGGCGTACACTTTGTCAAGTGAAGAGATATGGACAGCTTTGCCCGCTCGCCCGGGCGCTCGACGTGGTCGGCGAGCGGTGGAGCCTGCTCGTGGTGCGTGAACTCCTGCTCGGCCCACGGCGATACACCGACCTCCTCGCCGGGCTGCCCGGGGTACCGACGAACCTGCTCGCCAACCGCCTCAAAGACCTCCACGCGGCCGGCGTCGTCACCCAGCGGGTACTCCCACCGCCGACCGCCGTCACGGTGTACGAACTCACCGAGGCGGGCCGTGCCCTGCGCGCCGCGCTCGGCGAACTACGCGCCTGGGGCGAGCGCTACGGCCCGGCACCGCAGGAGCGGGACGCAGTGCGGCCCGCCTGGGTACTGCTCAACGCCTCGGGCCGTCCGGTCGCCATGCCCGCCGACCGGACCGTCGAGCTGCGGATCGGTAACGAGAGCTTCGACCTCGGCGTCGACGATGGCCGCCTCACCATCCGCAGCGGCCCCGCTCACCTGCCCGCCGCCACCGTCACCATGCCACCCGAAACCCTGTACCGGCTCCTGGCCGGCCGGCTCACTGTTTCCCGCGCGGAACGGCAGTCCACCGTAGACGGAGACAGTACCGGGGCACGGCACGTACTCGACGCGCTACACGGCGCGGTCACCGCACCGCTGATACGGGCGCCGCGTCTGACTTCAAGGTGATCGCCGCCGACTTTGGGTGTCCGATCCGGTCGAAGTCTGCGAACCGTCTGCGGGCCGACCAGCGCTTCGCGGAGGATCCTGGTGGCCCGAATCGGCGTGGACGCGGGAAATGACGGCGTACGCGAGTTCCAGCGCCCGCTGGCCAGCCGGCGCGGGGCCGGGCTACGTCATGCATGCTGAACCCGTGGAACCCATCCTCGTGGCAGTACTCGCGAACGACTCGTCCGAGATCGCGGCGATTGCCGCCAGAACGCCCAGCGCGGTCGCACAGCGCAGGGAACAGGAAGTCCTCGTTGCGGAGCTGCCGCACAGGCTCTACCGGGGCGATACACCCTTGCACCTCGCCGCGGCAGGGCTGCGGTACGACGCCGCCCGTGCGCTGCTCGCCGCCGGTACCCCCGTGGACGCCGTCAACCGGCACGGCGCGACCGCCTTGCACTACGCCTGCGATCCGCGGCCGTCCTCAGCGACGTGGGACCCGGCCGCTCAGCAGCTCGTTATCGAGCTGCTGGTTTCTCATGGTGCGGCGGTTGACCGACCGGATCGCGGCGGGGTGACGGCCCTGCACCGCGCGGTCCGCGCGCGAAGCCCAGCAGCGGTGGCCGCGCTGCTGTCCGCTCGCGCCGATCCGCGCGCCGCGACCAAGAAGGCGGGCTCAACAGCGCTGCACCTCGCGGTCGCACCGACCGGAGCGAGCGGAACGGCCAAAACCGGCGGACTTCAGATCGAGATCGTCCGGATGCTCCTCGCCGCTGGCGCGACAATGACCGACGTCGACCGCAACGGCGTCGCCGTGGTCGACCGGATCCAGAGCCGGACGCTACGAAAGGCGTTGGCGGCCGGACAGCTCTAGGGTTCCACGTCGAGGCGCAGATGCCACGACGCGTACCCCACATCCCCCACCGTGCACGACCCACCGAAAGTATCGAGAGATCTCTATTAACTGGTGCACTGTCCATATTCGAAGTTGGTCGTATTCGTTCGATGGGCCCAAGCTGCCAGGCTCGGATATCCTCAGCGCGCCTGTGCCGACCGGTCGCGTGCAGCACGCCCATCTCGGACACGCTTGACGTCTCGGACACCAGCGAGGCATGGACGTGGTGGCGCCGCTCATCGGTGTTGTTCTCGGTGGCCTGCTGGTCTTGGTCAGCGATGTCGTCCGTGGGCATCCGAGTGGCGACGCGAGCTCGTGACGAGGGCTGGTCACCAGCGGAACAGATCCTGTTGTGCTCCTGCGTCGGACGGTCTGCGAACTGGCCGGGGCCGGCCTAGCCCGGCTGGCCGAGGCGAGCGGTGATCGCCGGGGCCGCCTCGCGCAGCCACGCCTCGGCGCGCGGCAGCTCGTCCTTGGCGCCGTCCTCCCATAGCTTGCGGAACACCGGGTCCAGCTCGGCCGAGGCGCGGGAATCCTCGTGATAGCGGCGCGCCATGTCGACGGCGAACGGCGCCAGCTCCGCGCGATGCCGCGCCGTCATGCCGTAGGCGTCCGCGAACACCGCGACCCGGTACGGGATGTCGGCCTCCGCGAACGCGGGCGCCCGGTCCCGCGGATCGCGCAGCGGCGCCCAATACCACAGCGCGTTCGCGATGTCGTAGAGCCGGGTGGTCGGCATGGCCAGGTCGAAGTCGATCAGCGCGACGGGCAGCCCGTCGCGGAAGACCACGTTGCCCGGGTAGTAGTCGCGGTGGCTGACCAGCTCGGTCCGTTCGGTGATCCGTCCCACGTTGGCCGGCGTCCCGCCCCACACCGCGCCGGGCGGCGGCGCCCACCCGGCCGACGCCTCATGCAGCGTACGGATCAGCCGGGCCAGGGCGACGAGCACGTCGTCGCCCGCCGTCTCCGGTGGCAGCGGGTTGCGCGGCACGTCACCGGGGACGAACGACAGCATCTCGCGCCCCTGCTCGTCGACGCCGAACGGAAGCGGCGCGCCGGTGAACCCGGCGTCGCGCAGGTGGGCGAGGTACGCCTGCACGGTCAGGCTGAACGGCCGCAGCGGTCGCCGCACCGTGTCCCCGATCCGCACGATCCCCTGGGTGACGCCATCCCCGGTCAGCAGCTCACCTTCGCTCACACCGCAGCAGCCTAGCCGCCGCCCGCAGAGCTGGCCGAGGGGGAAGGGCGACGACGCTGTTGGGGTAGCCGTACCGGGCGAGGATTTCGGCGAGACGATCCACCGCTCACCGGCTTTGCCGTCGACGTTGAGCCGGGCGAGGTTGGTGAATGCTTCTGACGAGCGTCGGCGACGGTACGTCGCCGACGGCGTGTCCGGGCCAGTCGTGCGCGTGGTCATCGTGCCGCGTGGCTCATGATCGCGCGAGGTTTTCGTGTTGCAAGGCGGATGATGGAAGGCGATTGGTTTAGACCGATGACGGGCAACCGCGTCTGGGCATTCAGATGGGCGCCCAGGCCCGGGCGGCGCCGCGGGTCCAGGCGACGTACCCGTCAATGACATGGCGGCAGCCGGCAAGCGGTCGGGTCCGCCCACTTGGTCGGCGCGGGACGGCGCCTCTGGAAATCCGGTCGCGAATGCCGTCGAAGACCTGCACGCTGTGGACGTGGTCAGTTGTGGTGTCGTCCGCGAGTTCCATCCCGAGGAAGGCTGGGGTGTGATCGACGGGCCCGACGTACCGGGCGGCTGCTGGGTGCATTTCTCCGCGATCGCGGCCGACGGTTACCGGCAGCTGACGCCGGGGGCGAACGTGCAGTTCCGAGCCGAGGCGGCCGGACAGGACGGCTTCGGATACCGGGCCGTGAAGGTGTGGACCGGCCGCGATGAGCCGAGCGGCGCGCAGCCGCAGCGGTCCGACGCCTATCGCAGTTCGGTGCAACTGACCCTCGACGTGCCCGACGAGCGCGGAACCTGAACAGGGTAGGGGTAAAGCCGCCGCCACCCGGCGCCGCGGGCAGGGTGTCGACGAGCCCGTGCCACGCCAGCGCCTGCAGGCCTGCCGCCGGTTGTCCGCACCGTGCGATTCAACCTGTTCGGCCGGACAGTAACCATGTTGCTGGTCGTTGCCGGTGCCGTACTGGGATACGGGCCACCACGCGACCGGCGGTTGCAGGATGAGCGCGCACATGATTCATGCTGCGGCCTGGCGCTGGGGATGGCGCCTGGGGTGCTTTCTTGCCAGGATGAGGTGTGGGCACCATGCACCGGATCGCGCCGATCTTTCCAGTCCGTGATCTTGAGCTTGCCATGGACCACTACCGGCGTCTCGGCTTCGACGTCCGGAGGTATCCACCCGGAGGCTACGGCTTCGTCTCCCGGGACAGCGTGGAGATCCATCTGGGCGTGGTATCCGATCCGGACGGCCGAACCAGCTCGGCGTACCTGTTCGTTGACGATTCCGACGAACTCGCGGCGCAGTGGCGTGCCGCGGGAGTGGCGGTGCACGGGCCACAGGACACCGAATGGGGGCGGCACGAGGGTGCCGTGGTCGATCCTGATGGGAACGTCATTCGGTTCGGCTCACCCATCCCGAACCACGGTCGAACCCACGGCGCCTGATGCCCGGCACCCAATTGTATAGAGGCATCCCGTTCTCGTGGCCGAAAGGCGCACGATCAGCGGAAGAGTGAATCAATCTTGCGAGTGGTCGCGAGTGCGACGAGACGGCTTCTCGGGAGCTGACGATATCGCGGCAGAGCCAAGACCATGGATCTCCGCA
>JBBWZQ010000127.1:0-44430 GCA_039649115.1 Micromonosporaceae bacterium | reverse complement strand
GGCGACATCTCGTTGAGCAGCACGTTCGGGCTCTGCAGCGGCGGCATGCGGCGCAGGTGGTCCAGCGTCCACATCTTCGTGGGGTCGAGGTTGAGGTGCGGCTGCGCCACCATCGTCCTGCCGTCGTCGCGCACGTACCCCATGTCGGTGACCACGTCGGCCCAGTTCCAGCCGTGGTAGAGCGTCTCCCACTCGCGGGCGCCGATGAGCTGGCCCATGTTCGGCGTCTGCCGGCCCTGGTACGTCGGCCGGAACGCGACCGTGTCGGTCCACCGGCACGCCTCGTGGCAGTACGTGCGCCACTGGCCGTTCACCTCGGCCATCACCATGTCCTCGCGGACCAGGCAGGGGACCATGCAGACCCAGCACCGGTGCGGGTACTGGTAGTCCACGTCCTCGGCCACGATCGGGTGGTGCCCGTTCGGGCGGGACAGGCGGTTGTAGTTCTCCCACCACTTTCCGTACCGGTCGTACCAGCCGGGGTACTTGTACTCGAACCACTCGAAGTCCTTGTCGGTCATCGGGTCGATCCGCCAGTAGTTGGCCAGCCAGCCGGTGGCGAAGAACTGCGCCACCTCGTGCACGTACCCCTTGTTCCAGATCTGGTTCCACGCCTCCTCGATGAGGTCGTGCGGGATGACCAGGCCGTACTTCTCCAGTGGTACCAGGTAGCTGCGGTAGTAGTCGTCGTAGATCCACCGCCGCCACATCTCCGCGTAGCTCTCCCGGTCCTTGCGGCGGTCCTTCGTGCCGTACTCGATGAACGTGCCGATCGCCGCGTCCACCACCCGGTGGTTGTTCCACCAGGCGTAGCGCAGGTCGCGCTCCAGTAACTGGTGGTTGCTCTCGTCGGCGAGCGCCATCAGCAGCGTGGCGTACCCGTTGCTGATGTGCCGGGACTCGTCGGACTGCACCGAGTGGAACACCGTCGGCAGCAGGTAGTCGCCGTTGGCGGCGGCCTCGGCCGGCATGGCGACGAACAGCGTGTTGGTGAACGCCGTCTCGGCCACGATCGTGAGGTAGATGCTCGCCGCGGTGATGGCGTCGCCGGTGATGAACCCCTCAGCGAACTGCCGGCCGATCGTGCCGCAGTAGTCGTTCTGGAAGTTGCGCAGGCTCGAGTTGAAGCCGGCCGGGTCGATGTAGTTGTTCATGTACAGGCGTTTGAGGTTCTGCTGGATCGTCGAGTGCCGTACCTCGTCGATCATCTGGATCGCCTGACCGTTGTGCAGCTCCGGGTTGGGTACCGTCCGGAACAGCAACGGCATCGCCCGCGCCGCCGAGATCTCCGGCAGCGGGATGATGCTCAGGAACAGCTTCTGCCATTCCAGCCAGCGCTCCTGCACCTGGCGGAACATGTTGCCCCGGATGGCGCCGTCGGACGCGCCGTAGACGCGGTGGTCCTTCTCCTCCTGCATCGGGAAGTAGGACCGCAGTACCTGCTTGAGCGGATCCTTCTTCTGTGCCTTCTGGAACGTGTAATCGGTGCCGTACTGCGACACCGGCTCGTGGTACATCGGTTCCCAGGACAACTCCTGGATCTTCTGGTGCGCTCTGGCCACGCTCTGGCGACTCATCACAACTCCTCAGTCGCTCGATCTGCCGATCCGACCCTCCAACCCGGATCACATCGCGTCCCGGAAGGTGCGGGGGTCTCAACATGAGGCAGTGCGACCGGTCAGTCCTCGTCGAACATCGCGTGGCGCAGATCGGCCAGGTGCTCGCGGACGTGCTGCGCCACCTGGACGTCGCCCTCGGCCGCCGGCTCGATGCCCAGCGCGCGGAGCAGTTGCGCGGCCGCGGCGCCCGGGTCGCCGCCGGAACCCAATGTCGGATGCAGACCCCGGCCGGCCAGGTGGTGGAAGACCAGATGGACGATGCTCCACGGGTTGAACTGCTCCGTTTCCGCTCCTTCCATGGACCGATCACATGCCGCCTGGTGCGAAACTGCGGTCTCAACTTGAGACACCTGCCGGCAGCCCGGCGCCTAAGGTGGAACCACGAGGCGACCTCGACACCCCCGCGGGCCGGCCCCGGCCACAGCGAGGCGTCTCGGGAGGCGAGGGGGGTGCCCATGCCACTCGCACCGATCTACCTACCGCCGCCGGCCGGCGGCGGGAAACTGGCCGCCGCCCGGGAACGTTTCCTCACCGCCGAGCCGGTCGAGCCGAACCAGGTCCGTGCCGCGATCCTGGCATCGTGGTGGCGCTCCCGGAACTGGCACGTCGCGGCCGATCACATCAAGCTGGACTACGTCCGCGACCCCAACCTGGAGACGCCGCTGATCCGCAGCGCCATGCCGGTCCTGCGCAACCTCCGCGAGCACCTGGACGGCCAGCCGATCAGCATCATCCTGACCGACCAGGCCGGCGTGGTGCTCAGCCGGCTGGTCGCCGACCACGATCTCCAGCGGCACCTCGACGGTGTCCAGCTCGCGCCGGGCTTCAGCTACGCGGAGGCCTCCGTCGGCACCAACGGCATCGGCACCGCGCTGGAGGGCGGCCGGCCGATGCACGTGTTCGGCCACGAGCACTACGCGGAGAACCTGGAAGACCTCGGCTGCGCCGCGGTGCCGATCCACCATCCGATCTCCGGCAAGACCATCGGCGCGGTGGACCTGACCTGCTGGCGCAGGGACGCCGGGCCGCTGCTGATCTCGCTGGCCAAGACCACCGCGGACCAGATCCGGCAGGCGTTGCTGATCGACGGCGGGATACGCGAGTTCGAGCTGCTCCAGGAGTACCTGCGGGCCTGCCGGCGCAGCGCCGGGATCGTGTTCGCGTTCAACCACGACATGGTGATGCTCAACGAGTACGCCCGCCAGATCCTCGACCCCGGCGACCAGTCGGTGCTGCTCGGGCGGGCGGCCGAGGCGCTGCTGAGCCCGCACCGTGGCGCCGTCGTGGTGGACCTGCCGACCGGGGTCGAGGCCCGGATGTACTGCCGGCCGGTGCGCGAGGACAACCCCGCGGCCGGCGGCGTGGTGCACGTGAAGCTGATGGCGCCGGTCGGCCAGCAGACCGCGCAGGCCGCCATGGCGACCCGGCTGATCCTGCCCGGCCTGGTGGGCGCGGGCCCGCTCTGGCTGCGCGGCTGCCACCAGGTCGACGCGGCCTACGACTCGGGCGAATGGCTCGCGCTGCGCGGCGAGCCGGGCGTCGGGAAGCTGGCCGTGGTCCGGTCGGTGTACCAGCGGCGGCACCCGGGCGGCCGGCTGCGCGTGCTGGATCCCGCGGAGCCGGACTGGTTGTCGCGGGCCCGGCGGGAGCTGGCCGAGTACGAGGTGGCCCTCGTGGTGCGCCACGTCGACCAGCTCAACCCCCGGCAACTGGAGGCGCTCGCCACGGTGCTGCGCGAGGCCGTTGCGGCGGGCCGGCCGGACGCGCCGTGGGTGGTGGTCACCCTGGGCAACGGGCCGGACTCCCGGGAACTGGTGGACCTGCTGCGCCTGTTCCCCGGTACCGTCGAGCTGCCGCCGCTGCGCCACCACAGCGAGGACCTGGCCGAACTCGTACCGGTGTTCCTGGCGCGGCTCAGCCAGGACGACCGGCTGGTGTGCACGCCCGAGGCGATGCAACTGCTCATGCGGTCGAGCTGGCCGGGCAACGTCGAGCAGCTGTGGCAGGTCCTCAAGCGGGTCGTCCAGCGCCGCCGGACCGGGGCGATCCAGCCGGACGACCTGCCGCCGGAGTGCCGCACGGTGAGCCGCCGGCTGCTCAGCCCGCTGGAGTCGATGGAGCGCGACGCGATCGTGCAGAGCCTGGCCGACATGTCGGGCAACAAGGCCAGGGCGGCCAAGGCGCTCGGCATGTCCCGCGCCACGATCTACCGCAAGATCCGCGAGTACGGCATCGTCGGCCCGCCGGCCTGATGCCCGTCAGGTCTTCCGGATCGCCAGTTGGGTCAGCGGCGGGAGCGGCGCGCCGAGAGCGTGGACCTCGCCCGTGGCGGCGTCGACCGGGTACAGCCGGCCGTTGCCGCCCGCGACGAACAGCCAGCGGCTGTCCGGCGACCAGACCATGCTCCCGTGCTCGAACGACTCGTTCCCGGGTACCGCGAGCCGGCGGTCCGCGCCGCCGGGCAGCCGCACCAGGTGCACGCCGGTCGCCTCGCGCAGCGCGGCCGTGGTCCCGTCCGGCGAGATGACGCCGGTCCCTGCGCCGGGCTCCACCACCGGCCCGCCGGCGGTGTGCGCACGGGTGTCCCGGTCGATGACCACGGTCGCGCAGCGGTACCGGTCGTCGCACTCCAGGCCGAGCCAGCGGGTCGGACCGGCCGCCAGCAGCTCGCCGGTGGTGATCCGGCGCAGGCTGCCGGGCCGGGCGTCGTAGACCCCACCGGGTCCGCGGAGAAGCAGGTACCCGGCGCCGTCGGGATCGGCGAACCTCGCCATGGTCGCCGGAATCGGCACGGACACCCCGGTCGGCCGGCCGGCGGAATCGACCAGGGCCATCGCCGGGTGCTCGACGCTGCCGACCGGCGCCCACAGGTGCGTCTGGTCCGGGCCGGGCAGGACCGGCCCCATCCAGCCGAGTGCCCCGGCCAGCGGCCGGGCGGCCTGCCCATCCCGCACGACATAGCCGGGTACCACGTCCAGCGGCCGGACGACCGCCCAGTCCCGCCCGGCGACGAACGACACCGGGCCGGTGCTCGCGAGCGGCGGCACGCCGGTACTGGTGACGCGGCCCCGGGCGAACTGTACGCGGACCACGCCGTCCTGGCCCCGCCCGAACAGTTCCCAGCCCGCCGTCACGCCGAGCAGCGGCCGGCCCACCTCGGTGACCACGGGATCCGGGGACGGCGTCCGCTGCCCGATCGGCGGGGGTGAGCTGGCGACGGTCGACGGGCGCGATGCCGGCGCACCGGACGGGTCCGTCCCGCGGCCGGCATGGACGACGACAGCCACGCCGGCACCGGCCACCAGCGCCAGCGGCAACGCCAGGCGGCGCAGCCACCGGCGGCCCGGCCGCCCGCCGCCGCGCGGCCCGCCGAACACCAGGACATCGGGCCGCGCACCATCGCCCTCGGGATCCACCACAGCATGATGACTCGGCGGGCGGCACTTTGGTTCCGCCGTCGGCGAGCTCATCCAACGCCCGACGGTCACGGCGGGCTGGGCGTGGCTGACGCTCCTCGCGGTCCACCCGTTCCGGCGCCCGGCTGACCGCGGAGCGCTCGCGTCACGTGATGAGGTCGAACTGCTCCCACGAGCCGATCGCGGTCCGGTTGGCGATCAGCGGCTGGGCCCCCGCGTTCTCGGCGGTGACGTAGTTGTTGTTGACCGCCGCGTGCAGGCTCACGCTGCCGTCGGCGTTGTGCACGAGTTGGAAGGTCTCCCACAGCCCGATCGCCGTCCTGTTGGCGATCAGCGCCTGCGCCCCCGCGTTCTGCGCGCTGACGATCATGTTGTTCGCGTGCGCCCGCAGGGCCACGTTCCCGCCTCCGGCGTCGAGCAGGTCGAACTGCTCCCAGCCCCCGATCGCGGCGCGGTTGGCGATCAGCGGCTGGGTGCCGGCACTTTCCGCGGTGACGTAGGCCCCGTTGGCGTGCGCCCGCAGGCTGACCACCGTGGTCGTGCCACCGCCGCCCGAGATGACCGGCTGGGTTGGCCGGGTCGCGGTGAGCGGGATCTGGCCTTTGAGCATGCGGCCGCCGTCGGCGGTCAGCCGCAGGTAGTAGTCGGAGGAGCAGGCGGTGCCGTCCTCGTCGAGGGCGAGCAGGCCGGAGTTGGCGGGCACCATGGACGCGTTCTGCGCGGTCTTGGCGATCTGGTTGCCCTCGTTGAACTCGTCGTACATGGAGATGTAGATGCCCTGGGCGCCGACCCGGACCATGTTGTAGAACTGGCGCCACATGAAGTCGCCGTGCGCGCGCTGGCGGGCGGACACGTCGCCGGGCAGCACGCAGGGCTGGTAGTCGACGCCGTGCGCGGTGCAGTCGGCCTGGTCCGGGACGTTGATGTTCTGGTACACCGAGTCGGAGTCGTTGACGTTGCCGATCGCGCCGACCATCCACGGGGACAGCATGTTGAAGCCGTGGTAGACGTCGAGATAGCCGGAGCGTGAGCCGCCGGTGCCGGTGCGCCACTCCCGGGGTACGCCGCCGATCAGGTAGCAGCCCTGGCCCTTGAACCAGTTGACCACGTCGAGGCAGGTGGCCGGGTCCCAGGGGTGGTTGCCGTCGTTGAAGCCGAAGCCCCAGATGCACACCACCGGCTTGCCGTTCTGCCGGGCGTACGCGCCGGACGCGGTGTGCGCCGACATTTTGGCGGTCCAGTCGGCCTTGATCTCGGCCTGCATGTTCGTCCAGCCGCTGACGTCGTACATGATGTAGAACTTCCGGCCGTGCGCCTCGGCGGCGCTGCGCACCCTGGCCGCGACGGCGTCTCGGGTCGGGCCTTCGCCGCCGGTGGGGTTGAAGCGTTGCAGTGCGGCGGTGTCGCAGCCGTTCTGCTGCATCCACAGGAAGTGTGTGTCCACCGTGGACTGGTCGTAGGAGGAGAACAGCGTGGCCGGCTGGCCGTTGCCGAGGTTGGCGTAGGCGGTCTGGTAGACCCTGGTGTACTCCCGCATGTCGGGCCAGGCCCGGAGTGTGCCGTTGTTGCCCGGTGACGGTGGCTGCGACCAGTTCTGGCTCCAGTGCCACCACCCGTTGATCGGCGCGCCGTCCCCGATGCACGCGAACCAGCCCTGGTACCCCACAGTGATCTTGCCGACCACGTCACCGACCGGGCTGGCCGCCGGCACCGTCGCGGCACCGGCGTGGCCCAGTCGGGTGAGGGACAGCCCGGCGAGCGCCGAGCCGGCCGCCGCGGACGTGAGAACTGTCCGGCGGGAAACTCCCATGTGGATGCTCCTAGTTGTTGATGAGGTCGAACTCTTCCCACGGCCCGATCGCGGTTCGGTTGGCGATCAGCGGGTTGTTGCCGGCGTTCTCGGCGGTGACGTAGTTGTTGTTCACCAGCGCCTTGAGGCTGACGCTGCCGTCGGCGTTGTGGATGAGTTGGAAGGTCTCCCACAGCCCGATCGCGGCCCGGTTGGCGATCAGCGCCGCCGCGCCCGCGTTCGCGGCGCTGACGACCTGGTTGTTGGCGTGGGCGCGCAGCGCGACATTGCCGTTGCCCGCGTCCAGCAGGTCGAACTGTTCCCACCCGCCGATCGCGGTGCGGTTGGCGATCAGCGGTTGCGCACCGGCGTTGTCCGCCGTGACGTACCGGCCGTTGGCGTGCGCCCGGAAACTGACCACTGTGGAGGGTGCCGTCCCGCCGACGGTGACCTGCCCGGTGAGGCGCAGGTCGCGCGACGAGGAACCGACCGAGACCGTGTGGACCCCGGCCGAGTTGGTCCACGCGTTGCCGGTCCAGGTCTGGAAGCTGCGCGCGGCGAGGGTGAGCGTGACGTGCTGGGTCTGGCCCGGGTTCAGGCTGACCCGCTGGAAGCCGCGCAGATTCCGCGGTGGCTCCCCGACCGAGCCGGGTTGGCTCACGTAGACCTGGGGCACCTCGGCACCGGCGCGGGTACCGGTGTTGGTGAGGTCGAAGCCGACCGCCACGTTGCCGCCGGCGTCGGGCGCGCCGACGGACAGGTTGGCGTATCCGAAGGTGGTGTAGGACAGCCCGTACCCGAACGGGTACAGCGGCGTCTTGTTCTGCGCGTCGTACCAGCGGTACCCGACCTGCAGCCCCTCGGAGTACTGCACCTGGTTGTTCAGCCCGGGCCACTGCGCCGTGGTGTGCGCGGGCACGTCGGCCAGCGACTGCGGGAAGGTCACCGGCAGCCTGCCGGAGAAGTTGGCGTCGCCGAACAGCAGCCCGGCGATCGCGTTGCCGTCCTCCTGCCCCGGGTACCAGTTCTCGATGATGCCCCGCACCGCGCCCGCCCACGGCATGGTCACCGCCGAGCCGCTGTTGACGACGACCACCGTGTTCGGGTTGGCCGCCGCGACGTCGCCGACGAGTTGGTTCTGCACACCGGACAGGTCGATGGTGTTCAGGTCGGCGCCCTCGCCCTCGGCGTTGCTGACGAAGACGACGGCGACGTCCGAGCCGCGGGCCAGCGCGACCGCGGGATCGTGCAGGTTCTGGTTGGGGATCTGCCAGTTCAGGCTGACCTGGCTGCCGCCGCCGTCCTGGAAGTAGTCGACCTCGATGCTGACCGGCTGGTTGGCGGTCAGGTTCACGGTGCCGGTGCGGGTGGTCGGTGGCTGGTTGAACCAGTTGTCGATGACCTGCTGGCCGTTGATGAACAGCCGGCTGCCGTCGTCACTGTTGAGGGCGAACTGGTAGGTGCCGGTGGTCGGTGGCGTGAGGGTACCGGTCCACTTGGCCGACCAGCCGGTCGCCGGCAGGCCGGCCGCCGGCGCGGCGCCGCCCCAGATGAAGTTCACCGTCGGGTCCACTCTGGACAGCACCGGCGTGCCGGCCAGGCCGGTACCGGTGTAGTACTGGCCGAACAGGCCGTTTCCGGAGCCCGAGGACGGCGTCAGGTACGGGCTGTCCAGCAGCTCGCCGTTGGGCGCGGCGACGCCCTGCGCGTAGTTGACGGTCACCGCGCCGCCACCCCGGTTCTTGATGCCCTGGTACGGCGTCACCAGGTACGGCGGGTTGACGTGGGCGCTGCCACCCCCGACAGTCATCGCGTTCTGGCCCGCGTCGTCGCCGATGACCGCCACCGAGTGCACCGCGGAACCGAACGGCAGCACCGGTCCGCTGTTCTTCAACAGCACGCTGCCCTCCTGCGCCACCTGCCTGGCGACGGCGGTGTGCGCCGCGGAGGTGACCGGCGTGGTGATGGTGCCGGTCTGGGTGGTGTCGAAAAGCCCGGCGGTGAACATCGCGACCAGGATCCGCCGCACGTGACCGTCGATTGTGGACTGGGAGACCTGGCCGTTGGCCAGCGCCGTGGTCAGCGCGGCGCCGTAGAAGTCGGCACCGTTCATCTCCTGGTCAAGGCCGTTGTTCGCGGACGCGACCGTGGAGTGGGTACCGCCCCAGTCGGAGGTGACGAAGCCGGTGAAGCCGAGGCTGCCCGCCAGCACGGTCTGCAGCAACTGCGCGTTCTCGCACGCGAACGTGCCGGCCACCGAGGCGTACGAGCACATCACCGAGTAGACGTGCGCCTGCTGTACCGCCGCCTCGAACGCGGGCAGGTAGATCTCCCGCTGGGTCCGGTCGGACACGATGACGTTGTCGGCGCTGCCGTTGCGGTACGTCTCCTGGTTGTAGTCCGCGTAGTGCTTCACCTGAGCCATCGGGCCCTGGCTCTGGATGCCGGCGATGTCCGCGGCACCCAGCTGCGCCGCCAGGTACGGATCCTCGCTCAACGACTCGAACGCCCGGCCCCAGCGCGGGTCGCGCACGATGTTGATGGTCGGTCCGAGTACCACGTTGGCGCCCTTGCCCCACTCCTCGGCGCCGATCACCTGGCCGTACTGGCCCATCAGCGCGGTGTCCCAGGTGGCCGCGCCGGCCACCGGCGCCGGCAGCTGGGTCACCCCGCCCGCGCCGTCGGCCACCCCGGCCGGACCGTCCTGCAGGCGCAGGGCCGGGATGCCCAGTCGCGTGTTGGCGTCCACGCAGGCACCCCACGGGCACTGCGCGCCGCCGTGCATCATGGTGATCTTCTCGGCCGGCGTCATCGCGGCGAGCAGCGCGTCGGCGCGATCCTGCGGAGCCAGCGCCGCGTTCATCCACCGCCCGGTGGCGGCCAGCGCCGGGCGCGCCCCGGCGGTCAGCCCGGCGGCGGCCACCAGTACCGCGGCGACGGTCGCCAGCAGCGGTGTCCTGAGTCTTCTCACCAGATGCTCCTAGTTGTTGATGAGGTCGAACTCTTCCCACGGCCCGATCGCGGTGCGGTTGGCGATCAGCGGGTTGTTGCCCGCGTTGTCCGCCGTGACGTACTGGTTGTTCACCAGTGCCTTGAGGGTCACGCTGCCGTCCGGATTGTGGATGAGCTGGAAGGTCTCCCAGCTGCCGATGGCGGTGCGGTTGGCGATGAGCGGGGCCGCGCCCGCGTTCGCGGCGCTGACGATCTGGTTGTTGGCGTGCGCCCGCAGCGCGATGTCGCCGCCGCCCGCGTCGAGGACGTCGAACTGTTCCCACCCGCCGATCGCGGTGCGGTTGGCGATCAGGGGTTGCGCACCGGCGTTGTCCGCCGTGACGTACCGGCCGTTGGCGTGCGCCCGCAGGCTGATCACCGACGTCGCGCCCGACGACCGGTCCAGCCCGATGCTCACCGCGCCGAGATGCCGGGCCGCGCCGGCGGGAGTGCCGGAGACGGCGGCGAACGGCAGCCCGGTGGTGGGCGAGGCGGTCAGCTCGACGAGGTACGCCCGGCCGGCCTGCGCCGGGATGGTGAAGGTGGCGTTGCTCTGCGCGCCGAGGACCGTGGCACCGCTGCCGTCGACGACGGTCACGCTCTGGCCCGGCCACGGGCTGCGGACCGAGATCGGGCTGTTCGACCCGGACATGATCGCGACCGTGACCGGGGAGCCGTTCTGCACCTGCACGGAGACCGTGGAGTTGTGCTGGATGTACACGGTGCCCTCGCCGCTCCAGTCGGCCGGCCAGGCCGGCGCGATGCGCAGCAGCCCGTCGTAGTCCTGGGCCAGCGCCTCGCTGACCGTGGCGGCCAGCACCCCGGCCTGCTCGATGTACGGCTCCTGCGCCGCGCTGCGGGTGAAGCTCGCCAGGCCGGCGGGGTAGGACTGGTAGGTCGTACTGGCGTTGACGAGAGTCGATCTGACCTCAGTGGACAGTCCGAGCCGGGCCGCGTGCAGCGGGTCGAAGGACCAGTCGTTGGCGTTCGTCCAGATCCGCGACGTGTAGGTGCGCCGGGCGAGCGCGGTCAGCGCGCTGCTGTCGCCGATCACGTTGTACGGGAAGACCGCCTCCAGGCCGAGGTTCTCGTCGTTGTGCCAGGGTGCGGTGGGCTGCGTCGACCACCCGATCATGTCGGCACCGCCGGCGTCCGCGGCCGCGGTCAGCAGCTGGGTCTTGGTGGCCGTGTCGGTACGGGGCAGCGGCGGGATCTTCGGGATGGCCGCGTTGAGCTGGCTGACGAGGGCCGCGTCCACGCCGAGGGTCTGTGCCGCCCGCACCACGACCGGGAACAGCGCCTGCATGGCGAGGATGTCGGTGACCGGGTCGGTGACGTTCCACTGTGTCTCGTGCGCGTTGGCCTGGGTGTGCAGCAGCCCGTCCGAACCGGTGGCGGCGTACGAGAGCAGGAACCTGGCGGCACCGCTCAGCACCGGGTAGTTCGCGCTCAGGAAGGCGCTGTCGTCGGTCATCTGGTACTGCTGCCAGATCCACAGCCCGATCTCCGCGCCGGTGGTGATGGTCAGCGAGTTGTAGGTCGGCGTGATGGTCGAGTCGCAGGAGGCGTTGCTGGTGCCACCGAAGTAGGTGCCGTTGCCGTTGAACCGCATGGTCTCCGGGACGCACAGCCCCTGCCGCCCGGGCATGTGCCCGCCGGTCCACGCGGAGATGTTGGCGACGTTGCTCTGGTACAGGCGGAAGACCGGGTCGTTGAGGGCGAACCGGCCGGCGGACAGGTTCGCCTGTACCTGCATGCGCAGGTTCCAGAACCAGTAGCCGGCGGGGAACCAGTCCTGGTGGTCCTGGGAGAAGTTGAACAGGTCGGCGACCCCGGCCTGCGAGCCGGGCAGCGTGCCGCGGCTTTCCGCGGCCGTGTCGTACAGGTACAGGGTGCGCAGGTTCTCCACGTAGTCGCCCGCGCCGTCGGCCGAGGTCACCTTGATGAGGCCGGCACCGCTCCAGTAGGTGTGCCACCACGACAGGTGGGCGGCGGTGAGGCTGGACTGCGGCTTGCCCGCGTCCCCGTTGAGGACCGTGCTGGCGGTACCCAGCGCGTCGCCGCCGGTCCAGGCCGGCGCGGCCACGATGACCCGGTACGAGCCGTCGGTGTTGGGTTGGAAGGCGACCTGCGCGGTGGTCGAGTCGGGGGTGGCGGCGGTGACGTTGCGGCCCCCGGCGGTCACCGCGGCCAGCGACCCGAACGTCTGCCCGGAGGCACCGGCGCCGCTGTTGTCCACCCAGGTCTCGGCGAGCGCCGCCACCGCACCGGACGCGCTCGCGGACGGCGACCGGCCACTCCACAGCCGTACCTGCGCGCTCTGGCTGCTGTTCGGATCGGCTCCGGTGACGTCGACGACGAGCTGCGCGGTGTCCGCGCGCACGTACGCGGTCATCGTCATGCCGCCGCCCGACTCGTGCAGCATCCCGTCGTACAGATCGAGGTACCCGCTGAAGTCGGCCGCCCCGGTCAGCCGCGCCAGTCCCGGAATGGCCACCTGTCCCGGGGACTTGCGGTCCGGGAACGTGTCGGTGCGGTTGAGCTGTGCGGTGAAGCCGCCGGCCGCCCACGCCGCGACGCCCAGCGTGCCGTTGCCCAGGGGGACGAACTGGGTCGGGTCGGCGTTGGGCCGGCCCAGCACGATGTCGGACCGCCGGACCAGGTTCGGGGTGTCCACCACGAACCGGCCACCCTGCCACGCCGTGGTACCGGTCGCGGCCAGCGCGTGCGGGGACGCCGCGGCCCACGCGGTACCCGCGGTGAGAACGAGCGCCACGGCCAATCCATACATTCGCAGATTCCGATGCACTGCGGGCACGGGTGTCCTCCTCGCACATGACGCGGTGGAGCGCCTTCCGAGGGCGCGACGGAGCGGGAAACCGGCACGCGTACCTGGCGAGCGGCATCAAGGACGGCGTGCGGGTGCGTGAGCGCCTCTAATTTCGGACCTGAAACTAAGCCGTAACATAGGCGACTGTCAAGCAATAGATTGGATGAATATCCGGACGTTTGGAAACGTCGCCTTTCGTTCGCATAAGGGTAAGTATTGTTTACTGTCGTTCGATATGACCTGTGACCAGCGCTGATATGGCAGCGTAGGGCCCGGATGGGCAGTGATGTAGGTCGTCGCCAGCGCTTGACATCGGATGAATGGGGTGAGATGAAGCTAGCCCGTCGCCGGCGTGCGGGCGGCGCGGTTGGCTTTCGCGGCGAGGTAGCCGGCGTTGACCGGGGACAGGTAGACCCCGGTCGGCACCAGCTCGGTCACCGTCACACCGAGCTGGCTGAGCTGCTCCACCTTGTCCGGGTTGTTGCTCAGCAACGCCACCCGGGCCACCCCGAGCGCGCGCAGCATCTGCGCGGCCACCGTGTAGTCCCGCTCGTCCTCCCGGTGCCCCAGCGCGACGTTCGCCTCGTAGGTGTCCAGGCCGGCATCCTGCAACGCGTACGCCTCCAGCTTCGTGTACAGGCCGACCCCCCGGCCCTCCTGCCGCAGGTACAGCAGAAAACCGCCGGCACCCGCGATGCGCTCGACCGCCTCGCGCAACTGCGGCCCGCAGTCGCAGCGCTGGCTGCCGAACACGTCGCCGGTCAGGCACTCACTGTGCGGGCGCACCAGTGGCGGCGGTCCCCCCGCGGCCTGGCGGTCCACCAACTCCGCCCAGTCACCCAGGCCGAACGCGACATGCTCGCGGGCGTCGACCAGCCCGTCGAAGGAGAACAGGCGCGCGGTGGTGGCGAACCCGTCGGGCAACCGCAGCGGCACCGTCACCTGCGTCCGGACCGTCGCGACAGGCAATGCTTCGAACATCGGTGCTTCGAACATCGGTCTCCTCTGCCGAACCACTGGGACCAGATACGTGCCCCGGCGGCCGCCGGTTCATGCACGGCCGGCGAGGAGGTCGCTGTGCTGCACCACCACGCCGAGCCGGCCCGCCGCGGCGTCCGCCAGGCGGTGGGACGCGTAGGCCGCCGCCGGGCCGGCCAGCTCCGGCCGCTGCGCGCACGCCGCGTCCAGCCAGCCCCGGAACCATCCGGCTGCCAGGTCGGCCTGGTCCGGGCCGAGCCGCCACGGGCTGGACCGGACCACGACACTTGCTCCGTGCCGGCCGAACGCCTCGACCGTGGCGTCCACGGCGCCGGGACCGAGGAGGGTACGGCCGCCGGTGGTCCGGCGCTGGTGTGCGTTGAACGCGTCCGCGATCGTCGCGTCCAGCGGGTGGGGTGGCGTGAGCTCCACCCGGCCGCTCACCGAGATGGTCAGCAGCGCCGGGCAGCCGGCACCGGCGCACGCCGCCACCACCCGCTCGACCTCCGCCGCGGTCAGCATGTCCAGCAGTGCGGAGGCGGTGATCAGGGACGCGCCACCGAGATCGGCCGGGGCCAGCCGGGTGATGTCGCGCTGCCGGGTCTCGACGGTGACGGCGGCGCCGAGTGGCCGGGCCACGGCGTGCTCCAGCAGGTCGCCGTCCCGGTCGTACATGATCCAATGCTGCGGTCCAGGTAACTGTGGAGCCAGCCAGCGGGCCATGGAGCCGGTACCGCTGCCCAGGTCGTGGACGACCACCGGCTCGGTACCGGCCAGCTGACCGCGCAGGAGTTCGACGAGCTCCGGTACCCGCGCGGCCGCGTCGGCGGGTTCGCGCAGCGCGAGCCAGTCCGGCGTGACCCGCGGATCGTCCGCGCTCATGCCCGGCCGCCACAGGTCGCCCGCGCCTGCGTCAGGACGTGCGAGATCCGCTGCGCGGTGACCGCCCAGCCGGCCAGCGTGTCGCGACGGCCGCGCGCGGCGCGCCTGAGCCGGTGCCGCAGGTCGGTTTCGCGAAGCCAGCGACGCAGCGAGCCGGCCAGCGCGGCCGGGTCGCCGGGCGCGACCAGCATGCCGGGCAGGCTGCCGTCCGGCGCGCGGCCGATGGCCTCAGGCAACCCACCCACCGCCGTGGCGAGCACGGGGATGCCACGAGCCAGTGCCTCGGTGGCCACCATGCCGTACGTCTCGCCGTGCGAGGCGAGTACCAGGAGGTCGGCGGCGGCGTACGCGGCGCCGAGCTCGGCGCCGGTACGCGGGCCGGTGAAGTGGATGCGGTCCGCCAGGCCGGCCGCCCGCACCTGCCGCCGGAGCCGGTCGACGAAGTCCGGATCGCGGCGCAGCGTGCCGACGCACACACAACTCCAGGGCAGGTCGGGGATCGTCGCGAGCGCCTCCGTCAACAGGTCGTGTCCCTTGTGCGGCGTCACGGCAGCCACGCAGAGCAGTTGCGAGCCGGCGTCCGACCCCGGTGCCAGCGGTGCCCGCTCGACTCCCGGCGTGGCGACGTGGACACGGTCGGCGGGCAACGGGTACAGGTCGAGCAGCCGCCGCCGGGTCCAGTCGCTCGTGGTGACGACGGCGCTCGCGGCCGCCAGGGCCCCGCCCTCCGCGCCGTCGCACAGCGGCATGTGCACGAGCACGACGGGGCGCAGCCGCCCGGCCTGCGGCGCGAGCACATCCGGGACGGCCGAGGCGACCAGGCCGTCGAGCAGCACGAGGGCGCCGTCGGGCAGCGCCGCGAGCACGCCCGCGACACCGGCGCGCTCCGCCGCACCGGGCCGCGGCCAGGCACCGGGGACGGCGTGCTCGTGCACCGACCAGCCCGCGGCGGCCAGGCCCTGGCAGATCCGGCGGTCGTACGCGTTGCCGCCACTGGGCGCCGCCGGATCGTCGATGTCGTTCGGCAGCACGACGTGTACGGAGCTCATGACCTTCCCCGTTCGCTCACAGCGATCGCTCGTAGCTCGCCCACGCGAGGTGCGACTCGTGCAGGGTGACGGTGATCCCGGCCAGCCCGCGGGCACCGTCGCCCAGAGCGCCCGCGTGCACACGCTCGGCGAGGCGGTCGGCGATCACCTGGGCGAGCGCCTCGGTCGACGTGTTCATGCCCGCGAACGCCGCCTCGTCGTCGAGGTTGCGGTAGTTGAGCTGGCCGACGACGGCGTTCAGCTCCTGCGCGGCCCGCCCGATGTCGACCACGATGTTGTCCGCGTCCAGGCCGGCGCGCCGGAAGGTCGCGTCGACGACGAAGGTCGCGCCGTGCAGTCGCTGCGCGGGTCCGAAGACGTCGCCCCGGAAACTGTGGGCGATCATCATGTGATCGCGGACGGTCACGCTGAACACGGGCTCACTCTCCGTAGGTGATGAGGTGGCACAGCGCGGGCTGGGCGCCGGATGCCAGTCGGGCAAGAACGTGCGGCAGCTGGTCGAAGCGGGACTCGCCGGTGATCAGCACGTCGAAGGCGGGATCGCGGAGCAGGTCCAGCGCGAGCGCCAGGCGGTCGGCGAAGGTGCGGCTGGCCCGCCGGGCCGGGGCGACGGTACCCACCTGGCTGCTGCGGATGGCCAGCCGGCCGGAGTGGAAGGCCCCGCCCAGCGACAGGCTCACGGCGCGGTCGCCGTACCAGCTGAGCTCGATGACCGTGCCTTCCGGGGCGAGCAGGTCCAGCGAGCGCTGCAGCCCGGCCGGCGCCGCGCTGGCGTGCACGACGAGATCGCGGCCGCCGGCGGCGTCCGGGGGCAGCGCGAACTCGACGCCGAGTGCGCGGGCGACCCGGGCCCGGTCGGGATCGGCGTCGACCAGCTGGACGTGGACACCGGGGAAGCGGGCGAGCACGGCCGCGACGCAGCAGCCGACCATACCTGCGCCGACCACCGCGATCCGGTCGCCGACCAGCGGCGCGGCGTCCCAGAGGGCGTTCACCGCCGTCTCCACCGTGCCGGCGAGCACGGCCCGGGCGGGCGGCACACCATCGGGTACCGGGACCACGGCGCCGGCCGGCACGACGTACCCGGTCTGGTGCGGGTACAGGCAGAAGACCGCCCGGCCGAGCAGTTCCGGCGGGCCCGCCTCGACGACGCCGACGTTGAGGTACCCGTACTTCACCGGCCCCGGAAAGTCGCCCTCCTGGAACGGCGCGCGCATCGCCGCATACTGGCTCGGCGGTACCTCGCCACGGAAGACGAGGGTCTCGGTGCCCCGGCTGATGCCGGAGTACCGGGTGCGGACGAGGACCTCGTCCGGGCCGGGATCGGGCAGCCGCGCCGGCCGGATCTCGCCCTCGCCGGGCGATCGCAGCCAGAAGGCCTGCGCGTCGCGCGTCACCCGCGTCCTCCTCCCCAGATCCCGAGTTCCCGTACGGTCGCATGTCGCGTGTTCACGATCAAGGCCGCACCCCATTGTCACGGACTTTTCTGCGGCCGCACGGTTGACGCTGGGTGATCCTGGGACATGCTGGTCACGGAGCTCCGGCCGGTAGTGAAGGAGACGCGGAAGTGAGTCAGTTCGATGCTGTCCTGTTCGACGCGGGCGACACGCTGATCCGGCTCTCGGGCAGCGGCGAGAAGTTGCTGCACCGGGCGGCGGCCAGGCTCGGCGCCGACCTCGACCCGGAGGAGGTCGCCCAGGTCTGGCGGCGGGTCCTCGACCGCAGCAGCACGGCTGAGGAACTGGCCAAGGGCCGGGACCTGTCCAACTCCCGGCACCGCGAGGTGTGGATCGCGCTGTACGGCGAGGCCGGGTGCGAGCGGCTGGCCCCCGGGCTCAGCGAGGTACTGTACGAGCTCACCGTCGACGCCGCGTCCTGGGAGGCGTTCCCGGACACCCTGCCGACCCTGAAATCCCTGCGCGACCGGGGCCTGCCCGTGGGCATCGTCAGCGACACCGGCTTCGACCTGCGCCCGGCCATGGACCTGCTGGGGCTGTCACCCTTCGTGGACACCGTGGTCATGTCCTTCGAGTACGGCGTCTGCAAGCCCGCCGCCACGGTGTTCCTCGCCGCCTGCGACCAGCTGAACGTCGATCCGGGGCGGACCCTCATGGTGGGTGACAACCCGCTCACCGACTCCGGCGCGGTGGCCGCCGGCATGTGCGTGTTCCTGCTACCGCGACCCGCGAAGACCGGCCCCCGAGGGCTGGGCCACATCCTGTCGCTGATCTGAGCCCAGCACCCGGTTGGCGAGCGCGGTCCGCGACCGCACGGCGAGCTTCGCGTACGCGCGGGACAGGTGCGACTCGACCGTACGGCGGCTGAGGAAGAGGTGCTCGGCGATCTCCTGGTTGCTGTGGCCGGCCGCGACCAGGGTGGCGATCTGCCGTTCCCGGTTCGTCAGCCCGGCCAGGACCGCCGGCGCCCGGTGTGCCGGTACCGGGGACGGCTCCTCGGCGAGCAGCGACAGCAGCCACCCCGCCCCGCACCGCCGGTACCCCGTCGTGGCCAGCTCGTACGCCTGCCGGTGCCGCCGCACGCTGCCCGCCCGCCGGTAGGCGAGCGAGGTGACGTGCCAGGCCACCGCCTGCTCCACCGGTGCACCGGCGGCGCCCAGTTCCGCCGCCGCGGCCGCGCCCTGGCCGGCCGCCTCGGCGAAGTCGCGCAGCCCGGCGAGGACGCGGGCCCGGGCCAGCCGGGCCAGTCCCCGTTCGTAGGGCAGGTCCGCCCCTGCCGCGAGCGCCCAGGCGCGGTCGGCGGCCTGCCGGGCAGCCCTGCCGTCCCCGGTGCCGGCCAGCGCCACCGCGCGCAGCACGTACCGGTCCACCGCCACCGGCCGGCAGGCCGGCCACGACCCCGGCGGGCCGGCGAGCAGGTCCAGGCACACCGCGGCGTCCCCGCCCGCCAGGCTCGCGAGGGCGAGGTTGACCCCGCCCACCCGCGACCACATCGGCGCGCGCGGCCGGTGCGCCGCGGCCAGCCGCTGCGCGATCGCGATCGCCTCCGCCGGCCCGGCGGTGCAGGTCAGCGGGCGCAGCAGCACCGCCTCCGCCATCCCGACCATCTCCGGGCTGCCCATCCGCCGCCCGACGTCGACCGCCGCGCGAGCCAGCGACAGCGCCGCCGCCAGCCGGCCGCGCCGCGTCTCCAGCGCCGACTCGACGACCAGCAGGTACGGCGCGGCGCCGCTCCTGCCCAGGCTGTCCATCAGCTCGTGCGCCCGGGCCAGATGCCGGCCGGCCGCGGACAGGTCGCCGAGCTGGATCTCCACCCAGGCCAGCGGGCCGAGCAGCTCCACGTGCGGGCGCAGCGCGGCGTCGGCGGCGGCGTCCACGGTCCGCACGGCGGCCCGCAGGTACCGGCGGGCCGCCGAGGTGAGCCCGTGGTACAGGGCGCCGAAGGCCCGCAGCGCCTCGGCGGCGGCGACCAGGCCGGGACGGCCCGGATCGAGCAGGGCGAGCGCCTGTTCCGCCTGCCGGATCGCACCCGCGCCGTCCTCCCGCAGGGCACACATCGCCGCCAGCTCCACGCGCAGCCGCCCCTCGACCGCCGGCCGCGGCCGGCCGCGCAACTGGGCGCGGAGTACGGCATCCGCCTCGTCGATGTCGCCGCGGTGCCGGGCGACCACCACGCTGAACGCCGCCGCCTCGCCGCGCACCGGCTCGTCCGCGCACCGCAGCTCGTGCAGGATCGCCCGGCTCGCGTCCAGGTCGCCGCCGAACCCGAGCGCCTGTGCGTGCCGCAGCCGGGCCCGCTGCCGCAGCACCGCCAGCCCGGCGTTGTCCGGCAGGATCCGCAGGGCCGTGGCGAGCCACCGGGCGGCGAGCCCCGGCGCCGCGGCGACGTAGCCGGTGGCGGCATCGATCAGCGTGGTCGCGGCATCGATCTCACCCGGCTTGGCGGAGCGTTCGAGGTGCAGTGCCACGACCGGCAGCGCGGCCTGGCGGTCCCGCAACCAGCGGGCGGCCCGCGCGTGCGCCTGGATCCGCCAGGCCGGCCCGGCGTGCACGTACACGGCGGCGCGCAGCAGCGGATGCCGGAACACACACCGGCCGCCGGCGACGTCGAGCAGACCCGTCCGGTGCAACTGGTCGACCGCCTCCGACGTGTCCCTTGTGGACAGTTCGCACACGTGGGCGATGAGGTCGACGGCCGCGTGGTCGCCGAGGATCGCGGTGGCGTACGCGACGCGGCGCACGGCGGGTGGTGCCACGCCGATCTCGGCCGCGATCCCGGCGAGGACGTACCGCTCGCAGCCGTACTCCTCGTCGCCGCCGGCCAGCTCGCCGCCCTCGGCCAGCGCCGCCAGCGCCGGGTGCCGGAAGCGGGACAGCAACTGGACGTAGAGCGGGTTGCCCCGGCTGGCCCGCAGCACCGCGGACCGGTGCGGCTCGGCGGTGTCCACCAGCGCCGCCAGGTCGGCGGGCGGCAGCGGTCCGAGGCTGATCCGGGTCACCGGCGCGCCGGCGTGCGCGACGGCGTCCACCAGCCGGGCCGGCGCCGCGCCCCAGCGGTACGCCACCGCGACCAGTACGGGTGCCGGCGGTGGCTTGCGGATCAGGTACTCGGTCAGTTCGAGGGACACCGGATCGGCCCAGTGCATGTCGTCCAGCAGCACCACCAGGCCCGGTACCGCGTTCGCGGACAGCAGCCCGCGCACCGCCGGGTAGATCCGCAGCGGCTCCAGCACCGCGTCGTCGCAGCCGTGGTCCGCAAACGCCGGCAGCGGCCGGAGGGCTTCGAGGTACACCCCGAACGGCAGTTGCCGCTCGAACTGGGTGGCGCGGCCGGCGCAGGTCCGCAACCCGGCCGCGGCGGCCCGCCGGCCCAACTCGGTCAGCAGCCTGGTCTTGCCGATCCCCGGCTCACCGGACACCTCCACCACCGCCGAACCGCCGCGGACCACCCGGGCGAGGGCCGCGTCCACCTCGCCGAGCTCCGCGGCGCGACCCAGCAGCGGCGGTACCGGCGCGCAATCGTCCCACCAACCGGCCATCCTCCGCCTCCCCCGTCAACCCGACCGATGCCTCGCCATGACGACAGGTGTTCGTCACCGTCAATGGGTTGGATGGGTCGGGTTGCGGGGATGGCGCAACGAGCTCAGAACCGGTACAGGATCACCAGCGTGTCCCGGACCGTCGACGTCTGGACGTTGCTGGCCAGGAAGGCGATGTCGCCGAACGCGGCCCACACCCCGGGGTACAGGCCGGTGTCCTGAGCGAACCACCAGTCGACCGGCAGGAGGAGCGGGGACACCGGGCGGAGCCACAACGGCAGCTCCCACGCGGCCGCGTCGGCCACGAACAGGCAGGCGTTGTCCACGCTGGTGAAGGCGAACACGTCGCTGTAGCCCAGCAGGTACGGGATGGTGAGGACGACGACCGGGTCCGGCACGATGTCGAGCGAACAGTCGGTACTGGCCGCCTGCACGTCGCCCGCCGTCGCCTCGTGGTAGCCCGCCGGTACCGCGAACAGGCCCGTCGCCGGCTCGCTACCGCTGTGGATGTTCGTGTACGTCTGCGTGTAGCCCGCGCCGGACGCCTCGACGACCCGGGTCTGTACCGGAATCTGCAACTGCGTCGAGCGCCAGGTGGTCACCTCCTTCTGCCGCGCGGGAAGGCCGTTGGTGGCCGGGATCGTGACCGTGGACGACTGCCCCTGCGCCGGCACGCCCTGGATCGTGCGGGTGCCGAGCGGACGGGGCGGCGAGGACATCTGCTTGCCCTGCGCCTCGTTCGGCACCTCGCGCGTGGTGTCCGGCTTCGGCTGCGGCGACCGCTGGAACGTGTGGTTGTCCGCGTCCAGGCGCACCGTCATCCGGTTGGCCGGGTCGGTGATGGTGACCGACGTGCCCGCCTCGACCCGGGTGCGCCCGTGGCTGTCCCGGTACACGTGCCTGGTCTCCTGCGTGGCCGGCCGTACCCCGTCCGTCTTGCTGATGACCAGGTCGGCGGTCAGCGGCACGGCGCCCGCGCGGGCCGCCGGCCCGCCGGCCGGTGCCGGCGCGGCGTGCGCCGGCGTGCCGGTCAGGACAGTCCGGCTGGCAGCCGCTGCGACAAGCTGCGCGGCCAGCAGGAGACCGGTCATCCCGGCCGCCGCGAGCACCCGGCCCGTTGCCCACATTCTCATGCGCGATCCTCCCCTTCGATCCGATTCGGACGGTGCCAGCGTGGCGCCGGCACCGGTCCGCACGCATCGGTGGGAACACGCAACTCGGCACGGCATTGTCATGGGCGCGCCGCCGGTACCGCCGGCCCGGTTGATGAGGTCGATCATTGAGGCGACGGTCGCGGCACCGAACGCCGCCGCCCACGCCTGCCGCTGCGCGGTCGCGGTGCCGAGCAGCGGCTCGGTACCCGTTTCCGCCACGCCGGCCGGGGGGTTGACCGATCCGGCGGCGGCCGGTTTGCGCCGCGGGCTGCCGGGTAGCGCCGACGGGACGATGAGGTATGTGATCAGACCGCCGGTCGCCGCCGTGGCGATCCGGTGGCGCCGCGCGGTGCGGCCGGTGGTGCCCGGTGCCGACCGGCCGGTGTGGCAGGTGCTGGTGTCGGCGGTGCTCGCGCCGTGCCTGCTCGCCGCGCTGCTCGTCGTGCCCTGGCTGGTGCTGGCCGCGCCGCGCGAGGTGTGTGCCACGGACGCGCTCCAGGCCAAGGCCCTGGCGGGTCTGGCGAACTTCTCCGGCTGGCTGCGGCGCAACCGGGCCGCCGGCTTCATCGGCGAGGTCGGCTGGCCGGCAGGCAAGGACAGCGCGGCCTGGAACGCGCTGGCCGAGACCTGGTACACCGCCGCCGACCAGATCGGCCTGCCGGTCACCGCGTGGGCGGCCGGGTCGTGGCCGGCGGACTACCCGATGGCGATCTACCGGCCCGACCCGGGCTCACCCGGCGCGCTCACCCCGGGGCCGCAGGCGGCGGTGCTGCAACACCATCCCAGCACCGTCCACTACCTGCGCGGTGTCACCCTGGCCGCGGGGTCGTTCGCGGCCGGCGACACCAACGGCAGCTTCGGTGGCGGCAACCCGGGCCACTACGGCCGGGACTACGGGTACGAGGCCGGGTCGACGTACCGGGACCTGGCCGGCCGCGGCGTGCGCCTGGTCCGGCTGGCGGTCACCTGGGAGCGGCTGCAGCCGGTACCCTTCGGCCCGCTGTCGCACGACGAACTGGCCCGGGTACGGGCGGCTCTCGACGAGGCCGACCGGGCGAACCTGGCGGTGCTCGTCGACCTGCACGGCTACGGGTACTTCGCCGCGGGCGGCGGCCGGCACGGCGAGTTGCGGCGCCGTACGCTCGGCTCACCCGACCTGCCCACCACGGCACTGGCCGACTTCTGGAGCCGGATGGCCATCGCGCTCGCCCACGCGCCGGCGGTCACCGGCCTCGGCATCCTGAACGAGCCCACCCACCTGGCCGCCGGCGGCCGGGCCGGCGCCCGGATCTGGGAGCGCGCCTCCCAGCAGTCCGTCGACGCGATCCGCCGCACGGGCAGCACGGCCGCGGTGACGGTCAGCGGTTACATGCCGATGAACCCGCTGGCCTGGGGTGAGATGCACCCGACCGGCTGGATCCACGACCCCCGGCACCGGGTCGCCTACGAGTCGCACGCCTACTTCGACACCGACAGCACCGGCTACTACGACAGCAGCTATCCCGAGGAACTGCGCCGCGCCGCGCGCACCGCACCCGACCGGTGCCAGTGGCTGGCTCCGGTGGAACACCATGACGTGCTCTGAGATCCCGAGGCGGGCGACCAGACCGGAGACCAGCAGCACCGGTGCGCCGGGGATCCGCCACCCGGCGGCGTACCGGCCCAGCGCCGCCATCAGGGAAAGGTCACTTCGATGTCGAGGCCACCGGCGGGGCGGGCTCGCGGGGTGAGCGTGGCACCGTGCGCGCGGGCGATGGCCTGGACGATGGCCAGGCCGAGCCCGTGCCCACCGGTGTGCCGGATCCGCTCGCCGCCCAGCCGCTGGAACGGCTGGAACAGGCGCTCGACCTGGTCGGCCGGGATCACCGTCCCGGTGTTCCGCACCGACACGCGCGCCCGGCCCGCGGTCGTGTCGGTGGCGATCTCCACCCGCCCGCCGCGCGCGTTGTGCCGTACCGCGTTGTCCACCAGGTTGGCCACCAGGCTCTCCACCAGGTTCGGGTCACCCGTCGCCGGTGCCGGTGCCAGCCGGGTGTCCACCTGGACGGCCCGGCGCCGGGCCTCCTCGCCGCGTACCAGGACCGCCTTCCTGGCGATCTCGGCGAGGTCGAAGGGTTCCCGGCGCTCGATGCCCCGCTCGCTGCTCGCCAGCGTCAGCAGGGCCTCGATGAGGCGCTCCTGCGCTTCGCCGAGCAGCAGCACGTCGCGGCAGGTGGATCGCAACGCCTCCGTGGTGGCGGCCGGATCCGCGAGCGCCACCTGGAGCATGGCCCGTTCGGCGGTGAGCGGGGTGCGAAGTTCGTGCGACGCGTTGGCGACGAAGTGCCGTTGCGACTCGAACGACGTGTGCAGCCGCTCGAACAGGTCGTCGAGCGTCTCCGCGAGCTCCCGGAACTCGTTGTCGCGGCCGGTCAGGCCCAGCCGCCGGTCCAGGTTGCTGGCGGAGATGTCTTTGGCCGTGGCCGTGATGGTGCGCAGCGGCCGCAGGAACCGGCCGGCGATCAGCCAGCCGAGCAGGAGCGCGATCATGACCATGACGGCGAGCCCGATCGCGGAGGCCACGAAGATCCGGTGCACGTCCATGCCCTGCTGCTCCACGTTCGGTCCCCCGCCGCCCGGTATCCCGCCACCCGGTACCACGCCGCTCTGGGAGCCGGCGGGGGCCGTCCGCTTGGTGCCCAGGAGCGGGATGGCGAGCAGGGCGGCCCCGGAGATCAGGAAGGGCCCCGCGTAGAGCAGGGTGAGCTGCGTCCGCAAGGTACGCCGGGGACGGCGGGCCATCACGGTTCGCCGATCCGGTATCCGCCCTCGCGGACGGTGTGGATGACCGGCGGGTCGCCGAGCTTGGCCCGCAGCCGGCGGACGGTCGTCTTCACCGCGGTGGTGAACGGGTCGGCCGCTTCGTCCCAGACCCGTTCCAGCAGCTCCTCGGCGGAGACCAGCCGGCCGCCGGCGGCGAGCAGGCACTCCAGCACGGCGAACTCCTTCGGGCGCAGGTCCAGCCGCCGCCCGGCACGCGAGGCGACCCGGCGGCTGGGGTCGAGGGTGAGGTCCCCGCTGGCCAGCGTGGGGGGCAGCGCGGCGGCGGGACGCCGCCCGAGAGCCCGGATGCGGGCCACCAGTTCGGCGAAGTCGAACGGCTTCGGCAGGTAGTCGTCGGCGCCCAGGCCGAGGCCGTCGACCCGCTGCCGGACCGTACTGGCCGCGGTCAGCATCAGCACGCGGCTGTACGAGTGCCCGGCCACGATCTGCCGGCAGACCTCGTCGCCGTGCACCCCCGGCAGGTCCCGGTCCAGCACCACGACGTCGTAGCGGGTGACGGCCAGGTGGTGGAGCGCGTCGTCCCCGTCGAGGACCACGTCGACCGCCATGCCCTCGCGCCGCAGCCCGGTGCCGATGGTGCGGGCCAGGATCTCGAAGTCTTCGACGACCAACACTCTCACGGGTCCCACGATGCCAGATGGCCGGTGTCAGGCCGGTGACACCGGGCTGACACCGGCGCCGGCGTAGAACCGGACGCATGAATGACACGACCATTGTCGTCAGCGGGCTGCGCAAGCGGTTCGGGTCGACCACCGCCCTGGACGGGATGTCGTTCGCCGTCCAGCCGGGTCAGGTGACCGGCTTCGTCGGGCCCAACGGCGCCGGGAAGTCCACCACGATGCGGGTGATCCTGGGCCTGGACGCCGCGGACGAGGGCACCGCGCTGATCGGCGGCCGCCCGTACCGGAGCCTGCGGCGCCCGCTGTGCCACGTCGGGTCGCTGCTGGACGCGGGCGCGCTGCAGCCCAGCCGTACCGCCCGCAACCACCTGCTGTGGCTGGCCCACTCGCAGGGCCTGACCGCCCGCCGGGTCGACGCGGTGATCGAACAGGCCGGCCTGCGCGCGGTGGCGCGGCGGCGGGCCGGCGGCTTCTCCCTGGGCATGCGGCAGCGGCTGGGGATCGCCGCCGCGCTGCTGGGCGACCCTCCGGCGCTGATGCTCGACGAGCCGTTCAACGGCATGGACCCGGAGGGCATCGTGTGGATGCGCGGGTTCCTGCGGTCGCTGGCCGCGCAGGGCCGCGCCGTGCTGGTGTCCAGCCACCTGATGAGCGAGTTGCAGGACACCGCCGATCACGTGGTGGTGGCCGGCCGGGGCAAGGTCATCGCCGACGCCAGCGTGGCGCAGTTGCTGGCGGCGGCGTCCGGCGACCGGGTCACCCTGCGCACCACGGCACCCTCGGCCGCGGCGGTACTGGCGCAGGCCGGTGCCACGGTGACCGTCACCGGTCCGGACACGCTGACGGTCTCCGGGCTCGCGGCCGGGGCGGTCGTGGCGCTGCTGAGCGCCGGCGCCGTGCCGTTCTCGGAGGTGTCGGCGCACCGGGCGACGCTGGAGGACGCGTACCTCGAACTCACCCGCGACGCGGTCGAGTTCCGCGCCGCGGCACCGGAGGTGGCGCGATGACCAGCGGCACCGTCACCCGGGACCGCACCGCGGCGGGGGCCGGACGCGACGGGTTCGCGCGGGTGCTGCGCGCCGAGTGGACGAAGTTCCGGACGGTTCGCGGCTGGGCCGTCGGCACGCTGGTCGCGGTGGCCGCGATCGTGGGCCTGGGGCTGCTCCCCGGCCTTCAGGGTTCCTGCGGCAAGCAGGGTCCGGCCTCGACCTGCACCCTGCCGGTCGGGCCGGGTGGCCAGGAGGTGAGCGACAGCTTCTTCTTCGTGCACCAGCCGCTGGCCGGCGACGGCAGCATCACGGTCCGGATGACCTCGCTGACCGGCCTGCTGCCCGCTGGATCGGCCGGACCGCGCGGACCGGCCGGATCGCCCGGACCGGCCGGACCGGCCGGACCGGGCACGGGCGAGGAGATGCGCGCGGGACTGGCGCCGTGGACGAAGGCCGGGCTCATCGTCAAGGCGAGCACCCAGCTGGGCTCCGCCTACGCCGCGGTCATGGTGACCGGCAGCCACGGCGTGCGGATGCAGGACGACTACGTCCACGACACCGCCGGACCGCCCGGCACCGTCACCCCGGCCGCCCCGCGCTGGCTGCGGCTGACCCGCGCCGGCGACACCCTCACCGGTGCCGCGTCGGCCGACGGGACCCACTGGACCACCATCGGCAGCGCCCACCTCGCCGGGCTGCCGTCGACCGTGCAGGCCGGGCTGTTCACCGCCTCCCCGCAGTACGTCGAAGCGATCGGCGCGGCAGGCGCCTCGACCGGCCCCAGCCAGGCCACCGCCGCCTTCGACCACCTCGACCGCCAGGGCACCTGGCCGGCGAACGCGTGGACCGGCGAGAAGATCGGCGGCGCCGACAACGCGGGGCCGCTGGAGCGGGGCGGCTTCGACCAGAGCGGCGGCGGGTTCACCGTCACCGGATCCGGCGACATCGCGCCTGCGGTGTCCGGAGCGGCCGGCCTCGGTACCACGATCACCCAGACGCTCGCGGGTACCTTCGCCGGGCTGCTCCTGGTGGTCGTCGTGGCGACGATGTTCATCACCGCGGAGTACCGGCGCGGCCTGATCCGTACCACCCTGGCGGCGAGCCCCCGGCGCGGCCGGGTGCTGGCCGCGAAGGCCCTGGTGCTCGGCGCCGTCACCGCCCTGGCCGGGCTGGCCGCCGCCGCCGTCGTGGTCACCTTCGGCCAGCGGATACTGCGCGGCAACGGCGTCTACGTCCACCCGGCGACGGCACTCACCGAGGTACGGCTGATCGCCGGTACCGCGGCCCTGCTCGCCGTCGCCGCCGTGCTCGCCCTCGCCATCGGCGCGGCACTGCGGCGCAGCACGGTGGCGGTCACCGCGGTCATCGTGGTGATCGTGCTGCCGTACCTGCTGTCCATCTCCGTCCTGCCCGCCGGCGCCGCGCGGTGGCTGCTGCGGATCACGCCGGCCGCCGGCTTCGCCGTACAGCAGAGCGCGGCGTCGTACCCCCAGGTCAGCAACCTCTACACCCCGGCGGACGGCTACTTCCCGCTGGCACCGTGGACCGGCTTCGCGGTGCTCTGCGCCTGGACCGCGCTCGCCCTGGCGGTAGCCGCCTTCCTGCTGAGACGGAGGGACGCGTGACCGAGGCGCTGCACGCGGAGTGGACCAAGCTGCGCACGGCGCCGGGCACGGTCTGGCTGCTGCTCGGCGTCGTCGCCGCGACCGTCGCCGTGAGCGTCATGGCGACCGCCGCCGTCGCCTGCCCGGCCGGCGGCTGCGCCCTGGATCCCGCCAAGGTGAGCCTCACCGGGATCCAGCTCGGTCAGGCGGTCGTGGCCATCGTCGCCGTGCTGGCGATCGGCGGCGAGTACGGCACCGGCATGATCCGGGTCACCCTCACCGCGGTGCCCCGCCGGACCCATGTGCTGGCCGCCAAGGCGGCCGTCGTCACCGCCCTGGTCGTCCCGGCAGCGACGCTCGCCGTGCTCGCCTGCCTGCTGGCCGGGCGGCTCATCCTGCCCGGCCACGGCGTCACCGCCGGGCACGGCTACCCGCCGCTGTCCCTGGGCGACGGCCCGGTGCTGCGCGCCGCCGCCGGCTCGGTCCTCTACCTCGCCCTGATCGCCCTGCTCAGCTTCGGGATCGCCGCCGCCGTCCGGGACTCCGCGGCGGCCATCGGGATCGTCCTCGGCGTGTGCTACGTGCTGCCGATCCTCACCCAGGTGGTCGCCGATCCGCACTGGCGGCGGCACCTCCAGCAGATCGGGCCGGTGAGTGCCGGGCTCGCCATCCAGGCCACCACCGAGCTGCCCAGCCTGCCCATCAGTCCCTGGGCCGGACTCGGCGTGCTCGCCGCCTGGGCCGCCGCGGCCCTGCTCACCGGCGGCCTGCTGCTCCGGCTGCGGGACGCGTGAGCGCGGGTGTCAGGCGGGCGAGAGGGCCGGGGCGGGCAGCAGCGCCGACAGCACCGCCGGGGCGTGCCGGCACAGCACCGGGTCGTCGAGCGCGGCCCGGGCCCGGTCCGCGACCGTGGTCCCGGTGAAGTCAGGGACGTCCGTACGGCCGCCGTGCCCGATCACCCAGCGGATCTGGTCGAGATGGCTCTGCAGGGTCTCGTCCGGCGCGGTGAGCGCGCGATGGACCGTGTCGTCCAGCGCCGTCTGGCCGTTGATCGCGGGTCGTTCGTTGAGCGCGGCGGCGAACGCCAGCGGCCCCATGAACCGGGCGATCTCCTGGAGGCAGTCGAAGTGGTTCAGCACCGCCGAGCGGATCACCGCGTCGACCGCCATCGGATGCCGCTCGGGCAGGTCGGGATCCGCACCGTGCCGCAGCAGCAGGGAGGTCAGCCGGCGCCGGACGACGCTCACCCGGCTGTCCGCGTCCACGCCGGTCACCGCCGCGATCACGGGAGTCTGGGCGAGCGGTCCACCGAGCCGGTTGATGTCGAAGCCGGGCGCCTCGATGGCCGCCGTGACGGCCGACAGCAGGGCGGTACCCGCGGCGTCGAGGTCGCCGCCCGGATCGGTGGCCGCGGCGTTGAGCGCGGTGAAGCCCTCGCTGATCGTGCGCAGCAGGTCATCCGTGCGCCGCCGGGCCGCCCGGTCCCCGCCGTCCGCCGGCTCCGGCAGGGCGATCGAGTCGAGCAGGGCGGCGTAGTACTCGTCCCGCTCCTGTCGCGTGGTGTCGTCGGCGGCGGCGAACACGGCGGCCATCGGCTCGTTGTGCCACAGCTTCGCCATGCCGAGCGGGGTGTACCCGCGCACGTTGCAGGCGGCCAGCAGCCGGTGCCGCGCCTGCCGCGGCGCGCCGGCGTCCCCGGCCGGTATCCCGAGGATCTCCCCCGCGTGGTCGAGGAGCCAGCTGGCCAGGTCCCGATGGTGCCCGGTGCCGAAGAAGGCCGCCTGCAACAGCACCGTGTGGCCATTGACCGAGCTGGTCGCGAACAGGTGCTCCGGCCGCAGCGCGAGGATGGCGGCGACCGATTCGACGTCGCCCGCCTGGCCGGCCCAGAAGATCGGCAGCGCGTCGGCGTCCGGCAGCCGGATGTCGGGGTCCGCGGCCGGTTCCGCCGCGAGCAGCAGCCGGACGACCGGCGCGTGGCCGCGCACCGCCGCCGCGGCCAGCGGCGTCCACCCGCCGAGGTCGGTGATGTCCGGATCGCCGCCGGCCTGCAGGTGGCGCCCGATCCCCGCGGTGTCCCCCCGCCGTGCCGCGTCGAGGACGGGGGTGGCGATCCAGTCGAGGATGCTCAGGCACTGGTACGTCGCGCTGGCGGACAGTTCCCCGCCGGTCCCGAAGCCGCCGCCGGCGAGTTGCCAGCCGAGCACCCAGCCGGCCAGGCGCGGGCCGTCCGGGCCGACTCCCATGAGGTCCAGCGCGCGCAGGACGCAGTAGCTCGTCCACAGCGTCGGCGGCGCACCGCCGTCGCAGAAGCCACCGGACGGTCCCTGGCTGGCGAGGATGAGGCCGGTGACGGCTCCCGGGTCGCGCACCGGCTCGCCGGCGCGCAGCAGGGCGCTCGCCGCGATCCCGTTCTGCAGCGTGCTCGGGCCGAACGTGCCGTCGGGTTGTTCCAGGGCCCGGAAATACGCCACCGACCGGGGCAGTGGCGTGTGTGCCCCGCACTCGTCGGCGACCGCGATCGTCATGAAGTGTTCCTCGCGGGAATCGGCGTGCTCCATCATCCAGCCGAGGCTGCGGTGCAGCCACTGGTCGAGCGAGTCGCTGGCGCCGATCCCGTTGAGGCACAGCAGGGCGGCGGCCGTGGCGAGCACCCGGGGCGGACCGCCGGTCGGTGCGAGCCACGCTCCGGAGGCGGGGTCGAACCGGCCCGCCACCGACGAGTGGATGGCGTCCGGATCCCGCGGCCGGGCGCCCAACAACCCCAGCGCCTTCATCGCGCTCAGGGTCGTGCCGGGGTCCACCGCACCGCCGCGGGTGTCGGCGTAGCCACCGATCGACCAGAGCTGGTGGAGGGCGGCGGCCGTCCGCTCGCGTGCCTGTGCGGTGAGCATGGCGGCCGGCTACCAGCCGTGCCGGCGCAGGCCGCCGGTCAGCGCCCTGACGAGGATCTGGCCGCAGAGGTCGGACTCGCCGACCGAGCGGCTGGTCAGCAGCGGGTAGTCGAGGATGACCGACAGCGGCCGGCCGACGTTGCCGTGGAACTGTCCGTCCGGCGCGACCGCGTCCCGCAGGATGTATTCGAGCGGGAACGGCGGGCCGCCGAAGTTCAACGGGGCTCCGTTCGCCGTGATCGACCAGCCGCTGGTGTAGTCGTACTCCATGGTGTGACCGGTGCAGTGCCGGCCGGCCAGGATGCTGCGGCGGATGTCGAGTTCGCGGGCGAAGGCGAGACACGTCACCGCGTAGCACTCGGCCGCGATCACCTTGTCCGCGTAGTAGAAGCCCAATACCAGATCGTGTACCCGCGGGTTGTTCACCATGTCGACGATGGGTCCGCTGCCACCGACGAGCAGCAGCCCGTCGTACTCGGCCAGCCGGTCCCAGGCCGTGCGCCGCTGCTCGTAGTAGCTCTCCAGCGATCCGATGTAGTTGGCCGCGCTCAGGTACGGCCGGACCGGGAACAGGTCCCGAAGGCTCAGCCGGTCCTTGAAGTAGACCTCCCAGTTGGTGGTCCTGGCCCGCTCCCCCATCTCGGGTGAGGTGACCGGCCGGCCCAGCGGTGGATCCACGTAACCGCTGTCGAGACTGCCGGCGTCCGGCAGCGGCGGCGCGCCGGTCGGGGAGGCGAAGTCCACCTGGATCCCGGCCGCCTCCAGACGGTCGATCGGCAGCAACAGCTCCTGTGCCCAGAATCCGTGCTCGGAGACGACGCACAGCACCTTCTTGCTCATGGGCTCTCCTCGAAGCGTGACGTGGGGCGGGACGTAGGGATGGTGCGGGTCAGTCGCCGGCCCGGCCGTAGAGCCGGGGGACACAGATGTCCAGGAGCACCGCGCCGGTACGGTCCGGATAGGCCGCGAGCATCGCCGCCTTGAACCCGTCCGGATCGGCCGTCTGCGCCAGCGTCCGCTGCGCGAACGTCAGGTACTCCATGTTGCGCCGCACCTCCGCCCGGTCGGCGACCGGACCGTGCCCCGCCAGAAAGACGTCGAACGCCGAGTCGGCCAGGCGGCCCAGCACCGAGACCCAGTTCCTGGTGTCCGGTGTCAGGTAGACGTGCGCGCCGCTGTAGACGAGGTCCTGCACGATCGCCACGCCGAAGTCGGGCAGCGCGATCAGCAGTTGCGCCTCGCACTCGGCGTCGGCGATGACCTCGATCTCGTACTTGACCCCGTCGATCATCTCCACCCCGGGCACCACGCCGTGCCCGGGGAGCACGATCCGGTCCGGCACGAGCGGGCCGTACTGCTTCGCCCGGTCGGCGCGCATCGACTCGCCGGCGCGCTCCAGCAACTCGATCGTGGCCGGCGCGGCATGCACGGGTACGTCACCGAAGGCGGCGCCGAGCCCGAAGAAGTGGTCCACGTGGCCGTGGGACAGGAAGACCCGCTCGATCGGCTTGCCCAGCCCGTCGGCGTAGGCGCGGAACGCCTGCGCGTACGGGACGACGAACTGGGAGTCGACGAGGACGAGCGCGTTGCCCGTCTCGATGACGTGTGTCGAGTTGGCGAGAAACGCCTCGGGCGCCGTGAACGTGTGGATCCGCACCCCGTCCCGGTCGAGCAGGACCTGGTGGGTCGGGGGTGGGAGCGGCGGCTGCTCAGACATGGACCAGGACCTCCTGCGCCAGTACCTCGACCAGCTTCTGGCCGAAGGCCTGGGCCGACTCCACCGACAGTCCGGTGACGAACGGCGGGTCGTAGACCACGCTGGGCCGCTCCCGCGACGTGGTGGGATCCGAGGCCACCGATCCGTCCGGACCGACCGCATCCGCCACCAGGTACTGCAGCGGGAAGACGAACCCGCTCGTCTTGAGCTTCAGCCGCGGATTGTCCGGGGTCTCGCGCACCACGTCGTACTCCAGGTCTTCGACGAAGTCCCAGGCGTGCGGATGGGCCGTCACGTGCCTGCCGTGGATGACGCTGCGCATCCCGTTGTCGGGATCCCGGGTGAACGCCAGCGCCGCGACCGCGTAGCACAGCGCGCCGATGGTCTTCCCGCTCTTGTACGCGTCCAGGACGAGCCGGTGCACCAGTCCGTTGCCGGCGACGTCCAGGGCCGATCCGGCGCCGCCGACGATGACGAGCGCGTCGTGGTCGGCCATGGCGGCGTCCCGCGTCTTGACCGGCGAACCCCACTCACCGCTGTCGAGGATCTCGTTGACCCGGCTCAGCAGTTCCGGCGGGTTCATCTTGACCTTCTGCATGGGGTCGACGAACTCGGGATCCATGCTGATCAGCCCGGGCAACGGCGTCATGCCGAGATAGGTCGCGAGGGTGAGGCGGTGGCCGGCCTTCTTGAGCGCGTCCCACGGGCCCTGCAGCTCCTCTGCCCAGACACCGTAGTTCGACGCCACGACTAGTACCTTCATCTTGGAGCCTTCCCGTCGGTGTTCAACCGAGCTGCTTGATGGCGGTTCCCCAGTCCTCGAGGTGGTGCAGCGTGGCGATCCTGCCGTCCGCGCCCACCTGGTGGAGGTCGATCGTCATGATGCTGAAGGAGTTGCCGGAGTACGGCACCATGAAGTCCGTCTTCGGCGTGCCGGACAGTTCGCTGCGCACGGCGATGACCGGTCCGTCGACGGCGACCTGGCGGATCTCCACGTTCATGTCGGGCACGACCTCGAACAATCCTTCGATGTACGGCCGCGTGTCGGCCTTCGTGCGGTACAGATCGTTGGTGTAGTACGACTTCCAGTCATCGGCCAGCACCCCGAACCCCTTGTCCCAGTCCCTGCGGTCACTGCGGAACAGGTCGTAGAACGGCCCGATGAGCGAGCGTGCCTCGGTCTGGTCCATCCGGATCACGCCCCTCCGGCATTGGCGCCGACCGGCGTGCGCGCGGCCGACCGGGCGGCGATCTGCTCGATGACCTCCCGGGCGAACGGGCCTGCCTGCGCACCGGTCCGCCCTGTCACCAGGTCACCGTCGACGACGACGTCCGAGTCGACGTACTGGGCGCCCATGTTGAGCGCGTCGCCGTAGAGGTTCGGGTGGCAGACCAGCCGCCGGCCGCGTACCAGCTCCGGCACCCGGGACAGGAGCCACAGCCCGTGGCAGATGACGCCCTTGACGATGCCCGGCTCGGCGAAGGCGCGGCGCACGAACTCCGTCGCGGGCGGCAGTACCGCCAGATCCTCGCTGTAGCGCAGCCGGTCGGAGACCATCGCGCCCGGGACGATGATGGCGGAGTATCCGCGCAGCGTCTCGTCGTCCATCTGCTCGAAGCTCTCGCCGCACACGAACGGCGCCTTGTACTCGTGCCCGGTGAACGTCAGCGACGGCTGTCCCCACAGCCGGGTGAGGAAGTGGAGCTCCGCGCCCTCCTCGGGGAAACGGTTGCTGTAGTACCAGATCTCGTGCTCGTAGAAGTCGCTCTCGATGAGGATCCCGATGCGGTGCCCGGCCAGCCGCATGCCACTCACCGCCCCGGCGCCGGCACGGCCGGCCCGGCCAGGGCGAGCTCCTGGTACAGCTCGCTGTCCCGCAGTTGCTGGGCGACCTGACCCTTCGCGCCGATGACCCGCAGCGCGAAGTCCTGGTGCTGTTTGGTCACGGCGACGTAGCGCACCGCCTCCGGATCGAGGTAGACCAGGTCCGTCACGTCCATCGTGATCGCCTGGCAGCGGGCGGCGAGCGCGGCCTCGACCTGCTCGCTCAGCACCCGCAGGTCGGCCGCGCCGAGCGAGCCGGCCAGCGACAGGCGCGCCGTGCCGCCGCCGATGTCGAGCATGTCGGCGCTGAAGGTCACCGCGGCCGGAGCCACCCGCACCCGTACCGACTGGGCTTCCTGGCTGCGGGGCAGCTTGACGGTCAGCGCGACCGGGTCGAAGTCGGCGTGCTCGTGGCCGTTGATCCAGACCTGCAGGATCTGCACGCTCTTCGGCGGCAGCAGGTCCGGCGAGACGCGCAGCACGCCGTCGAAGGCGCCCGGCTGCGGGTGGAAGAAGAAGTCCATCGGCTCGTCGCGGCTCAGCAGGTTGCCGTAGACAGCGGACAGGAATGCCAGTTCGGCGCTGTGGTACATGGCCATCGAGTGCGAGCCCTTGCTGCGCTCGCCGCCGAGCTCGTAGGGGACGCCGTTGGCGAGGACGTTGAAGTAGACGCCACCGGCGCCGGTGTCGAGCATCCAGGCGTTGTAGAAGGCGGAACTCTCCCGGGCCAGCTTCGCGTACTCCGGCTTGCCGAAGATGCCGTTGAGGAGCAGGTACGCCAGGATGCCCTGCTCCTGCTGCCACCACGCCTTGCGGTCGTGCCACACGAGCCGGTGGAACTTCTCGCCCGGTGCGGTGACCCGCTCGACCATGTCGTACCAGCCGCCGCGCTGCGGGTCGACGCCGACGGTCGGCATCAGCGCCGCGATCTTCTGGGCGAACGCGACGTACTCGGCCTTGGGACGCAGGCTGTTGACCCGCATCAGGTTCCAGGCGATCTTCAGGTTGTGCCCGACGATCGCGCGGTTCTGCTGCTGGCCGTACGCCTGGTCCTTGGTCCAGTCGCCGAAGAACTTCTCCTGCACGAACGGGCTGTTGTCGTAGTCCGGGAAGTACTTCGCGATGGTGTCGCACTGGTCTTCGAGCATGGTCGCGTAGCGGTCGTCGCCGGTGGCCAGGAACAGGTTGATGAGGTACGCGGGGATGTGGTCGCCGACCGAGTTCCAGTTCTTGCGGTCCCGGTTGGTACGCGGGCCGTTGTTGAGCGCGGGACTCAGCGGGTCGAAGGTGACCGGGTCGATGTGCGAGTAGTACCCCCGCCGCGGCGTGCCGTCGCCGAAGCTCGTGGTGTCCTTGAAGTACTTGTCGAACAGGTTGATGGTGAGGTCGATGGTCTCCCGGATCTTCGGCTCGCCGGTGAGCCGGTACACCTGGGTGAGCCCGGCCAGCGCGTAGATCTGCTCGTAGCACGGGATGGCGTCGTAGTCGTCACCGAACTCGGAGGCGAAGATCTTCCGCTCGGTCCCGTCGGCCGCGAGGTCGATCGCGTGGTACCAGTAGGCGATCTGGCGGCTGCGGTCCACCGCGCACAGGTGCTCGATCATGTAGTGCGCACCGGAGACGGCCGCGTCCAGACAGGACCTGGTACCCGTCAGCAGGTACGTCGTGGCGAGCCCGTACACCAGCCGGGAGATGGTGTCGGTCTCCTGCCGGGCGGACGCGACCTTGCCGCCCAGGATCGACAGGTCGGTCCGGTAGCCGCGGAAGTCGTAGCTCGTCGCACCGGCACCGAACTCGGCGACGAGGTAGAAGTCGGCGATCCTGCGGATCTGCTGGATCCACCAGTCCTGCGACTCGAAGCGGTACTCGTCACCGGACTTGCCGAACAGCACGACGTGTTTGGCCTCGAACGCGGCGCCCGCCGGCTCGCCCGGGTAGAAGACGCCGTACACGTGGATGAACCGGCCGGCCTGCATCAGGCTCCGCAGTTGCGGCGACGCGTCGATGTACGCCTCGCCGAGGTTGCGCAGCATCTCGGCCACGGTGTTCGAGGTGAGCTTCACCCGGTACGGCCGCCCGTCGGAGGTGTTCACCTCGACCACGTCAGAACCCGGGTCGTAGCTGGTGATGTAGCCGGCGATGAGGTCGGAGAAGGTGAAGTCCAAGGCGTTGGACACGGGTACCTCCAGTGGCTGGGTGCGGCACGGGTCAGACGGGCCGGGACAGGAGAACGGCGATGCTGCGGTCGGACACCAGGTAGCTGGACGCGTCGATGGGCTGCTCGGTGCCGGGCTCGGCGATGTCCAGCGGGCACGGCAGCGCGGTGTCGATCGCCCGTACCCAGCGGCGGCCGGGGATCCGGGCGAGCGCGAAGTCGAGCGGTCCCCAGTGCATGTTCATCATCACGTGCAGGTCCGGGGCGTCGCCCTGCCCGGCGAGCGTGCAGGCCAGCGCGCGCGCCGCCGGGTCGTCCCATCCCGGCTCCCCCAACTGGGTGCCGTGCCACGTCACGTCCGGCAGGCCGCGGTCGTTGGTCAGTCCATTGTAGAACTCCGGCCGGCGCAGGACCTCGTGCGTACCGCGGAAGGCCAGCAGCCGGGTCCAGAACCGGAGCAGGTCCTGGTTGGCGTCGGCGAGGTTCCAGTCGAACCAGCCCACCTCGTTGTCCTGGCAGTACGCGTTGTTGTTGCCCTGCTGGGTCCGGCCCACCTCGTCGCCAGCGACGATCATCGGTACGCCGCGGGAGAGCATGAGCAGGGTCGCGAAGTTCCTGATCTGGCGGTGGCGCAGGGCGAGCACGGCCAGGTCGCCGGTCGGACCCTCCACCCCGCAGTTCCAGCTCATGTTGTCGTCGTTGCCGTCGCGGTTGTCCTCGCCGTTGGCCCGGTTGTGCTTGTCGTCGTAGGACACCAGGTCGGCGAGCGTGAACCCGTCATGGCAGGTGATGAAGTTGATGCTGTTGGTCGGCCGGTGCCCGCGCGGCTGGTACAGGTCGGCACTGCCGGCGAGCCGGCCGGCCACCGCGCCGACGATGCCCGGTTCGCCCTTCACGAAGCGGCGCATGGTGTCGCGGTACAGGCCGTTCCACTCCGCCCACCGGTAGCCGGGATACCGGCCCACCTCGTACGCGCCCGCGGCGTCCCAGGCCTCGGCGATGACTTTGCTGTCGGCCAGCGTGTCCGACAGCTCGATCTGCCAGACCACCGGCGGCTCGTCCAGCACCTCGCCGTGCGTCCCGCGGGTGAGTACCGCCGCCTCGTCGAAGCGGAAGCCGTCCACGTGCATGTCGCGCACCCAGTACTCCAGGCACTCGACGATCAGCTTGGTCACGATGGGGTGGTTGCCCATGAGGGTGTTGCCACAGCCCGAGTAGTCGAAGTAGAAGCGCCGGTCCTCGGGGTTCATGTAGTAGTAGTTCTGGTTGTCCAGCCCGGCGAACGAGAACAGCGGGCCGAGCTGGTTGCCCTCGTCGGTGTGGTTGAACACCACGTCGAGAATCACCTCGATGCCGGCGCGGTGCAGCGCTTTGACCATGTCGCGGAACTCGCGGACGTGCTGGCCCAGCTCGGGGGTGGCGCAGAAGGCCGCGTGCGGCGCGAAGTACCCCGCCGTGCTGTAGCCCCAGTAGTTGGACAGCCGGTGCCCGTCGAGGTACCGGGCCTGCGAGTCGTCGAAGTCGAACACCGGCAGCAGCTCGACGGCCGTGACACCGAGCGCGCCCAGGTACGGGATCTTCTCGATCACACCGTCGAACGTGCCCGGCTTTCCCACCTTCGAGCTGGGCGAGCGGCTGAAGCCGCCGACGTGCATCTCGTAGATGACGAGCTCGTCCATGGGACGGCGCAACGGCGCGTCGCCCTCCCAGTCGTAGTCGGTCAGGTCGATGACGGCACAGCGCAGCGAGGTCGCCAGGTTGTCGCCCGGCGCGCAGGCCGAGCCGCGGTCCCACAGCGTCCGGTCCAGACCCCGGCTGTACGGATCGATGAGCACCTTCTGTGGATCGAACCGGTGACCCTGCCGGCGGGCGTCCTCACCCACCGGACCCGCCACCCGCAGCGCGTAGAAGACCGGTGGCCGCAGCCCGTGCACGTAGACGTGCCAGACGGCGAAGCTGCGATTGCGTTCCGGGTCGAGGGTGACCGTCTGGAAGGGCTCCGCGGCGTCGTGCCGGTCGAACAGCAGAAGCGTCACACCGGTGGCGTGCTCGGAGAAGAAGGCGAAGTTGACACCGCCGGGATCCTGGTGCGCGCCCAGCGGGTGGCTGCGGCCGCGTTCGGTGGCGTACGCGCGCTGATCCCTCGTCAACGGCCGCCGGTCAAGCTGCTCAACCTTCATGGTCACTTCCTGGGGAGTGTCGAGAGTGGAGGGCTGCGCCGATCGTCAACAACGCCAAGCCTAGGACAGGATTCCGAGCAGGTCGGGATATCGGAGAAATGTCCGCAAATGAGGTCAGCGCGACCGCTCCAGCGTGCCGACCACGTTGGCGTAGCTGTCCGGCTTGACGCTGATGGCGCCGTAGAAGGGGTAGTTCAGCTCGATGACGAGGAACAGGTTGATGCCCACCGTCGCCGTCACCCCGCCGATCAGGATCTTGCGGATGGCGTCGTCCCGGACACCACACGTCAGGCACAGCGCGAGCACGACCACCGAACCACCGAGCACCGCGAACCACAGCAGCGCGGGCAGCCGCTGGTCCCGCGCGACCCGGATGGACGTCGCGCGCAACTCGGTCGCCCGCGTCAGCCGCACCATCGCGTTGTCGACGTACGCGCGCTGGGCCTCGGTGTCCGGGCGGATCTGCCCGACGGTGTCGACCAGCAGGTCCAGGTCGGCACCCACCTTCGGGGTGGCCTCGCCGTGGATCCGCGCCGTCCAGGCGTCGACGACATCCTGGTTGTACGCGATGACCCCGGCGCGGATGCGGTCGCGCGTCGCCGGGACGCAGACCCGGCTCCCCTCGGCGAGCGCGGAGAGGTTCGTCGCCTCCATCTCCGTCGCCGCGCGCGCGTCCTCCAGCCGCTGCCAGAGCGTGACCACACACAGGCCGATCGCCACCGAATACACCACCGCGGCGACGGAGACCATGATGCCGGTCGCGTCGTTGTGCGCGCCCCGCCGCCAGTGCGGCGCGCGCCGGTGCACCAGCCGCTGGAGGAGCAGCATGAGCAGCGGCAGCCCCACGATGAGGATCGGACCGGTCACCCACTCCGGCACCGCATCCGCGAGCCACTTCCCCATTGTCAGTCCTCCGTGTGGCCGCCGTGACGCGTCAACGCCATTCTGCCGGCCGGCCACCGGCCACACCCGACAATCGCCAATGCCCGGCGGGTGGTCCCGGTGCCGCCGGCCGTGCGGAAACGCCACCTGGCGCGGCCGCCACGCGGTACCGTGAACACTTACCCGACCGGCATGACAGGGGTACCGCCGGAGGCATCCCCCGGCGGTACCCCGTGTCGGTGGTTCGGCTACGGGTTGACGGTGATGGTGAACGTGGTCGTGGTGTTCTGGATGTTGACGAAGTTGTTGCTCTCGACCAGGTGGTTGAAGGTCACCGAGCCGACGGCCGGCCCCTGGCCCGGCTCGGGCAGCGGGTTGGCCCAGATGCCGTAGCCGGACTTGGCGGTGTACTGGTCGCCACTCTGCTGGGCACCGGTGATGGTGGTGTTCGTGAAGATGGTGTCGGTGACCGGGAACAGGGCGGTGCCGCCCGAGTAGTCGGTCTGGAACATGATGCCGGAGTACGTCGGGTTGGTGATGGTCGCGTCGTTGACCCGGATGCCCTGGAACGGTTGGGTCGCCGAGAACACCCAGATCGCGCCGAACACCTGGTTCCCCCAGAAGTGGCCGCCGTCGCGGGCCAGGGAGAAGTTGGCGAACGTGGTCGGCGGGCTGGCCCCGAAGCCCTCGAACGGGAACCCGAAGTTCAGCGAGCTGATGGTCAGGCCGGAGTAGCAGAGCGTGTCCGCCACGGTGAAGTTCTGGATCGTGTTGGCGTACCCGCCGTAGATGGCCACGCCAGCCGCCCGCCAGGGCGTCAGCGCGGTCACGTTCTGGATCGTGTTGTTCTTCAGGTCGCCGGGGTTCTGGTCGAGCGCGGCGAACAGCGCGAAGCTGTCGTCACCGGTCGTCCGCGCCTCGTCATTGCTGATCAGGTTGCCCTGGCTGCCGTTGGTGAGGTTGATGCCGTCGGCCATGGTGTCCCGGATCCGCATGTTGGTGAACCGGGAGTTCTGCACGTTGGCGGCGCCCCAGACGGCGACCACCTGGTGCTCGATCCAGACATTGTCGATGGTGATGTTCGACTGGTTGCGCAGGTCCCAGGTGTGTCCGGGGCCGTCGATGCGCGAGGTGTAGTTGCCGAACCAGGCGAAGCCGCTGAACGAGGAGCCGCTCGCCCCGCTCTGCAGGTCCCAGTCGGCGTCGGTGTTCTCCTGGCCGGCCGGGGCGTTGAACTGGGTGTACCAGACGCCGGCGCCGACCACCCGGGCCGGCTTCTGGTAGACCAGCAGCTTGCCGGTCACCGCGTACTGGCCGGCGGGCAGGTACACGCCGGTCCACGTACCGGTCGTGTCCATCCGTACCTTGTCCAGCGCGTTCTGCACGTCCTGCTGGGCGAAGCCTGCCGGCACGGTGTAGTGCGCGGGGTCCGGGTTGGCCACCGGTGCGACCTGCTCCAGGTTCATGAAGTCGATCGCGTACTGGGAACCGTTCGACGCGTCCTTCTGGAGCTTGATGACGCTGCCGATCGGGTACGACGACGGGAGCAGGAAACTGGCCTCGTCGTAGATGTGTCGAGGGCTGCCCGAGCCCGGCGAGTTGCCCGGGCCGGTTTCCGCACCGTAGAGCCACGCGTAGTGCGAGGTCAGGCTCAGCGGCTGGACCAGGTTGCCGTTGATGTACAGGTTGAGGCTCGCGGTCGTGCCGCCGCCACCCGCGGAGTCCGGAATGGAGAACCGGACCACGAAGGTGTTGGTGGCCTCGCGTGAGGTCCACTGCACGAATGATCCGGTCGAGTTCAGCGTGACGGCCTTGCGGCCGGACGCCTCACCGGCGAGGTCACCGATCGTCCGGTTCGGACCGACCACAGTGGCGCCACCGCCGATCGAGCCGTTCTCCGCCTCGTACATCCCGTAGGGCATGTTGGCGCCCTGGCCGACGAACAGCGGCGTACTGCTGGTGTTGTTGCCCTGCTTGATGGACAGCTCATTGCCGTCGACGGCGATAACCGTCCTGACGGTGTACTTGCCGTTCGCCGCGGTCCACGACCCCAGGTTGACCGTCGAGGTCGCGCCGGAGGCGAGGCTGCCGCTGAAGGAGCCGGACAGCGTGAGGACCGTGGCGTTGTTGGCGTCGAGGAGGGTCAGCGTCACGGCGTGGGTGCCGCCGGCCGAGGCGATCGTGCCCTGGTTGCGCACCGTCACCGAGAAGCTCACGGCACTGCCCGACGACGGGTTGCTCGGCGTCCAGTTGACCGCCGAGGCGACCAGATCGGAGCTCTGCACCGGGGCGACCACGAGCGAGGTGGGGTTGGTGTAACTGTTGTTGGCGTCGCTCAGCTCGATGACGCTGTTCGACTCGTCCACCTTCGCCACGTAGCTGTACGAGCCGGCCGTCTGCGTACCAATCGCGGCGGTGACGGTCTGCGAGGCACCGACGGCAAGGGCGTTGACGGACGCGGTCCCCACCTTGGTGCTGCCCAGGTAGAAGTTCACATTGGAGGCTGCCGCACCGGCCGTACCGCTGTTCGTCACTGTGGCGGACAGCGTGATCGCGTCGGTCTCCACCGGAGCTGTAGGTGTCCACGATGAACCCGTGATGGTCAGATCCGGGTTTGGCGCCGGCGTGCCGAACACCTGGAACTCGGCGACCTGACCGCCCGGGGCACCGGTGTTGCTGGTGATCGAGAGCTCCACATCGGACTCCCGGCCGCCGACCGGAATCGTCACCGAGTTGCCGGTGGCCGGGTTGAACGTGTACTGCGTGGCCGGCGACAGTGTGGTGAACGCGGACGAGCTCTGCTCCCGGCCGAGGACCGCGATGGTCTGGGTCCTGGTCCCCCACGCCGCGTCGGGGTTGAGCTTCACGACCACTGAGGACAGGTCGGCGTTCGCCCCCAGACCGACGGTGACCGTGCTCGGATAGGACGAGCCCTCGAAGTACGTCGTCAGGTCGTTGTCGTTGGCGTTGGCTGGCACGAAGATGTACGTGTTGGCCGACCCCGTGATTGGCTTGCCGGCGGCCAGGTTCGTGCCACCGCCCCCGGAACCGGTCCGCGTCACGGTGTTGCTCGCCGCGGACTGGTTGGCCGCGGCGTCGTGCGCCTTGACGTAGTACATCACCGTCGCGGTGTCCGGCTGCGCCTCCGTGTAGGCCAGCGTGCTGCCGCCGACGCTCGTGTCCAGCGCGCCGTTGCGGTAGATGTCGTAGCCGGTGACCCCGACGTTGTCCGTCGACGCACCCCAGGTCAGCCGGATCTGGCCGGAGGTCGGCGTGCTGACGGCGAGGTTCGTCGGCGCGGTCGGCGCCTGCTGGTCGCCGCCCTGGCCGGCCCGGGTGACGCTGTTCGAGTTCGCCGACTGGTTGCCGGCCGCGTCATGCGCCCGGACGAAGTACGTCGCGGTCAGGGTGTCCGGCTGGTTGTCGGTGTAGGTCAGCGCGCTCGACGGCACGCTGGTGAGCAACGCATTGTTGAGGTAGATGTCGTAGCCGGTGACCGCGACGTTGTCGGTCGACGAGTTCCAGGTCAGCCGGATCTGGCCGGACTGCGGCAGCGTGTATGCGAGGTTCGTCGGCGCGGTCGGCGGCTGGATGTCACCCGTCGTCGGCCCGTACACCTCAAGCTCTGAGATCTGCCCGGCCGGCCAGCCAGTGTTCGCTGTGATGTTCAGCCGGACGTACCGGGTGGTCGTCGCGTTGACGTTGATGGTGACGACGTTCGATGAGCCGTCGAATGTGTACCCTGCCGACGCCACGATGTCGCTGAACGTCGACCCGTTCGTGCTGCCCTGCACCGCCAGCGTTTCGGTGCGCGCGCCCCAGCCGCTGGCCGGCAGCTTCAGCACCACCTGGTTGACGCCGACCGAGGCACCGAGGTCGACTTGGAGCCACTGCGGGAAGGCGTTGTTCGTGCTCTCCCAGTAGGTCGACTGGTTGCCGTCGTTGGCGTTGCCGGCCACGAACGCCTGGCTGTGGCCGCTGTCGGACATCGTCCTACCGCTCGCCAGGTTCGCCGAGCTCGTGGCAGGCCCGTAGATCTCGAATTCGGAGACCTGGCCGCCCGGCTGCCCGGTGTTGGCGGTGATGCTCAGCCGCACGAACCGGGCGGTCGTCGCGCCAAAGGTGATGGTGACCGTGTTGGCACTGCCGTCGAAGTTGTACCCGGCCGACGCCACGATCGTGCTGAACGACGAACCGTCCGGGCTGCCCTGCACCGACAGCGTCTCGGTCCGGGAACCCCAGCCCGGCGGGAGCTTCAGCACCACCTGGTTGACCTGAGCGCCGCTGCCCAGGTCGATCTGGAGCCACTGCGGGAAGGCGTTGTTGCTGCTCTCCCAGTAGGTCGACTGGTTGCCATCGTTGACGTTGGCGGCCACGTACGTCTGGGTGTTGCTGCTGGCGGAGGCGGCCTTGCCCGAGGCAAGGTTCGTCCCGGCCGCGCTGGCCGGCGAATCCGGCAGTACCGGCAGGACCGCTACCAGCAGTCCGGCCAGCGCCGCGGCGACGAACCGCGGCGCCAGGTGTCTTTTCCTCATCGTGTTCCTCTGCTCGGGGGTGGGTGGTGCGGGTGCACGGACACCGAGCGGATGCGTCCTTGCCGGGGTGCTTGCCGGGTGCGCAGGCGGAAAAAATCGAAGGGAAGACTGCAAGCAGCTTGCAGTTATGGTGAAAGAACAGTATCGATGTGCTACAGCCACGTCAACGGTTAACCGTAAAGTGACGTCCCCGTAACAAAAGGTGCCCCGAGCCGCAGACCAGTAGCCTGGCTACACTTCCGCGCAGGCAAACGGAGATCTTGGCACTCAAGGTCAGGCCGCGTCCGGTGCGAGGCGGTCGGCGTTCGCCCAGATGTCGTTGTCCCGCACGGTGATTGGCCCGGCCGACTCTCCACGGCAGCCATAGCCGCCATTGCGACTGATCCGGTTGCCGGTCACCGAATACGGTCCAGACGTCGCGGCGATGTCGACGCCGTCACCGCCCGCCCCTCCCCACCCCGCTCCGCCGCGTTGATCCTGAAGTTAGCAGCATGGATAGCGG
>JBBWZQ010000117.1:0-59677 GCA_039649115.1 Micromonosporaceae bacterium | reverse complement strand
ACATCGGCTTCGGCCTGGCCATGCGCCACGTACACGGGGACCAGATCCGTGCCAAGGTGGCCTGGGCGGCCGAGCTGCTGCGCCTGTCCGAGTACCTCGACCGCTATCCGTCCCAGCTGTCCGGCGGGCAGCGGCAGCGGGTCGCGGTGGCCCGCGCCATCGTGGTGGAGGCGGACGTACTGCTGATGGACGAACCACTGTCCAATCTGGACGCGCTGCTGCGCCTGCGCTTCCGCGCCGAGCTGAAGAAGCTGGTGGGTGAGCTCGGCACGACCACCCTCTACGTCACGCACGACCAGATCGAGGCGCTGTCCCTCGGCGACCGCGTCGCGGTGATGAGGGAGGGCAGGGTCGAACAGGTCGCCGGTCCCCTGTCCGTGTACGACCGGCCGGCGACCGAGTTCGTCGGCGGGTTCCTCGGCAGCCCCCCGATGAACTTCCTCTCCGGCACCGTCGTCGTGGACGGCTCGGTTCGGTTCACCCTCGACGGGACGTCGATCCCGGCCCCGGAGCAACTCGCCCCGTACGCCGGAAAGCCGGTCCGGCTCGGCATCCGCGCCGAGTCGATCGCGCTCGCCGGTCCGGACGCGCCCGGAGCCGTACCGGCGACCGTACAGGTTTTCGAGCCGCTCGGTTCGGCCACACTGCTCACCGTCGACCTCGCCGGTCAGCAGGTGAAGGTGCTGGAATCCGCGGCGTACCGCGCCGATCCCGGCGCCGTGGTCTGGCTCCACATAGGACAGGACCACCGGCGCTGGTTCGATCCGGAGACCGCACTCGCGCTGGACATCGACGCGCGGCCGGTCAGCCCTTGACGACCGCCTCGACGGCGTGGTTCGCCACGCCGGTACGCTGTAACTTTCACGTTCCGCTCATTGGTATACACGATTGAGGCGACCGTGCCTTGACATGCTGTCCACGCCGACGAAGGCTGCGGACGCCTCTGGTCACCTGCCACAGGCGTTCACGTCAGGAGAATTCGGTGGCCCGTACCGTCCTTCGCCGCGGCCTCCTCGCCCTGGGGATCGCAGCAGTCAGTGTCCTCACCGCCGGCGCCAGCTCGGGCGCGTCCGCGCCCGCGCATCAACTCCCGACGACCACGCGGTTCTACGTGCCGCCCCCGAACCCGGCGGCGGTCACCCAGATCGCCGGTCTGGCGGAGGCGCACCGGTTCCGGGATGCCGCGCTCCTCGCCAGGATGGTCACCACCGCGCAGGCCGTCTGGTTCACCAGCGGCACACCAGCCGAGGTGCAGGCGAAGGTACAGCAGACCGTGGCCGCCGCCGCGCGCCGCCACACGGTGCCGGTACTCGTCGCGTACGACGTTCCGTTCCGGGACTGCGCGCAGTACTCGGCCGGCGGGGCGGTGGACACAGTGGACTATGCGGCGTGGATCGACGGGTTCGCGCGCGGCATCGGCGACCACCGGGCCGTGGTGCTGCTCGAACCGGACAGCCTCGGCATCATCCCGTTCTACACCGACATCAACGGGAGTCCGGAGTGGTGCAGGCCCACCGACTCCGCCGGTAACCCGCAGCCCGGAGCGTCGCCGGCCGAGCGGTACACCGCGCTGAACGCGGCCGTGGACCGGCTGGAACAGCAGCCGGACACCAGCGTGTACCTCGACGGCACGCACAGCGGCTGGCTCGGGGTGGGCGACGCCGCGGACCGGCTGGCCAAGGCCGGCGTGCAGCGGGCGCAGGGATTCTTCCTGAACGTCTCGAACTACCAGGTCACTCCCCGCCTGCAGAAGTACGGCACGTGGATCTCCAGCTGCCTCGCCTTCGCGAACAACCCCGCCGACGGCGGGTGGCGCCTCGGCCACTACAGCTGGTGCGCCAGCCAGTACTTCCCGGCCAACCCGAACGACTTCAGCACCTGGGGCCTGACCGACCAGTGGTACGCCGACAACCTGGGTACCGCCACGCCCACCGACCACTTCGTCGTCGACACCAGTCGCAACGGGCAGGGCCCGAACGACATGTCCGCGTTCGGCGCCGCACCCTACAACCAGCCCGCCGACGTCGTGTCCCGGCTCGCGTCCGGCAGCTGGTGCAACCCGCCGGGCGCCGGCGTGGGCCGGCAACCCACGGCGGACACGGGCGTGCCGTTGCTCGACGCGTACGTGTGGGCGAAGATCCCGGGCGAGTCGGACGGGTCCTGCGACATCGCGGGCGGCGCGCGCGCCTGGGACTACGCCGCCTACAACCCGTGGAACCTGACCATAGACGCCCAGCCGCACTTCGATCCGCTGTGGGGCGTGGTGGACCCGGCCGCCGGGCAGTGGTTCCCGGCCCAGGCGCTGGAGCTGGCCCGGCTCGCCGACCCTCCACTGTGGAGATAGTCACGCCCTCCCACTCGCCGCGCCGCGGTAGAGGTCGGCCACGGCCGCGACGTCGGCGTGCTCCAGACCCGATGCCGCCGCTCTTTCGTAGAGCCCCTTGACCACCGTGGCTTCGGGCAACTCGACGTCGGCGGCGTGGGCGACCGCCACGGCCAGGCCGGCGTCCTTGGCGCCGAGCGCGGTGGTCCACCACGCGTCCTGCGCGCCGGTCAGTACGCCCTCGAACCGGTTCTTGATGCCCGGGGGCACCAGTGGGCTGCTGCCCAGCAGGTCGCGCAGTTGGTCGTCGGAAAGCCCGCCGCAACGGCCCACCGCGAACGACTCGGCCAGCGCGACGATCTCCGACAGCAGCAACAGGTTGGTCGCCAGTTTGGCGGTGCTGGCCAGGGACGGGGAGTCATATCGCCGGACGGCGGGCGACAAGGACGCGAGAACCGGACCCAGGCGCTGCACGGACCCGCTGTCGCCACCGGGCAGGAGCACCGCCTGGCCGGCCCGCACGGCGACCGGATTGCCGAGTACCGGCATGGCGACGAAGCGGGGGAACGCCGCGGCCAGCTCGTCGCTGAGCGTGGGCGACACGGTCGAGCTGTCGACGTAGACGGTCGGGTCACCGATCGACGGCCGCAGCTCCCCGAACGCGACGGAGCGCACGGCGTCGTCATTGGCCAGCATGGTGATCACGACGTCGACCCCCTGCACGGCGTCCGCGACGCTCGGTGCTTCCCGGGCACCCGCGGAGACAACCTCCCCGGCCTTGCCCTTGGAGCGGTTCCACACCGTCACCCGGTGGCCGCCGTCCAGCAGCCTCGCGGCGAGCGCGCGCCCCATCTGTCCCATGCCCAGCACCGCGACGTTCATGCCGGCCTCCTCCTCCCGCTGGCCTTACCCGCACACCCTGCCGGCAAACCCGCATCCCGGTGAACTGGTCCAGCAGGCGCAGCCCGCGCTGACCCGACGCGAGGCTCATGCCGGTGTGCGCCGGCGCGGTTACCGGTTCGGCCCGTCCGGACGGTCGCCACGGAAGATGAGCACCAGGACCCGCAGTACCAGGATCGCCGCGATCACCAGCAGGTTGTACCCGAAAATCTGGTACAGGCCAACGGCTTGCGTGATGCGCGGGCCCTCCCGGATGCCGAGCAGCAGTACCGCCATGACGCCGGCCGTGGAACCCAGGACGGTCAGCAGCACCTGGTGCAGCAGGCCGGTCAGGTGCCGGCGGTCCCGCTCGTCGGCGAACAGCCGCACGTTGACCGACAACCGGCCGTGTTCCATGGCCGAGACGATCCGCTCCACCCGGCGGGGCAGCCGGCGCACCATCGGCAGCAGCGCGGCCAGTTCGTCGGTGGCCGCCTGGCGCAACGAATCCGGGTGCAGCCGCTCGCCGAACCGGCGGGCCGCGAACGCCCGCGCCTGCGCCACCATGTCGAAGCCGGGCGCCACCTCGGTCAGCCCACCCTCCACAGTGGCCAGTGCACGGAACACCGCGGCCACCTCCGCGGGTATCGCCAGCCCGTACCGGGAGACCAGGGTGAACAGGTCGGCGAACATGCGCACCCCGGGCGCGCTGCCGGGGCTGAGGTGACGCGCCATGAACTGGCCGAGCGAGCGTTCCAGCCGCGGTGTGTCGACCTCCTCGGGCCGGCCCACCACCTCCAGCAGCGTGTCCACCACGCCGGCCGGGTCGCCCCGGTCCACGGCCAGCAGCAGGCGGGCCAGAGCGTCACGCAGGCCGGCGTCCAACCGGCCCACCGAACCGAAGTCGAGCAGCCCGAGCCGGCCGTCGGTGAGCAGCAGCACGTTGCCCGGGTGCGGGTCGGCGTGGAACACCCCGCCCACCATGATCTGTTCCAGCAGGGTCTCCAGCAGGCACTCGGCCAGCGCCGACCGGTCCAGCCCGTGCTCCTCGATCAGCGCGCCGGCCTCGCGCAGCGGCCGGCCGTGCAGCCGCTCCATCACCAGTACCCGCGCCGTGCACAGCGGCTCGTGCGGGGTCGGGTAGACAACGCGGGTATCCCCGGCCGCCGCCCGCACCGCCGCCATGTTGCGCGCCTCCACCCGGAAGTCCAGCTCCTCGCGAACCGCGTCGGCGAAGCCCCGGGCCAGCTCGACGGTGCCGGTGGCCCGACCCCACCGGGTGCGTTCCTGCACGGTGCGGGCGAGCCGTCCGAGGATGTCCAGGTCCCGCTCGACCACGCCGCGGATGTCCGGCCGCTGTACCTTCACCACCACCTCGGCACCCGAGCGCAGCCGCCCGGCGTGTACCTGCGCCACCGAGGCGGCGGCCAGCGGCACCGGGTCAAGCTCGCCGAACAGCTCCTCGACCGGTACCCCGAACTCCGCCACCAGCAGCGCTTCGACCTGCGGCCAGGCGACCGGGGCGGCCCGGTCGCGCAGCAGGCCCAGCTCTTCGATGAACTCGGCGGGCAGCAGGTCGGCCCGGGTGGACAGCACCTGGCCCAGCTTGACGAACGTCACCCCACCCTCGTCCAGCGCCTGCCGGACCGAGCGGGCCAGCCGGCCGCGCGACTCGGGATCGGTGCGGCCCCGCCCACGCAGGTACGGGCCGAGACCGTGGCGGATGGCGATGGCGGAGATCCGGGAGTACCGCCGGGCCCGGGCCAGCCGCCCGCGCAGCCCGCGCAGCCAGGCGATCGGGGCCACCGTCCCGGTCGGCACCAGCGCCTCGGCCACCACCAGGAAGACCATCGCCACCAGCACCGAGCAGAGCAGCGCGAGGATGAGGAACCACAGCGGAGCCAGGTTCGGATCGTCGGGCCGCACGGCGTGCGCCATCGCCCGGGAGATCGGGCCGGACACGGCGAGTGCGAGGGTGCCGGCCAGGACCAGCCGCAGCGCGCCGAACCGCACGCCGAGCAGCCGCCGCGCGACGGCAGCCATGCCGGCCACCGCGATCAGCACGGTCACCGCGATGATCAGGAACATGCCCACGCCGCTCACTGTGCCCCACCCCCGTAGCCTGCCCATGGAAAGCTACCGGTTGCTCCGGAGACCGCCACGCTCAGGGAGAATGCCTTGACCGAAAGCCCGCTCCGTCACGGTGTCTACCTACCGCCGTTCGGCCCGTTCGGCGAGCCCGCCGCCCTCGTCGACCTGGCCGTCCGCGCCGAGGCAGCCGGCTGGGACGGGGTGTTTCTCTGGGACCACCTGGTCACCGACGCCATGCCCATCGCCGACCCGTGGACCACCCTCGGCGCCATCGCCCAGGCCACCCACCGCATCCAACTCGGCACCATGGTCACGCCCCTGCCACGACGCCGCCCGTGGGTCGTCGCCCGACACGCCGCCACCCTCAGCAGACTCTCCGGAGGCCGCTGCATCCTCGGCACCGGACTCGGCTCCGACGAATCGGGCGACTTCAGCCGCTTCGGCGAAGCCACCGATCCACGCACCCGGTCCGCCCGGTACGACGAAGCACTCGACGTCGTACAGACGATGTGGACCGGACAGGCCTACCAGCACGACGGGCCGCAGTACCACATCGCCCTGGAACAGACCGTGCCGGAACCCCACCGCATCCCCATCTGGGTGGCCAGCTCCACCAACCACCCCCACGTCATCGACCGCGCCGCACGCCGTGACGGCATCTTCCCCAACCCCCAGGACCACCGACTCACACCCCACGAACTCGCCGGCATCGTCGCCGCCGTACACGACACCGGACACACCGCCGGGCGCCCCTTCGACGTCGCCGTCGCGGGCAACGCCAGCCAAGCCTGGGACGAACCCACCACCGTCGACCTCAACGGATTCGCCCAAGCAGGCATGACCTGGTGGATGGAGTCGCTCATCCATTTCGACCCGCTCGACCTCTCCCTCACAATCGTCGACGCCGGACCACCTGCCGGGACCGGCCTGGCGCGCGGCGGAGCCGGGCAGCGGTGGCAACCGGACGGCAGTCGGATGGCATGACTCCACGCGGAGACTTGTCACGACAATGATCGCTTTCCACGGGGAGGTCCCGGATGATCCTGCGCAAGCTCAGCTACTCACTACCCATGGCACTCGCGGCGACGGTGGCCGCCTTGCTCGTGGGTGTCAGCCCCGCAAGCGCCACCCTCAAGGCCGCCTCCTGCTCGGTCAACGAGGGCGGCGTCACCTACCACGGCGCCGGGTGGACGTACTATCACTACACCGGCGTCTACGACATCATCGACTACTTCGAGTACACGCAGGACCACGGCGGCAACCAGACCAACGTCGACATCGCGCAGTACGACTACTCATGGGGCAATGGCAATGTCATCGGCGGCCGGATCCTGACCCACTACCCGACCCGCACCATCGCCATCCCCGGCAGTGTCAGCACGGCCACGAACTACGGGTTCGTGTTCGACCGGAACAACGCCACTGATCCGGGATGCGACGCGACCACCGCCCGGTGGTAGTGCGCAGCCGCATCGCCGTGGGGTCGCGCTTCGGCGCGGCCCCAACGGTTCTCGGACTTGTCGCGGTGCTGCTCCTGGCCGGCTGCTCCGGCGCCCCTGACGTTCGGCCGGGTAGGCCGGCGGACACCATGCGGCAGGGCGTCGTCCTGGCGGCCGTTTCGAGCCGCGGTGCCGTCGGGTTGGACCGTTCCGCCAAGGTGTTGGTGGGTTTTGACCGGTCCGGTTCCCGCGTGTGGTCGGACCGCAAGGCGTTGGACACCGGTGCGACCTTCACCTGCCTCGACCAGTGCCCCGACGCGATCCTGTCGGGCAGCCGCGACACTGCCGGTCCGGACCCGGTGCCGTGGCGGCCGGGAATCGGTACGGCGAGTCCGTTTCCAGTGTCGGCGGCGCACCACCGTCGGGTCCTGACCGTCCGGTCACCTACCGACGCCGTGGTCGAGGAGGGCGACTCGGCCGGGAGCACCTGGCTCCGTCTCGTCCGGCCCGACAAGGAGCAGCGCGTCGCCGTACCTGACCGGGACTACCTGTGGACCGAGAGTCCGGACAGGTCGACCGCGCTGGCATTCACCCGGACACCCGGGGCACCGCACGCGCAGTTGCGCTGGTTCGTCCGTGACACGGCCGGATGGCGTACGGCCGGCGCCCCACTCGACCGTGGACAGGTGTCCGGCGCGTGTGTGGCGGACGGTGGCGATGTGGCACTGCTGACTGGTCGCGACGCCGCGTGGTTGCTCGACAGGGGGCGCCGCGTGCCGTTGCGCACGGATCTGTCGTTCGCCGGTGAATGCAGCATCGGGAAGCGGGGCGGCGCCGTTCTGGAGCGGTCGGCCGGCACCACGGACCCGCTCCGCACCGCGATCCGTGGCATCGGCCTGGACGGGCGGCAGACCTGGGCGCGGGACTATCGCGGTGAGGCGTTCGTCGCGTCCGATCCGGACGGCCGGCGCTTCGCACTTGTCCATGATGGACTCATGGACATGATCGATGCCGGCGGGGCTGTGCTCCACACCGAACCTGACGTCCGATCGGCCATGTTCACCGAGGCAGGGGAACTGGTCGTCGCTTCTCTCGGCGGCCGGGTCCGGTGGTTGCCACCCCATTGACACACTCGACCCGGCGCTCCCGTCCTACGGCGGAACCCGCGGTAGACGACGGAGCGACGGACGTCGTGCCGCCACGCGACTTTCGTATTGTCTTCGCGGGCGATTGCGGGGCGCGGGCTTGCATCGATGCTTGTGCCGGGTACCGTCGTGCTGTGGACCCGGTGACCAACGGACTGCGGCGGGGCGTGGCCTTCGACGCCGCGGCCGTGGTCGTCGCCACGGCCCTCAGCGCGTATCTGGTGGGGGGTTCGCGGCCGATCCTCGAACCGCTCGGCGGGGCGATGACCGCGGGCCAGGTCGGTCTCGCCCTGCTTCTGCTGGTGCGCCGGCGGGCGCCGCTCGCGGTGGCCTGGACCGCGGCCGCCGCCGCGGTGGCCATCGCCATCGTGGAGTGGACGGCACCCGGGACGGTCGTCCCGGCGAACCTGAGCCCGGATGCCATGCCGTGGTTGCCCGCCGCGGCGCCGTTCGCGGCCTACAGCGCGATGGCCTACGCGAGGAACCGGCCGGCCGCGTGGCTGCCGGTGGCCGCGCTGGCGGTCGTCGGAACGCACCGGTGGGACGCCCCGCCCAACTCGCCCTGGATGCTGCAGAGCGTCCTGTTCATCGGCGGGCCCGCGCTGCTGGGGACATACGTCGCGGCGCGTCGACGCCTGCTGCGCTCGCTCACCGACCGCACCGAACGAGCAGAACGCGAACAGCACCTGCTCGCCGAGCAGGCGCGGGCCGACGAACGGTCCCGGCTCGCGGTCGAGATGCACGATCTGGTCACCCACCGGGTCAGCCTGATGGTCCTGCAGTCCGGGGCGCTGCGGGTCACCACGCGTGAAGAGTCGACCCGCGCGGCCGCCGAGGAACTGCGCACGACGGGGTGCCAGGCGCTGCAGGAACTACGTGACCTGGTGGGGATCCTCCGTGGCAGCGCGATCGGCGGGCACGGCGGTGCCGCGGCCGGTCGGAGCCAGGCCACGGTACCCGACGTGGCGGATCTGGTCCGCCAGTCCGGGTCCACAGGTGTCCCCGTCGACCTGGTCGAGGAAGGAGACCCGTCACGGGTTTCACCGGTGGTCGCCCGCACGGCGTACCGGATCGTCCAGGAGGCCCTGACCAACGTGCGCAAACACGCACCCGGCGCCCGGGTCCAGGTGCATCTGCGGTACCGGCCCGACGGGGTACGCCTGAGCGTCCGCAACAGCGCACCCACCGGCGCTCGGGATCCCCTGCTGGCCGGCACGGGTACCGGCACCGGCCTGCTCGGCCTGGCGCAACGCGTAGAACTGATCAACGGCACGCTGCACACCGGCCCGCACGACGACGGCGGGTTCCTCCTCGACGCGGCGCTCCCGGCCTATGTGCCCACCTCCGGCAGCTTGGCGCCGTCGCGGTGAACCGTGACCTGACCCGCGTGCTCGTCGTCGACGATGAACCCATGGTGTGCGCGCACCTGCACACCATTCTCAACTCGGCGCACGACGTGGAGGTCGTCGACCGCGCCTACGACGGCGCGGCCGCGGTCGAATCGGTGATACGGCACCGGCCGGACGTCGTGCTGATGGACCTGCGCATGCCCGGCGTGGACGGGCTGACCGCCATCGAACGCATCAACGCGCTCCATCACCCACCCGTGATCGTGGCCCTGACCACCTTCGACGCGGACCACTACGTCATCCGCGCGCTGCGCGCCGGCGCGGCCGGGTTCCTGCTCAAATCCACACCCCCCGAAGACCTGATCGATCTGGTACGGGTGGCCGCGGACGGCCACACCGTACTGTCGCCCGCCGCAACCCAGCGGCTGCTGGCCAACGCCACCGACCAGCAGGCCGTACGGGACCGCAGGCTGGCCGCGATCGCCGACCTCACCCAACGGGAGACCCAGGTCCTGAGCTGCCTCGGCGAAGGACTGTCCAACGCTCAGATCGGCGCACGCCTGCACCTCGCCGAAGCCACCGTCAAAGGCTACGTCTCCCGCCTGCTCACCCATCTCCCATGTGCCAACCGGACCCAGGCCGGGCTGCTCGCCCACCAAGCCGGACTGGTCACCACCACCGCCCCTGAGTAGCTGACGACGAAAGTCGCACCACCGCCGGTACCTCGCGACGTTCGTCGGTCCGCTTTCCTCCCTTGTGGGCTGCCGCTGCCGCCCGCTGTCGGCTGGACTGGGTGCATGCGAAACTCGACGGTGAAGCAGCGATGGAAACCCGTTCTGCTGCTGATGGTGCTCGCGCCGGTGCTGGCCGAGGTCATCAGCGGTGGTACACCCATCACCCAGATGTTTCTGCCGTGGATTCTTGTGTTCTACGTGGTCTTCCTGTACGGCTTCCAGGTTCTGGTCATCCGGGAGGTGGCCGTACGCGGAAGGCTCGGTCCACTCGGACTGTGGTGCCTCGGCGCGGTGTATGGCCTCTACAACGAGGGCCTGCGCGCACAGACACTGTTCCCCCCGGTCCACTCTCCCGTCGAGACCTTCGCCGACTACGGTCTTGTCGCAGGCGTGCGCATCCCCTTCACCATGTGGATCATCTCCTGGCACGGCCTGTTCTCGGTCGTCATACCCGTCCTCGTGGTCGAATACCTGTTCCCCGCACGGGCCGGGCGGCCGTGGTTGCCGCGGACGGCGACGTGGATCCTCGGGATCTTCAGCGTGGCGACCGCGGCCGGGTACTTCCTGTTCGTTGCCGACGGACGCGATACGCAAAGCGCCACGACGCTGGGTGTGCACCTCGCGTTCGTGGTGACCGCCGCGCTGGTGCTGGGTGTCGTCGCGACCGCGCTGCCGCGGACTCCCCGCCTCCTGCCGCGCTCAGCGGCCGGCGGCCGCCGGTCGCGGCTCTTCGCCACCGGCGCGGCGCTGTTCCTCGTCGTGTTCCTGCTACCCGAACTGCTGGCCGAGGCCGGGGTTCCCTGGCCGCTGTTCGTAGCGGTCCTCGCGGTGCTGGCCGCGGGGGCGACCTGGGCAGTGACGCGCCGCAGGGCAGCGACGCGCGAGCAGGCGACCGTATTCGTGCTCGGCTGCGGTAGCGCGCAGGCCGCGCTCTCAGTCGTGCTGGGTCTACTCGACGGCAACATCATGTGGACCGTGTCGGGTGCGGGGATCGGCGCCATCTTCATCGTCTCGGTGCTCCGCATGAGTCGAAAGGAGTCAGCACATGTGGACCACCTCCTCCCGCTGGATGCCCCGCACAGTCCTGGCGGCGACAATGATCAGGTTTGACGTGTCGGGTCCGCGCGCCGGGGTGCGGGACGCGCATGTCCCCCTTCGCCGGCGACACTGCGCTTGCCACGAGTCGCCGACCGTCGGGCCCTCCCGGGGGTGGAGCCACGCCACCGCTTCGTCAATCCGGCCCTGGGCGGCGAGCGCCCGGGCCAGATCCGGGTTCTGCCACCTGCTCTTCTCCGCCTCCGGGCGCAGCAGCGCCTCAGCCTCGGCAGGCCGGTTCTGGTGCAGCAGGAACTCGGTGAGCGGATAGCGGAACCACTGCGCCAGCGCGTCGGCGCCGCCGGCCATGCCGCGCAGCCACGGCTCGAGCTCGCCGGCGCGGCCCTGCGCGGACCGCAGATCCAACAACCACTTGAAGGCGCGCAGATCGGTACAGCGTTCGGTGAGCTGTTGTAGCCATCCGGCCGCCTCGTCCACCTTGCGGGCGGCGAGCAGGAGTTCGACGAGTGGCCAGATGCCGTCGCGGGATCCGGCCTCTTCCACTGCCTCGCGCAGTTGCGCCTCGGCCTGCGCGGTCTGCCCTTCGCTGACCAGGAACCGGACCGCCCGCTCCAGTACCTGCCACCGCGGCGGCCCGTTGACCGGGTACGGAACGCGCTCGGCCTCCCGGGCGAGCTGCCCGATCCACGCGCCGACCTCTCCGGCCGCGCCCTGGTCGATGAGCAGCGTCACCAGCAGCTCGGTGTACGCCTTCTCGTTGGCCGCGAGCGCGCGGGCCCACTGCTCGGCCTCGTCCAGCCGGCCCATCCGGGTCAGTGCCCGGGCGGTCGCCGCCCAGCCGTACCGGCGTTGGCCGCCCGGCTTGGCTGCCAGCCACTGTCGGATGTCGTCGAGCCGGTCGGTGCTGACCATGTTCTCGATGACCGCGTCCATGGCACGGCAGAAGCCCGCCTCGGCGGCCCGCTGCTGCCACGGTTCGAGATCGGCGTTGCGGCCCTGGTCCCGCAACAACTCGTACAAGTCGCCGACGGCTTCCTCGTACCCGGCCCGCACCGCACGGCGCAGCCAGAGCTCGGCCTCGTCGACCCGGCCACGCCCGTGCAGCGACCGGGCCCGTTCCGCCATCGCCCGGCCGTCCTCAGCCCGGCTTTCCCCAGCGTCCTCCCGAGCCGCGTCGGTCACAGCGACCATCCTGGCACCGCCGCTCGGCAGCGGCAGCCCTGGCGCCTGTCGGAAATCCTGCCCCGGCCATGCCGCCCGGTTACGCCATGCCGCCCGGTTACGCCGTGGCCGCCGCGCCGCGGTTGAGCCGCCATCCTCACATCGCGCTCATGATTCCTCGATCGTTGCGGTGATGGTTTCGGTCCCGTCGTCCCAGCGCCAGTGCGCGTGCCGCCCGCGCAGGTGTACCCCGCCGATCCACCGGTCGATGCCGTTGAGCCTGACGTGGTCCGCCTCGCCCGCGAGTACCCGTGCCCCGGCGGGGGTAAGGCGCAGGCGGGTGGTGCGGTGCACCGGATGGCCCGTTGGCTCGGCGTCAAGCAGGGGGGCCGGTGCGTGCGCCATCCGGTCCATCATCGCGAAGCACCAGGTGTCGCCGAGGTATGGCCGCGTTTCCCGCGCTGCCGCGCGGACGAACGCGGTCCCGGCGTCGGGCGGGCCGTCGGCGACGGCGGCGAGCACACGTCGTTCGGTCAGCGACAGCCCGTCGCGGGTGGCCGGGTACTCCCGGCTGAGCCGGTCGAACGCCTCGCCGAGGAACCGCAGCTCAGGTGAGCGGGTCGCGGCGATGGCGCCGAGGCCGCCGGGCGTCGGCGCCCGGAAGGCGGCCCAGGCATCGGTGGCGAGCCGCAGCGCGGCCGGGGTCAGCCGGGCACACGCGTTCGTGGCCGGTAGTTCGCGCAGTTGCTCGGCCGTCAGTTCGCCGAGGCCACCGAAGCGCGCGATGCCCGCGTGCTCACCGATGCAGATCAGGGTGATGCGCTGCGCGGGCACACCGAGGTCGGCGAGGCGGGCGAGGACCTGGATGATCTGTAACTGGTCGTACAGGTCCGCCTCGAACCACAGCACGTACTCGCCGTCCCGGTTGGCTTCCAGGATGCGGTCACGCTCGGCGAACGTCGTGGTCGCCTCGCCGCGGTCGTCCGCATCCGCCTGGATGAGGAAGGCGGCTCTGATCCGGCGGAGCTCCTCGGGCCCCACCGCGGGCACCGGGCCTTCGTGCAGGACGTCGCGCCAGAACAGTACGCGCCGGGCGATCCCGGTTCCAGCCAGGTCCGTGGCGTCGCCGTTGCTGACATGCAACGCCGCGGCCATCCAGTCGTCGGCGGGGCCGGCGGCGGCCGTGTCCGGTTGGCCGGCGAGGAGCTGGCTGCGGGCGGTCGCGTACGACTCGCCGGTCTTGGCCATGCGGGCGCGCACGCGCCGTTTGAAGTCGGGCTGGCTGGTCATGGTCGTCTTGGTCTGGTCATGATCGTCTTGGTCATCTCCCGCGGCCCGTCCGCGGATCCCCCAGCGACCGGTGCGGCGGGCACGCGATCGACAACGAAGCTCCGGCCGAGAGGTGGACCTCCCTTTGCCTCCTGAGGTGACCCGGCTGGGGCGGGTCGCCGGAGGTTGGGCGCGGACGGACGCCGACGTCAGGATACCCGACACCGGTGACCTGCTGTCGATCCGCTGATCCGGGCGCGTGGCCGGCCTCGGGGGAACCTGGCCCACCCGGGCATTGGGCTAGCCTCGCTTGATGATGTTTGATGGCTTCTCGCGGGCCCGTGTCGATGCGCACGGCACCAGCATCAACGTCGTCCACGGCGGTAGTGGGCCACCGGTCCTGCTCCTGCACGGCTACCCACAGAGCCACGTCATGTGGCATCGGGTCGCGCCGATGCTCGCCGCCAACCACACGGTGGTCTGCCCCGATCTGCGCGGTTACGGCGACAGCGCCAAACCGTCACCGGACGACCAGCCGGAAGGCTACGCCAAGCGCACCCTGGCCCGGGACCAGGTGGAGGTCATGCACCAGCTGGGCTTCGACCGCTTCGCCCTCGTCGGACACGATCGGGGCGCCCGCGTGGCCCGCCGCTTGAGCCTCGACCACCCCGGCCGGGTCTCCCGGCTCGCCGTCCTGGACATCGTGCCGACCCACGCCGTCTACGCAAACCTCGACCAGGCCCGGGCAACCACGGTGTGGCGGTACTTCTTTCTCATCCAGCCCACCGGCCTGCCGGAACACCTCATCGGCGCCGACCCCGTTTTCTACCTGCATGCCACGCTACGTGAGTGGACCCGCACCCCGAACGCGTTCACGCCGGAGGCGCTGGCCGAATACGAGCGGTGCTTCGACCGCGCCACCATCGAGGCCAGCTGCGCGGACTACCGCGCCGGCGCCACCATCGACCTCGACCATGACCGGGCCGACGCGGCGCGGCGCATCGCCTGTCCGGTACTCGTGCTATGGAGCGCCACCGGCATCGGCGCGGACTACGACGTGCCGGAGATCTGGCGGCAGCAGGCCGATGACGTCCGCGGCCACCCCATTGACTGCGGCCACTTCCTGGCGGAAGAACGGCCAGACGAGGTCACCTCCCGCCTCGCCGCCTTTCTCGCAGTGGAGTGACCTCGGGCCGTGACTGGCGTATCGAGATGGGCGGAACCATCGGGGAGCGGCTCCGTCATCCGGACGTAGCGCCGCGCGCCTGGGCCTCGCGCCGGCCGACCCGCCCGCAACCACCTCATACCCCGGTACTACGGCGAGGCTGAAGATCGGACCGCGGTACCACGGATCGGTGTCCGCCCGGACCTAGCGTTTCGGTGAGACGCCGGAACTCCGGCGGCCGGGTTCCGAAGGGGTAGCGATGATCGAGGCACGACAGCTCACGAAACGATACGGCGCGACGACCGCCGTCGACGGCGTGGACTTCACGGTGCGGCCCGGTGCGGTGACGGGGTTCCTGGGGCCGAACGGCGCGGGCAAGTCCACCACGATGCGGATGATCATCGGGTTGGACGCGCCGACGTCCGGCTCGGTGACCGTGAACGGCCGCCGGTACGCGCGCCATCCGGCGCCACTGCGGGAGGTCGGCGCACTGCTGGAGGCGCGGTCGGTCCATCCCGGCCGGTCGGCGTTCGACCACCTGATGGCGCTCGCGTACACCCACGGCATCGCGCGTGCCCGGGTGGCCGAGGTGATCGAGCTGACCGGCCTGCAGCCGGTGGCCCGCAAGCGCGCCGGCACCTTCTCGCTCGGCATGGGCCAGCGCCTGGGCATCGCCGCGGCGCTGCTCGGCGACCCGCAGACGATCATGCTGGACGAGCCGGTCAACGGGCTCGACCCGGAGGGCGTGCTGTGGATCCGCAACCTGCTCACCGACCTGGCCGCCGCCGGGCGGACCGTGTTCGTCTCGTCGCACCTGATGAGCGAGATGGCGCTGGTCGCCGACCACCTCATCATCGTCGGCCGCGGCCGGGTCCTGGCCGACACCACCGTGCAGGAACTGGTCGCGCAGGCCGGCGGCGACACCGTGATGGTCGCCAGCGCCGACCCGGCACGGCTGCGCCGGGTCCTGGCCGGTCCCGGCGTCGAGATCACCGGCCGGCCCGGGTCGGAGCAGTTGAGCGTGACCGGCACGTCGCCGCGCGCGATCGGGATCGCGGCGGCCGAGCACGGCATCGCCCTGTTCGAGCTCACCGCCCGGGCGGTCTCCCTGGAGGAGGCCTTCATGGAACTGACCAAGGACGCCGTCGAGTACCACTCCGCGACCACCTCTGCGAGGGCAGCATGAGCACCATCACCGGGACCCGACCCACCCCCAGCGTGCCGGCGCGGTCTGTCGAGCCCGCCCTGAAGGTGACCGGCCGGCGGGTGCTGCGCTCGGAGTGGGCCAAGCTGTGGTCGCTGCGATCGACGTGGATCACGCTGACGCTCGGGCTGCTGTTCCTGCTGGCGTTCGGCACCATCGCCGCGCTGCGGTACAAGTCGCTGAGCGGAGCCGGCCAGCACATGGATCCGGACCTGGCGGACGCCACCGCGTACAGTCTGGCGCTGTTCGGGGTGCCGTTCTCGCTGATCGCGCTGGGCGTCCTGGGGGTGCTGACAGCCTCCGGCGAGTACACCTCCGGCATGATCCGGTCCACGCTGGGCGCCGTCCCGCGCCGCCTGCCGGTGCTGTGGTCCAAGGCCGCCGGCTACGGTGTGATCGCCTTCGTCGTCGGCGTGCTCGGCGCGGTCGTCGCCTTCCTCGTCAGCAGCGGGGTCCTGTCCGGCACCGCCATCGCGATGAGCATCTCGGCCGGCGGTGTCCTGCGCGGCCTGCTCGGGGTGGGTGTCTACCTGGGCCTGGTCGGCGTCATCGGGGTCGCGCTGGGCACGCTGCTGCGCTCCACCGCGGGCGGCATCTCGGCGCTGGTCGGCACGTTCCTGCTGGTGCCCGGGCTGATGTCGCTGCTGCCGCAGTCCTGGCGGGCGGACGTCACCCCGTACCTGCCCAGCAACGCCGGTGAATCGATCTTCGCCCTGCACCACACCACCGGGACGCTGTCGGCCGGCGCCGGTCTGCTGGTCCTGCTCGGCTGGACGGCGCTCGCCCTCGGCGGTGCCGCGTACCGGATGGTGCGGTCCGACGCCTGATCCTCGCCCGTTCCGTGCGGCACCCGGCCCCGGTCGGGTGCCGCACGGCATGCTTTCGCTGTCGGCTGGCCGTCGTGACGGGAGGATGAACCGGTGAGCACACAGGACGACGCCGCCGGCGTGCTCGTCGGGCATCCGTTGACGGCCCGGCTGTTCCGCGCCGGGCAACGCCTGCGGCAATGGGACGCGGCCCATCGCTGGGCGCTGGACACCGCCGTCGTGCTGGCGGTCTTCCTGATGTTCTGCCTACCCGACCTCGCCCACGACCAGCCGCACCCGGACGGGCCGATCACCTTCACCCAGCGTCCGCTGCCGGAGATACTGCTGCTCCAGGCGGGGCTGCTGATCCCGCTGTGGTGGCGGCGGCGCGCCCCGCTGCTGGCCTTCCACGCCGTCGTCGCGGTCTTCCTCGTCCAGTGGGCCGCCGGCATCCTGCTGCGCGCCGACGCCGCCCTGCTGGTCGCCGTGTACAGCCTGGTGCTGCACGGACGGCTGCGGCGCCTGCACTGGGCAGCGCCCGCGTTGATCGTGGCGTTCGTCCTGGCCGTGCTGCGCCTGTCCGCCACGTTGTCCGTGTGGGACGTGATGTTCTTCCTCACCAGCGTCGGCGTCGCGGCCACGGCGCTGGGCTTCGCCGTGCGCATCCGCCGTGCCCAGCTCGCCGCCCTGCGGGACCGCGCCGTCCAGCTCGAGATCGAACGCGACCAGCGCAGCAAGCTGGCGGCGGCCACCGAACGCACCCGGGTGGCCCGCGAGATGCACGACATCGTCGGCCACAGCCTCTCGGTGATCATCACCCTCGCCGACGGTGGCGCGTACGCCGCGGACGCCGCACCCGAACGCGGCAAGGAGGCGCTGCGGCTGATCGGCGACACCGGCCGCCGGTCGCTGGCAGAACTGCGCCGCATGCTCGGCGTGTTGCGCGAGCAGACCGAGGAGCCCAACCTCAGCCCGCAGCCGGGCATCGCCGACCTCGAACCGCTGTGCCACCGCATCCGGGCCGCCGGGCCCCAGGTCGAGTACCAGAGCACCGGTGAACTCGACGCGCTGGATCTCGGGGTGCAGCTGGCGACGTACCGCATCGTGCAGGAGGCGCTCACCAACACCCTCAAGCACGCCGGCCCGCACACGCGGGTGCACCTGGCCCTGCGCATCGACGGCACCTGGCTGCGGATCCTGGTCCGGGACACCGGCCCACCCGGCGCCGCCGACCGGCCCGCACGCCCCGCCGAGCAGGGTCACGGCCTCATCGGCATGCGGGAGCGCGCGGCACTCTACGGCGGAACCGTCGCGGTCGGCCCCGCTCCCGGCGGAGGATGGAGCGTGGCAGCCGACCTCGACCTGACCCCACCGCCCGGACCCGAAGGCGACCTCGCATGATCACCGTGCTCATCGCGGACGACCAGCCCCTGCAACGCTTCGGTTTCCGCATGCTGCTGGAGAGCAACCCCGACACCGAGGTGGTCGGCGAGGCGAAGAACGGCGCCGACGCGGTACGCCGGACCTCGGAACTGCACCCCGACGTGGTCCTGATGGACGTCCGCATGCCCGGCATGGACGGCATCGAGGCCACCCGGCGGATCGTGGCGTCCACCGGCCGCTCGCGCATCCTGATGCTCACGACGTTCGACCTCGACGAATACGTGCACGCCGCGCTCCGCGCCGGGGCCAGCGGTTTCCTGCTCAAGGACGCCCACCCGGAGGAACTCCTCGCCGGCATCCGCGCGGTCGCCGCCGGTGACGCGGTCATCGCACCGGCGCTGACCCGGCGCCTCCTCGACGCGTTCGCGCACCATCTCGGCAGCACCCCGCAGGACGGGCGGCCGGCCACCGACCCGCGCCTGGACACGCTGACCGACCGCGAACGCGAGATCCTGGTCGCCATCGGCCACGGCTGGAGCAACGGCGAGATCGCCGAGCGGCTGGTCCTGTCGGAGTCGACCGTCAAGACACACGTCGGCCGGGTGCTCGCGAAGATCGGCGCCCGCGACCGGGTCCAGGCCGTCATCTTCGCCTACGACCGGGGCCTGACCCGCCCACACACCCCGGGCTGACGAATCGCCGCTCGGCGGCTGTTCGTCAGGACACGTTCAGCGAATCGAGAGGTTGCGGTCGCAGGCTGCCGCCATGACAACCTCGGTTCGGCAAGCCCGTCGCGTCCGGCTGCCCTGGTGGGGCTGGTGCCTGGTCGCCGTCGGCGTCATCATCCTCGCGGTTGGCGCGAGCATCCAGCTACTCGGGACGCGCGGTGGTACCGCCAGCCAGGAAGCGGCGAAGGAGGTCGGCCCGTGCGCGACGGGCGCGGCCACCCGTCTGGGTGCCGGTACCCATGTGCTCCGGTCCGGCGGTGTGGACCGGTCGTACCTGATCGCACTGCCCGAGGACTACAGCGGAGCACGCGCCTACCCGTTGGTCGTCAACTTCCACGGCCACGGCGGCAACAAGGAGAAGCAGGAAGCCAACACCGCGATGGGCCGTACGGGCAGCGCCCGGGGCTACGTCGTGGTGACCCCGGACGGCCTCGGTACGCCGGCCAACTGGAACTGGCGTGGCAGCGCCGGTCTCGCCGACGACTTCGGTTTCGTGCACGCGCTGCTCACGGAGCTGCGTCACCAGCTCTGCATCGATCCGCAGCGGGTGTACGCGACGGGGCACTCCAACGGATCGGCTTTCGCGGCGATGCTGACCTGCCGGGCTCCCTACGAATTCGTGGCCGTGGCGATGGTCTCCGCCACCACGCCAGCCCTCTGCCCCGCCGGCGTGACGCCTGCCGTGCTGGCCATCCACGGCACGGCTGACCCGGGTGTGCCGTACAACGGCGGGCAGAACTCACTGGGCAGGAAGACGCCGTTGCCCGCGGCACCCAGAATTGTCGAGGGATACGCCCGCCGCTACCACTGCGGCCCCGCGCCGTCGCACGACCATCCCGCACCGGGCGTGGATCGCACGAGCTACGCGAAGTGCGACCACGGTGCGGACGTGGTGCTCGACGGCGTCGTCGGTGGAACCCATCCATGGCCGGGCGGCGCGGCCGCGGCGGCCGATCCCGCCGACTCCGCGGCCGGCAGGACGTTCAAGGCGACCGAGGCAATCCTCGACTTCTTCGATGCGCACCGCGGCAATACCCAATGACCGCACGACTCGGGCGGCTCGGCCGGATCGCCGCCGCCGCCGCGCTCCTCGCCGGCTGCGGCGGTGCCCCGCAGCCGGCGCCCACGGCATCGGCGGGCACCGTGGTGCCGATGCCGGCGGCGGTGCTGCGGTGGGGCGCTCCCCGGTTCGTTCCTGGTGCGGGGCAGGGTGTTGTGCTCGACTTCGCCGGAAACGACGGAGTGACTCATGCGGGGTACGTGCGCGCTGACGGCTCCGGGTTCCGGTGCCTCACCTGCGGGCCCGGGTTCGCCGACCTCAGCATCGGGCGACCCGCCCCGTTCGGCGACGGGCACCGCGTGCTGGTCCAGTCGCCGGCGGCCAGCAACGGCATACAGAAGTTGTCGTTCCTCGTCATCGAGTGCGCCGGCTCGGTCGCTTCCTGTGCTCATCCGGTGGTACGGGCGGTCACCGGCACCCAGGCGCCCGACAGCCTCCAGGACCGGGTCGGCCTGATCTCGCCCGACGGCTCCACACTCGTCTGGACCCGGATCCGCAGGGACGGATTCCTCCTGCTGGCCGGCCGGCTGACTCGTGCCGGCGCCGGCTACCAGGTGCGCGACATCCGGGTGCTCAACGCCCCCGCCGACCGGGCCGCGACCGACGTTGCCGGACTGGCCCGTGCGGACGCCTGGTACGAGGCCAAGTCGTTCGCTCCGGACGGGCAGTCCATCACGTTCGCGGCAACCATCGCCGGCTCGCTCAATCTCGACTCGTACCTGATGGACCTGCGCACCGGTGCGGTCCGGCGGCTGACCGACGACCCTGACTGGGACGAGGGTCTGGAGATCTCACCGGATGGGCGATCCTTCGCGCAGGCCAGCAGTCGCGGCGGCAACATCACCGCGGCTTTCGGCAACCTGCCGCGTCCACCGGTGCTGGACCTGGCGGCCATCACGGTCCTGAACTACTTCACGCCGCGCCGCACCGGAGCCACCGAACCGTACCGGCGCGGAGCGCAGCGCCAACCGTACGTGTTCGGGATCGTGGGCGAGCCGGACGGCCACGACGCCGTGGCGCTGGCCACCGCGAGCGACACCGGCTGGTATGTCAACGACTGGCCGGACTGGTCTGCCGACGGCAGCCTGCTGGTCTGGGCCCAGGCGAGGCCCGCCCGTCCGGAGATACGGCAGGTGCGGACAGCGCGTGCGCCGGTGCGGCCTGGTCCCCCGGTGCGTGCCGTCGCCACGCCGTCGCCGCACTGGGCACCAGCCATCTCCGCGGTTCCGGTCGCGGCACCCGGGCTGCGGCGGGTCATCGCCGGACCGGACGGGGGCAACGCGCGGGTCGAGATGACCGGCGATCTGCTTGCCGGCTTCTTCGCCGTCACGTATGTCAACTACCGGGACGGCTGCACCGTCCTGGATGGACACCAGACGGTCCGGACGGACCGGCGCCTGGACACGACCTATCGGGAGAAGCTGACGATGACGGGCTGCCACACCGGCACGAGCACCGTCGACGTCGTGGTGCACGGTGCGCAGGGAGCCGGTCAGGGGTCGGCGACCAGCACGTACGACGGCCGGACCCGCACCACCACCCTCACCCCGACGCCGGCGACGAGTGCCCCGTCGTGACTCCGGGGTCGGAACTCCAGAGCGTAGTTTGGCCTACCATGGACGTACCCATCACAGATCTTTCTGGTCTCGACGGCCGCGGTGCCCGCGTGCTGGTCGTCGACGACGACCCGCGCGTCAGTGAGCTGCTCCTGACCACGCTGAGGTTTGCCGGATTCAGCCCCGCTGCGGCCGGATCCGGCGCGGAGGCGCTGCGGTGCGCGGCGGCCATCGAGCCCCAGGCGGTCATCCTGGACGTGATGTTGCCCGATGTGGACGGCTTCGACGTCGCGCGGCGGCTGCGTGAGCACGGCCGCCACATCCCGGTGTTGTTCCTTACCGCGCGGGACGCTACGGCGGACAAGGTAGCCGGACTGATGCTGGGCGGCGACGACTACATCACCAAACCGTTCAGTGTCGCCGAGGTGATCGCCCGGATCCATGCCGTGCTGCGCCGGACCCGGGGCGGTCCGCCGGAGGAGACCGTGCTGACCTACGCGGACCTGCGGATGGACGAGGACACCCACGAGGTACGCCGCGCCGGGCGGCTGATCGAACTGTCCCCGACCGAGTACCGCCTGCTGCGGTACCTGATGCTCAACGCCGGGCGGGTGGTCTCCAAGGCGCAGATCCTCGACCGGGTCTGGCAGTACGGCTTCGGCGGCGATGAAGCCGTGGTGGAGAAGTTCGTCTCCAACCTGCGCCGGAAGATCGACAGCTTCGAGCCGGCTCTGCTGCAGACCGTCCGCGGGTTCGGGTACACCCTGCGCGCACCGGCTCCATGAACATCCGGGTGCCGAAGCTGAGGCCGCGCCTCGTTCCGCTGACCCTGCGCGGCCGGCTGCTGGCCGGTGTCGTCGTGCTGTTCACCGCCGGGCTGCTGGGCGCCGATCTGGCGATGTACTCGATGCTGCGCTCGTCCCTCCAGGACGGGGTCGACCGTCATCTCGCCACCACGGCATCCGGTCTGGACCGGACGCTGGCGCGGCCATCCGGCCTGACGACGGCCGAAAAGCTCCTTCGCGCGGGGCACGGTGGGCTCAACGTGATCTACCTGGCCCCCGGCGGCCGGGTCGTCGCCACTCTGCCGAGAGCCGGTGTCGATGACGGGCAGTCCGCGCTCCTCGGCAGCCTGGCCAGGCCACTGACCAGTGGCCGGGTGTATCAGCGCAGCGTCGCCGGCACTCCGTACCGGATCCTCTACCGTCAGGTGCACGGCGCGCTCTTCGTCACCGACTCCGCGGTGCAGGGCCAGGCGGTGGGCGGCATCGTCGTCGCCGCGCCGGTCGCCCGGGAGCGGGACACCCTCAACCGGCTTGCCGCGAGCGAGGCGGTCGTCAGCGGCGTCGCGCTCGCCGCGCTCGCCGGCCTGGCCGCCGTGCTGCTCCGGCTCAGCCTGCGCCCGCTGGCCGGGATGGCGGCGACGGCGACAGCCATCGCGGCCGGCGATCAGGCTCGCCGGATCCCGATCGACCAGCCGCACACCGAGGTCGGCCAGCTCGCCACCGTGCTCAACCGGGCCTTCGACGAGCGCCAGCAGGCCGAGGAGCGGTTGCGCCGGTTCCTGGCCGACGCCTCACACGAACTGCGTACGCCGCTGACGACCATTCGCGGCTGGGCCGATCTCTACTTCCAGGGTGCTCTGCCCGAGAACGGTGGCATGCACACGGCGATGGCGCGGATCGCCGAACAGGCCGGACAGGTCAGCGGGCTCGTCGAGGAGCTGTTGCTGCTTGCCCGCCTGGACGAGGAACCATCCCTGAATACCACCGGCGTGGATCTGGTGGCGTTGACCGGTGAGGTCGTCGCGGACGCCCGCGTGATAGACCCGGCACGGCACATCACCCTGTCCGCACCGCGGGCCGCCCTCGTCACCGGGGATGCCAGCCGGATGCGCCAGGTCGTGCGCAACCTCATCGGCAACGCGCTGCAGCACACACCGCCGGGCACGTCCATCGACATCGCGGTCCGACCGGACGAGACGTGCCGGGCGCCTGCCGTGCGTCTCATCGTCGCCGACGAGGGTCCCGGGATCGCGCACGCCGACCAGGCCCGCGTTTTCGAGCGCTTCTACCGCTCCGGCGCGGTTCGACGCCACGCGGGCACCGGACTCGGACTGGCCATCGTGCGGGCGATCGTGCAGGCGCACGGCGGCACGGTAAGCGTCGACAGCGCCCCGGGCGCCGGTGCCAGGTTCGAGGTCACGGTGCCGGCCTGGAGCCCGGACGGTCCGGCGGACCATCCAGAGGCGTAGACCGCCGCTCCGGGACGCCCCCGATCACCGGTCCCACCCTGCACCGGCCCGGCCCGCCGCGGCGGTCGCCATCGGCTCCGGATGGCCGACTGGCCGGCCGGCCGGAACCCCATCCACAGGGTCGTCCACGGCGTCGCGGGTGGCGAGGCCATCCACCGGCACTTTGCCGGCACTTTGCCATCGCCCCTCCGGTAGCCTGGACTCCCGCGGCATTGGTCGTCTGACACTTTCGAAGCGAGATCGTCCCTGAGGGGTACGCACCGTGCGGCAGGATCTGGTGTTCGGTGACCTGGTGCGCGCCCGGCGCAGGCGGGTCGGCCTCTCGCAGGAGGAGCTCGCCGGCAAGACCGGAATCAGCGTGCGCGGCCTGCGCAAGATCGAGGCCAACCAGGTCGACAGCCCGCGACCGGTCACCGTGCGCATGCTGGCGCAGGCGCTTGGACTTTCCGGCGCGGACCGGGACAGGTTCTACGACGTCGCGCGCCGCACAGATCCCCCGTCCGGGCACCTGGTGCCTGCGCAACTGCCCGCCGACGTGCCCGGCTTCATCGGTCGTACCGATCAGTTGCGGCAGCTCTCCATGCTCGTCGAGCACAGCAACGGTGCCCACCCCACGGCCCTGGTGGTCATCGCCATCGCCGGCACCGCCGGCGTCGGCAAGACCGCCCTGGCCGTCCACTGGGCTCACCAGATCCGCTCGCGGTTTCCCGACGGCCAGTTGTACGTTAATCTGCGCGGCTTCGACCCGAACGGAACCACCATGGACCCGGCCGAGGTCTGCCGCCGCTTCCTTGACGCCCTCGACGTGCCGTTGGCCCGCATCCCCGCTGATCTGGACGCGCAGGCCGGTCTCTACCGGACGTTGCTCGCCGATCGGCGGATGTTGGTGGTTCTGGACAACGCCCGCGACGCGGAACAGGTCCGGCCGCTGTTGCCCGGCGCGCCGGGCAACTTGGTGATCATTACGAGCCGGCACCGGTTGGACAGCCTGGTGGCCACCGACGGCGGCTACCCCGTGGCCTTGGACCTGCTGACCCCTGACGAAGCCCGTGACCTGCTGGCCAGCCGCTTGGGCGCCAGCAGGCTGGCCGAGGATCCACAGGCCGTTGAGGAGATCATTGAGTACTGCGCCGGGCTGCCCCTGGCGTTGGCCATCGCCGCGGCACGTGCGGCGACCAGTGCCGACCTGCCACTGCGGACCCTCGCCGCCGAGCTGCGGGTCAGCCCGGACCGGCTCGACGTGCTCAGCGCCCACGATCCCACGACCGACCTGCGGGCGGTGTTCTCGTCGTCCTACCGCACGTTGACTCCCGAGGCGGCAGGTCTGTTCCGGCTCGTCGGTCTGCATCCTGGCCCAGACGTGTCAACCGCGGCCGCGGCGAGCCTTGCCGGCCTTCCGCCACCGCGAGTGCGGCCGCTGCTCGCGGAACTCGCCCGCGCCCACCTCATCATCGAGTGCACCGCGGGCCGGTACACGGTCCACGACCTGCTCCGGACCTACGCCGCCGAGCAGAACCGCAGCACCGACCCGGACCCGCAACGGCGCGCGGCAGCACACCGGATGCTCGACCACTACCTGCACACCGCGTACGCCGCCGACCGGCTCCTGCATCCGGCCAGGGACCGGATCGTCCTCGGTCCGCCCCATCCGGACGCCCACCCGGAGACGGTCACCAATCACCAGCAGGCGTACGACTGGCTGGCCGCCGAACGCCCGGTCCTGCTCGCCGCCGTGGAGTACGCCGAACGGGCCGGATTTGACACCCACGTCTGGCAACTGGCGTGGGCCGTGCACAGCTTCCTCGACCGGTGCGGACTCTGGCACGACCAGACCGTGACCCTGCGCGCCGCGCTTTCCGCCGCCGGCCGGCTGGCTGACCCGGTGGCGCAGGCACTCGCGCACCGTCTCATCGCCCACACCGAAATCGCGCTCGCCCATTTCGAGGAAGCGGAAGCACATCTTCGGGATGCCGACGACCTGTACCGTGCGGCACGCGACCAGGTCGGGCAGGCGCACGTACACGTCCTCCTGGACATGGCATCGGCGCGGCAGGGCCGCGAAGCCGACGCGCTCGGGCACGCCCGGCGCGCCCTCTCCCTCTACCGGGCCGCGGACCACCAGACCGGGCAGGCTCTCGCGCTCAACAACATCGGCTGGCTCCACGCGCGGCTCGGCAACTACGGACAGGCCTTGAACTGGTGCCGGCAGGCGCTCGCCCTCCATCAACGGCTGGCCAATCGCGTGGGGCAGGGTGCGACCTGGGACAGCCTCGGCTACGCCGAACACCACCTCGGCCGCCACGACGAGGCCATCGCCTGCTACAAGCAGGCGCTTGATCTGTTCCAGGACCTCGGCGACCGATACCGCGAAGCCGACACCCTCGTCAATCTTGCCGAGACCCACGAGGCCGCCGGCGATCCGCGGGCCGCCCGGGAGGCGCGGACGCAGGCCCTGGGCATCCTCGAAGACCTCGACCACCCCCAGGCCAATGCGGTTCGCGTGAAACTCGCGATCGTCGACTGACGAGAGCTGTAACCCGCTGCGACCGCCGTGGCGAGCGGCGCGCGAGGAAGGCCGAGCACCACGTGTAGGCAATTCCAACGCGGACCGTAACCAGCAGGATGCGCCGCCCGTATTAGCACCGACGCCGCCCGGGCGACGGTATCGGGGAGGTGACCGTGGCTACCGACGTCACCCGACCGAGCGGGCCGCGCCGCTGGCCCGGGAACGTCGCCGGCCGGGGACTGCCGCCGGCCGGCCTGCTGGGCCGGCCCGCCCGGCGCGCTGGCGACGACGCCGACGACGGCGTGCGGGCCGCCTACCTCGACGCGTTCCGCACCATCGTCGCGGTCGCGCTCACCGGCCGGGCGATCGCGGTGCTGGCACCGGTCTGCGCGCTCCTGCGGGGGTACCCGCCGGGCTGGCCGGACGCCGTCCTGTTCACCGTGGCCGTGGCGTGCCCCGCGGCACTCGCCGGGGCGTGGCGGCGGGCCGGCGAAGGTACGCCGCTGCTCCTCGTGGACCTCGCCGCGCTGTCCGGGGTGACGGTCCTCGTCGCCGCCCTGCCCGGGCCGGCGGCGGGCGCGTACCGGCACATGCTCCTGCCCATGGTGGCCGGGGTGGTGCTCGTGTGGGCCGCCGCGTGGGGTGCGGCGGTCGGGGTGTGCGTGGTGGCCGCGGCCCTGCCGTTCCAGGTCCTGGCCGCGCAGCTGGAGTCCGCCCGCGACGGCGGTTCGGTACTCACCCTCGTGCTGGTGCGGATGGTCTGGCTGGCGGTGACGCTGCTCGTGGCGCTGGCGGTACTGGCTCTGCTGGTGCGGCAGACGCGCGCCGCGGCGTCCCACGCCGCCCAGATGGAGCACAACCGGATGCTGCGGTTGATGCACGACACGGCGTTGCAGTGCCTGGAGGTGCTGTCGTTGCGCTCCACATCGGACGATGCCGATCCGGTGGCCACGGTGGCCGAGATGCGGGCGACCGCGCGTGCCGAGGTGACCCGCCTGCGGGCCGCCCTGCGCGGTGCCGCGGCCGATCCGGGCGGGCTCGCCGCCGGGCTCGGCGAGGTGGCGGCCGAGGCCGTCACCCGCGGGCTGCGGGTGGACCTGGTGACCGCGGATCTCGACGGGGTCGGCGTCACCCGGGCACGGCACGACGCGCTGTGCGGGGCCACCTCGGCCGCGCTGAGCAACGTCCGGCGCCACTCCGGGGTGGCGCGGGTGACGGTCCGGCTGGACCGGGTGGATACCGGCGTACAGATCGTGGTGCGCGACCACGGCCAGGGATTTCCGGCCGACGGCTCGCGCTTCGGCTTCGGCATCCGCGAGTCGATCCTGGCGCGCCTGCGCGAGGTGGGTGGCCGGGCCGGCGTCGAGGCGGCGCCGGGTCGGGGCACCCGGATCACCCTGTGGGTACCCGAGGGGGCCAGGTGAAGCGGTGCTGGAACGTGGCGTTGGTGGGGCTGGTCGCGCTGCCTCTGGCCGCCGGCCCGCCGGGTGGGTACCGGGCCGCGGCGGCGGGTTGCGCCCGCCCGACCGGATCTCACCCTGCGGCGGCTCGGGCAGCCGCGCCCTGGTGCGCCGCACCGGTGCTTCCATGGACATGCCGTCACTGCACCACGCCGCGCCGGTGCACGGGTGGTCAGTTACACGGGTCGCCGCGTGGGTAGTTTTGCCGTGCCCTACGCGATCGCCGGCTTCCTACCATGACGACCATGGTCGAAGTCAACATGAGGCCCAACGACGCGAAGATCATCTGCGACCAGGTCTCCAGCACCCAGGCCGGCGGCACGCCCGCCAGCGCAGCGCCTGCCACGACCGCGCCTGCGCCTGCGGTGCCTGCCAACCCCACCGTCGCCCCGGGCACGCCGCTGGCCACGAGCGTGCGGCTGGCCGGCGCGGGACTGCCCGCCGAGCCGCACTCCGTCGAGCACGTGCTGGACAGCGTGACCGCGAGCAACCCGGTACCGGGGCACCTCGCGCCGCCGGGTACGGCGCTGGCCAGCCCGGACGGGTTCAGCGCCTGGATGGCGTCACCGCAGAACCAGGCGGCGCTCGGCCTGACCCAGGTGGGTACCGGCCCGGGCAGCTTCCTGGCGGTGCGGCCCGGCGATGTCGTGGTCGGCGCGCTGCATCCCGGCGATCAGATCATCGCGGTCGTCGGTGACGACGGCAACCTGTACAACGGCGGCCCGATCGGCCCGGCCTCCGCACTCGCGGACGTGTACGGCGTGTACCGGCCGACGACGTCCCAGACCACGCTGTGGTCGTAGGCGCTGGTGTGCGGAGACCACGGGGCGACGTAGCGCAGCCGGCGGCCGCGGTGGCGTCCGGCACCGTATACCTGATCACGGATCAGGGCGTACGGTATCCGGTCGGTGGCGCCGACGCGCTCAAGGCGCTGGGTTACGGGACCGTACGGCCGGCCCCGCTCGCCCCGGCCGTGCTGGCGCTGTTCCCGGTCGGGCCGCTGCTGGATCTGGCGTCGGCCGGGCAGGTGGCTCAGGTGCCGTGAGGCCGAGGTGAGACGAGAGGAGGTGCTGGCGTTGGCGACCGATCCGCAGGCGCCGGTCCCCGTGTGCGTCGTCGAGGACCATCCGCTCTACCGCGCGGCGCTGGTACGCGCGCTGTCCGACGCCGGCTGGATCGCCGTGGAGGTGACCGCCGGCTCGCTCGAGGAGTTCCTCGCCCACCGGTGCGAGCCGGGGCGCGTGGTGATCCTCGACCTGAAGCTGCCCGGGATGCAGGACTCGGCCGCCGTGGTCAGCGTGACCAGCGCCGGGCACCGGGTACTGGTGGTGTCCGCGCACAGCGAGCCGGCCGAGGTCCTCGGGGCGATCGCGGCCGGGGCGCGCGGCTACCTGACGAAGGACGCGGAGGCGGAGGAGATCCTGCGCGCGGTGCGTACCATCGCCGCCGGCGGCAGCTACGTCTCGCCCACCCTCGCCTCGTTCCTGCTGGACTCCTCCCGCGGGCGGGACACCCGGTACCGGGTGCCGCTGTCCGACCGGGAACGCCAGGTGCTCTCGCTGCTGGCGGCCGGCGAGCGGGACCAGGACATCGCGGACGCGCTGGCGATCAGCGTGCGAACGGTGCGCTCGCACCTGGACCGGATACGGGAGAAGACCGGCCGGCGGCGCCGCCCCGAACTGACCCGGCTGGCCCTGGAGGAGGGCATCGCGGCGCCACACCGCGAGCGTTGACGCAGGACGTCACCGGATGCGCTGCCCGGCGCCGCGGCACAATTACCCACGCCACCGTCCGCATTACTGACCCGGTGGCAGGTCCCGCCGCCGTGGTGCACTGTCCGCATGTCGTGGTGGGGAGCGTCTCATGAGCGTTGACAAGGACTTCGGCGACGCCGTGCACGGCCCGCGGGTGAACCCCCGTGGCGGTCGCGGCCGGTGCCGGTGACCGTCGCCGCGGTTGGTCCGGCCGGGGCCGACGAGACCACGCTCGACCTGCGGCCCGGCCGGCGGCGGGGCTGGGGCGGGCGGGCGCTGCTGCCGGTCGCGGCCCTCGTCCTGCTCGTCGTCGTGGCGGCCGGGCTGGTGCTGGGTCCCCGCGGCGGGCAAGGTCACCGCGCCGCCGCCGCACCAGCCGCTGGCACCACGGCGCCGGCCGGGCGCGGTGCCGCCCCGCAGTCATCCGGCACGGCGCCGGCTGCCAGCCCTGCCGATCCCGGACCGTCGCCCGCGCGTCGCGCCACCGCATCCGTCACGTATGAAGCGGAGGCGGCGTCGAACACCCTGTCGGGATCGGCCTTCGTCACCGGCTATCCCGGCGCCTCGGGCGGCCGGATCGTCAAGAACATCGGCGCTTGGGGGAACCCCGCCGCCCCCGGCAGCCTGCGCTTCGACGCCGTATCCGCGCCGGCCGCCGGCGCCTACCTGCTCACGTTCTCCTACGTCCACGTCAGCGGCGACGCCACCCGGACCGTGGTGATCACCGTGTCCGGGTCCGATCCGGTCACCGTCACGGTCACCGCCGGTTCGGCCTGCTGCTCGGGACAGACGCTGACCGTACGCCTGGCCGCCGGCATGAACACCATCACCTTCACGAACCCGAAGGGTCACGCGCCCGCGATGGACAGGATCGAGATCAGCCCGAAACCCGGCTGAGTCCACGGCGACCGGGCCGGCTCCCGACCCGGAGGTGGAGCACACGGCGGGCAGGGTTCCGGTCCAACAACCAGCGTGCTCGCAGGCTGGTCCCAGGTTGGTTGGCTAGAAACAGACTGAATCTGTCAGGCCCGGCGCGGCGCCCGCTAGGAGGCGAAGCCCTTGTCATCCCCCAGACCGGCCGCACGAGCGCCGGGCAGGGCGCCGCTGTGGGCGCGGCTGCTGGTCACCGCGGGCGTACTGCTCGTGGTGGCCAGCGGTGGCCTGCTCCTGGGTGCCGAGGTGCTCATCTCGCAGGCGACCAGGAGCGTGACGCAGACGAACCTGCTCGGCGGCGCGGGCAACCAGGCGTCCGCGCCGCCGGCCGCCCACCACGTCACCATCACCGGGGCGGTCAACGTCCTGCTGGTCGGCATCGACGCGCGGCCGGCCCAGACCACCCAGCCGTCCCGCTCCGACTCGATCATCATCCTGCACGTGCCGGCCAGCCATGACCGGGCGTACCTGGTGTCCGTTCCCCGCGACACGCTGGTCCACATCCCCGCCGACCCGAAAACCGGGTACACCGGCGGCGACAACAAAATCAACGCCGCGTTCTCCTCCGGCAGCCAGAACGGTGGCGGGCTGCCCGGCGGGGTCAGCCTGCTCGCCGCCACCATCAAGGCGGCGTACGGGATCGGGTTGGACGCCGCCGCGGTCGTCGACTTCTCCGGCTTCCAGCAGGTGGTCGGCGTCCTCGGCGGGGTCACCATGTGCGTCGACGAGAGGACCACGTCCATCCACATCGGATTCACCAGGGCCGGCAAGGAGGAGGTGCCGTTCACGCAGGACGCGAACGGGCACCTGTACCCCGTACCCGGCGTCACGCCCCAGGTGTACCGGCCCGGCTGCCAGCACCTGGCCGCCTGGCAGGCACTGGACTACGTCCGGCAGCGGGACCTGCTCGCCAACGGGGACGGCGACTACGGCCGGCAGCGCCACCAGCAACAGTTCCTCAAGGCCCTGTTCGAGCAGATCCTCTCCGCCGGCACGCTGGCCAACCCCGCCAAGCTCGCCGGTGTGCTGGACACGGTGGGCAAGGCGATGACCGTGGACAGCGGCGGCGTCAGCATCCCGGACTGGCTCTACGCCATGCGCGGCATCACCGGCAACGGAATGGCCACCATCAACACCAACAACGGCCACTACGACACCGTCACCGTGCCCGGCATCGGCGCGTGCGAGAAGCTCACCGCGACCAGCCTGCAACTGCTGGCGGACGTACGCACCGACACGGTCGACCAGTTCGTGGCCGCACACCCCGATTGGGTCAGCCACAGCTGACCCGGCCGGTGCGTCAGCCCTCCATCTGCAGGGCGTGCTCGAACGGCGTGGCGGTCACCTCGGCGACGCGCGCCGGCGCGGTCGCCGTCAGCCGGCGGACCTCCGGCACCGCGAGCACGCCCAGGCAGGCACCGGCGAGCAGCAGCGCCGACGCGAGCAGCGTCGGGCCGGCGCCCGCCGCCAACGCGATCGGGCCGGCCACGGCCAGGCCGACCGGCGAGAGGCCGAGGGAGACCAGCCAGTCGTACGCCGAGACCCGCGACAACGCCCGCTCCGGCACGTGTACCTGCAGCGCGGTGCACCAGACCGTGTTGCCGTACGAGAGGCCGGCGTTCATGATCGCGGCCGACACCGCCACCACGGCGAGCGGGGCGCCCAGCGCGACCGCGGCCAGCGGAAGGGCGCTGGTGGACAGGGCGACGTTGACCGCGAGCAGTGGCCGGGGTGCCTGGACGCGCAGCGCGGCGACCGCACCGGCCACCGCCCCGATCGCGCTCGCCTGCGTGGCGACCGTCCAGGCGAGCTCGCCGTGCGCCGCGCCGATGAGCAACAGGGGTGCGAGCGTCGGGTACGCGCTGATGCACAGGTTCCACACCGCGTGCGCGAGAAGGCTGGTCCACAGCCACCGGTGCCGCCGCAGTTCGCTCCAGCCGCCGGCCAGTTCGGCCCGGAAGCTCTCCCGGCGGGCCGGTCGGAATTCGGCGCGCACGAACGCCAGCGTGAGCGCGGCCAGGACGAACGTGAGCCCGTCGAACATGAAGGCCCAGCCGGCGCCGGCGCCGAGCACGATCGCGGTGGCGAGCGTCGGCCCCGCCACGCGGGTGACCTGGCGGGACACCTCCAGCAGCGCGTTGGCCTGGCGCAGCAGTGCGGTGTCGACGGTCCCGGCCACGAGCGCGGTGGTTGCCGGGGTGAGGAACGCCGACGCCGCACCGTAGACGCCGGACAGCACCGCCAGGTATCCGATGTGGACACCGGTGGTGAACAGCATGGCGCCGATGGTGAGCTGCACCGCCGCGCTGACCAGGCTGGCGGTGAGCATGACCCGTTGCCGGGGCAACCGGTCGGCCCACACACCGCCGGCCGGCATCAGCAGCAACCGCGGCAGCACCGCGGCGGCGAGCACCAGCCCGAGGTCGGCGGCTGATCCGGTCGCCTTGACCACGGTGAGCGTCAGGGCCAGCCCCACGAGCGCGTCGCCCAGGAACGACAGGGTCTGACCGGTCCAGACGAGCCGGAAACGGGAATCGGCGAGCGGCGAGGTCCTGACCTGCATGGCATCCACCTAGGTCGTACCGGTGTCGAGGTTGCGGAACGGAGCGGCCGGGTCGATCGACGCCGTGCGGAGGGCCGCCACCACGGCGTCCTCCCGGCTTGCCGGCGCGCCAGTGGTCGCCGCCCGGGCGTGTGCCAGCACACCGTGCGCGACCGCCAACGCTCGGTGGATGCCGAAGCTGAGCCCAGCCATACCGGGCCGGTTGTCGACCGGCTCCCAGGCGACCGAGATGCCGGGCGCCAGCCGCTCGGCGAACAGCGAGGTCTCCGGCCGCAGGCAGCCCGCCGCGCCGAGTGCCCCGGCAGCGCCCGCGGCCAGGTCGCCGACGCGCCGCCAGGCGTCCGGCGGCAGGTAGGCCACCAGCGCGTCCCGCCGGGGAAAGCTCTCGGGATCCGCGCAGATCTTCATCCGGTACGCCAGGCTTCGCTCCTCCATCGCCGCGACCAGTTCCCGCACCACCGCGGGTGCCCGGCAGGCGTCGGCCACGTGGAGGTACAGGCGCAGGACCGGCCCAGCCGGGTGACCGCGTGAGCCGTCCACCACGACGTAGCCGGGATACAGCGCCGGCCGGACGGCGGGCACGGCGACCGTCGCCGCGTCGAGGACCGCACCGGCCGGCACCCGCACCAGGACGCCGCCGACCCGCACGATTGCCGTGCCGGGTCGCGGGACGGCCACGCTCGGCTCCGGCTGTGCCGGGGTGGGCGTCACCCGGTGCGCGACGCCGGCCGTCAGGCGCTGCGTGAAGGCCGGGTCCGGCGGGCCGGGCAGCCGGCGCGGCCCGTCGGGCGGGAGCCCGGTGTGCCAGGCGTGGTACAGCGCGCGGGCCAGCACCGCAGGGTCGCCCGCCGCGGCGATCGTCCGACCGGCGACGGTGACCGCGCCGTCCTCGACCGAGACGAGCACGGCGGGCAGGCAAGCGCGGATGCCGGCGTTCAGTTCGATGACGCTCCCCCGAGTCCGATGGTCGCGGCGAGCCGCCCGGGATCGAGCAGCAGTTGCCGCCCGAGGCCGGCGGTCGCGAACGCGGTACCGGTCAGCCGGGAGTGCCGGGCGGCCAGCGCGGTCGACATGTCGTACTGGTGCCAGCCGGCGTAGGCGGTGGCCCTGGTCGCGAAACCGGCGTCCGGAACGCCGCGCCCGCTCACATAGCCCCGCCAGAACGCCGCGATCCGGCGGCGGGCGCGGCCCAGGGCGGTCGTGCCGCCGCCGGCCAGCACGGCCCGGTACAGCCAGCTCCCGGCCATGTTGCCGATGTCGCGGGCGGGATCGGCGATCCGGAAGTCCTCCCAGTCGGTGAGGTGGAGCCGGTCGCGGTACCGCAGGAACTGGTCCGGTCGCAGGTCCCCGTGCACCGGCCGGTGCGGCACGGTCCGCTCCCGGGCGCGCAGGCGGTGCAGGGCGTCGACCACCGGCCGGTCCGCCTGCAGCAACGCCCACAGCTGCAGCTGTGCCGCGCTCGCCGCCAGATACGCGGTCAGCGTCAGCGCGTCGAGCAGCTCCAGCTCGGGCCGCTGCGGCGGGGTTCGGTCGACACGATCCCAGCCGGGCAGGCGGGTGTCCACCTCGTGCAACGCCGCGACGACCCGGCCCGCCCCGGCGGCCAGCGCGTCGGACGCGGCGTCGCCGGTCGGCGCGTCGAACGCGACGGCGCCGGTCAGGTCCTCGAACACGAGCGTCGCGGACTGCTCGTCCCAGCCCAGGCATCGCGGGCTGAGCAGCCCCGGTACCGCGCCCGGCCGGGCGACGAGCCGCTCGAACGTGACGGTGCGGTGCCAGCGAGCCGCCACCTCAGCCGGATCGCCATGCAGGACCTTGACGAACACGGGCACGCCGCCCGTGGTCCGATGCACCGCGGTGCGGTTGCGGCCCCGGGACATCGCGGACGCGGTACCTGCCCGCATGTCGAGCCGGGTGCCGTCGGCCAGGGCGATCGACGGCGGTCCACCGGCGAGCGTGACCGGCATGTCCGCCTACCCCAGCGCCGGGGCGAGCCAGGCGACCAACTGCTCGACGGGTGGACCCGTGCCGGATTCGGCGACGATCCGCCGGTACGTGGCGGAGACGACCTCGGGATGCGCGGCGAGTGCGTCGCCGACGTCCGTCGCCCCGGTGCGCCGCAGGGCGAGAGCGAGCCCGGTCCACGCCTCCGGCCGCTCCGGCGTGGCGGCCACCTGGGCCCGGTACGCGCCGGCGGCGTCGGCGTGCTCCCCGCGCACGAATGCGACGTCGGCGGTGGTCGCACCCGGGTAGGCGGCGGCCAGGGCGGCCCGATCGGCGCACAGCCGGCGGAACCGGTCGGGACTCTGCAGCGACAGGTACAGCAGGTTGAGCCGCGAACCGGTGTCGGGCAACCGCCGGTCGGCGGCCCGCTGGGTGACCGGGGTGGCCGGGACGGTGGGCGCGGCGCTGCGCGCGCACCAGTCCTTCGCGAGCTGGGTGACGGCGCCCTCGTCGGGCTCGAGGTTGCGCATCCGCCAGCTCGCCTCGTGGTCGGCTGCCAGCTCGTCGGCGAGCGTGGACGCGCCGGCCGGGATCGGCTCGGCCCGCCAGCCGCCGAGCACCTCGACGATCGCGGACACGAATCGCCGGCCGGCCGTGGTCAGCTCGTCGGCACCCGTGAGCTGCCGCGCCGCCACCCAGGTCTGCTCGCGCCAGCGGGCGAACTCGATGTGCGCCAGCACCGACTCCGGCCCGGTCGCGACGGTGCGGTGGGTACGCCAGAACCCGGCCACCCCCAGGTGCGCGTAGACGCCGTGCAGCAGCGCGCCCAGCGGCCGCGGGTCGTCGCGCCACGGCGCGTAGTACCGCGGCAGCCGGCTCCGGTCGTGCAGCTCGACCAGGTCGAGGATCGCGTTGAGCCGGTTGTGCTGCAGCTCGTGCACGAGCGTCACCGCGAACGCCGCGGGGCTCGCCGGCGGCGAGAGCGCGACGGCACCGAATGCGCTCGCCGTCGTGGCGCTGGTGGACATGCCCCGCGGCCCGCCCCGGGCCGGCACCAGCGACCGCAACGCGACCCGGATGGCGCGGGCACGGTCGGTGTGGTCCCGCGCGAGCAGCGCCCAGGCGGCCGCGAACGTCTCTTGCCACCGTGGCAGGTCGGCCGGATCGATCACGTCCGCGCCAGCCAACCCGCCGGGGTCGCGGAACGGGTCGAGATCGTCCAGCGCAACGCTGATCGGCAGCAGGCCGCCGCAGGACAGCATCCTGATGCCCCGCCAGCCGGGCGCATCGGCGTGCGGCTGACCGGGGACGCTGACGGTCCGGTCGCCGTGGCGCACCGTCAGCACGCCGTCGCGGACGCACAGCTCGGCTTCGCCGGCGCCGGCGGCGCCGAGGTCGGCCTCGCCCAGCGTGGGCAGGAACACACGGCCCGCCCGCAGCGGCACCCCCAGCGTCACCGGGCGACCGGCCCGCAGCGCGGCGACGGCCAGCAACGCCGGCAGGTATCCCAGGTCCGCCCGGAACCCGTCGTCGAACGGTCCGCCGTCGCGCAGATGCCGCAGGCAGGACATCGCCCACGCGCCGAGCTGCGGGTGCAGCAGCAGCTGCGTCACCGCCGCCGGATCGGCCCGGTTCAGCTCGCCCAGCAGCGCGAGGTACCCGCGCAGCCGGGCCGCCTCGTCCGGCGTGCACAGTGCGCTCGCCGCGATCAGCACCTCGTGTACCAGCAGCACCTGCCGGTGCAGCCGCCCGTGGCGCAACGCCTCGACCTCGCCGGGTGCGCCGCCGGTGACGAGCGCCGTCAGCTGCGCGGTGGTGAGCGACGGTACGGATGCGGACATGGCTCACGCTCCAACACGTTGACGTAGATCGACCAGTAGGCGCTCGGTGACGTGCCGGATGAGCTTCGCCAGGTCGGCGCAGTACACGGACGGGTTCAGGAAGCCGTGTCCGGCGCGGTACCGGTGCGTGTACAGGCCGCCGCCGCAGACCCGCTGGATCGGGCAGGCGCGGCAGGTCTGGCACAGCGCCTCGGCGCCGATCTGCCGGGCCACCACGCCGGGGTGGCGCAGGACGTCGTCGAGCGAGTGGCTCCACACCGAGGCGCCGGTCCCCGCCGCACCGTCGAATGTGGATTTCAGCGAGTCGACCTGCTCGAAGGTGCCGTCCGTCTCGACGACCAGCAGCGAGACCGGCGCCAGGCCGAGGTCCTCCTGCGCTGTGGTGCCGCCGGCGACCAGGCTCACGATCGATTCGAACATCCGGATCCGGGTGGGTCGCCGGTGCGACGCGCACCAGGCGTCGAAGACCGCGATGAGCCAGTCGGCGTAGGGCGTCGCGGCGCCGGCGGTGCGCCCCGGCGGCGGGCTCGACCAGTTGCCGTGCGGCAGCAGGAAGTTCAGCGCCGGCGGCCCGAAGCCCAGCAGCGCCTGGTAGGTCTCGACCGGGTCGTTTTCCAGGTCGATCGTGCACAGGATGCCCGAGAAGAGCCGCCGGTACGGCTCCTGCGTCAGCCGCCCGATCCCCTCCGCCACCGCGTCGAAGCTGCCCCTGCCGTTGGGGAAGCGGCGATGCCGGTCGTTGTCGGCGCGCCCACCGTCGACGCTCACCCCGATCCGGACGCCGTGCTCCAGCAGGACGGGCAGGTGCCGCTCGTCGAGCAGCACCCCGTTGGTCTGGACGGCGAATCGCACCGCGCTGCGTGGCTCGACCGCCTCCCGGACCATCCCCACGAACCGCCGCAGCCCGACGGGTCCGGCGAGCAGCGGCTCGCCACCGTGCAGGACCACCTTGACGACGGGGAGCTCGTGCGCGTGGGCGTGCTCGGCGATCCGGGCCGCGACCCGTGCCATGACTTCGGGCGCCATGACCCGGGGCTGGTCCCGCCAGCCCTGGTCGGCCATTTCGTACATGTAGCAGTAGTCGCACGCCAGGTTGCACCTGCTGTGCACCTTGACGACGAACTCCTGGAACGGGACGGGTCGCCACACCCCCCGCCGGAGCAGCTCCGGCACGTCGAGCGCGCCGACCGGCCACTCCGGCACGGCCGTGCGGACCGGGCCCAGGTTCACCGGGATCGTCACCATGCTCTTCTCTCTTCTGCGACGGGACGCGATGACGTGAACGGACGCCGGCCGGCGCGGCCGGGGGACCGCCGCCGGACCGGCATCCGTGGCGTCCGGCTAGATGCAGCTGCCGTGGCTGCCGATCTCCTCATCGAATTCGGCATCGATCGCCCGGTGCAGCGCGTGGCCGAGCGCCGAGTTGTCGAGCGACCCGATCTGGGTGAGGCCGCTGTTGAGCAGTTCGGCGATGGCGTCGCCGTCAGAGCGGGCGAGCTCGGTGTCGGACATGTTGGTCCTCCTTCCATGGGAGGCGGTGCATTCACACCACCGCCACGAGCGGACCGCGACCCGCTATCACCTCGCTATGCCGGGCCGGCGAACTGCACGTGGGCCGTGCCGCCGGCCGGTGCCACCAGCACCGTGACCAGTGCGGTCCCGCCACCGCCGCCGCCGAGCCGCAGGCCGACGGTCAGCTCCTGGCCGCTCGCGCGCACACCGAGCGCCGCGTAGTAGCCGCCGGTGTCCACGACGAGCCGCAGCACGGCGGTGTGCGGCGCCGTGCCGGCGTCACCGGTCCACGAACCGTCGTCACCGGTGACGCCGCGCGCGACCGTCATCCAGCCGCCGGCACCGGCCGACTCGATCGACACCGGCACGCCGGCCGCCGGCCGCCCGTGGAACGTGTCGAGCGCGTACGTTCGCACCCGCAGAGACACGCGGCCCTCCCTATCGTCTCGGGTCTCTGAAGTTCTGCCGCTCAGTGCCACCGGGCGGCCTTCGCACCCACCCGACGCCGCGCCGGGACGGGACGACACCGACCCTGGACGCCGGCCCGGAACGGGCGAGCTCGGTGTCGGACATGTAGGCCTCCTTCCATCGGAGGCGGTGCCCTCGCACCACCGCCACGAGCGGACCGCAACCGGCTATCGCTTCGGTATGCCGGGCGGCGAACCGCACGTGGGCCGTGCCGCCAGCACCGTCCAGGGGTGGCCCGCCGGTCGCCCTTCGGCACCGAAAGACGTGCGGCACCGCGCAATCGGGCGGCCATCATCCGCGGGATGGCGTGCTGATAGCGCGCTGGCGACGATGGCGGCATGATCGATCACCGCGGGCGCGGCATCGCGCCAACGCTTGACACCAACTGGGGCTAACCCTCGTCCTGGCCGGTGATCGACGCCGGCAGCGACGCCAGGACGGCGACCTCCGCGGCGTGGGCGGCCGCGCCCGCGGCGTCGTCACCCGCGACCAGGTGCATATCGCCCAGCTGCCGGTACGCGACCGCCTGCCAGCGCTTCGCACCCAGCTCGCCCAGGATGCCCAGTGCCTGGGCGATTTCGGCGGCGGCCGCCGTCTGGCGTTGCTCCGCCGCGTGCGCCTGCGCGGTCGCCAGCAGCAGCCGCGCCTCGGCCATCCGGTCGCCCGCCCGCCGGGCATGGTCGAGGCCGCCGCGCAGCTCCTCCATCGCCTCATCGAGCCGCCGGCGCCGCGCCACGTCGGTCGCGTCCGCCGCGGCGAACCGGCCCTGGCGCAGCGCGGCGACACCGAGACCGAGCCGGGCGTACGCCTCACCGGTGGAGTCACCGGTCTGCCGGGCGATCGTGAGTACGGCCGCGAACTGCCGCCGCGCCTCCTCGTAATCCTCGCAGACCAGCCGCAGGTCGCCGAGCGCGTGCATCACCTGCGCGGCGACCCGCTGGTTGCCGACGGCGCGACAGATGGCCAGCGCCTCGTCCAGCAGCCCGTGCGCCTGGTCCAGCTCCCCGTGCTCCATGTGGAGGCGCGCCAGCCCGTTGAGGGCGTGCGCCTCACCGACCCGGTCACCGGCCGAGCGCAGCAGTTGCAGCGACTCGCGGTACCTGGCCGCGGCGCTGCCGTACCGGCCCTGCAGCCGGTCGACGAAGGCGAGGTTGCGCAGTGCCAGGCCGCGGCCGTGCGGGAAGCGCAGCTCTGTGAACAGCCGCTCGGCCGCGGTGAGGTGCCGCAGGGCCGGCTCGGGCTGTAGCCGTGCGACCGCGAGCGCACCCAGCGAATAGAGCATTGCCGCCTCGCCACGGCTGTCGCGGTGGCGCTGCGCGGCGAGCAGAGCCACCTCGTGTGTCTCCCGCCAATCGTCGAAGTGCATGCCGTGCTCGAACAGGAACACCGCGCTTATCGCGAGGTCCCAGGCGTACTCGTGCAGCCCGGCCCGCGCCGCCTGTCCGATGCTGTCCACGACGCGGCCACGCTCCTGCTCCAGCCAGGCCAGCGGCTGGACGAGCAGGTCGGCAACGGTCGCCGTGTCGGGAATCCAGCGCGGTGCCAGGCTGTGCAGGAGGGTGTAGTCGCCGCCGTACTCCAGCTGGTGCGCCCGCTCGGTGAGGTACAGCTGGCAGCCCAGCAGCCGGCGCAGCGCCGCCAGCCGTTGCCGGGGCGGTTCCTCCGCGGCGAGCCGCTCCCGCGCGTACACCCGCACCAGGTCGTGCAGCCGGTAGGTGCGGCCGCCGCCCGGGACGACCTCGACGGCGCGCGCCTCGACCAGGACCTCCAGCAGTTCGCCGGCCGCGGCCGGGTCGAGGTCCAGCAGCGGCGCGGCGACCCAGTGGGGCAGCGCCGACCAGGTCGGCAGGCCCAGCAGCCGGAAGAGCCGGCGCGCCGGATCGGGCAACGCCTCGTACGTGATGGCCATGCTCGAACGCACGCACAGCTGGCCGTGCACGAACTCGTCGAGCCGGCGGTACTCGTCGTCGAGCCGTTCGAGCAGGTCGCCGACCTTCCAGTGCGGACGCGCGGCGAGCCGGGCCGCGGCGATCCGCAGCGCGAGCGGCAGCCCACCGCAGCGCTCGATCAGCGACCGGGTCGCGGCCGGGGACGCCGCCACGACCTCGCGCCCGACCGCGGCGCTGAGCAGCTCGACCGACGCTGACTCGTCGAGCACGCCGACCTCGACGTGCCGCGCGCCGGCGAGGCCGGTGAGACGGCGCCGGCTGGTGACCACCACGAGGTGGCCGGCCGTGCCCGGCAGCAGCGCGGGCACCTGCTCCTCGGTGGCCACGTCATCGAGCAGGACGAGCATCCGGCGTCCGGCGACCAGGCTGCGAAACGCGCTCATGCGATCCTCCAGCGCGGCCGGGACGGCGGTGCCGGGCACCCCGAGCTCGCGCAGGAACCGGCCCAGCACGCGGCCGATACCGGTCGGCGACGGCTCGGCGCCGCGCAGGTGGGCGAACAGCTGACCGTCGGGGAACCGGTCGCTGACCTGATGGGCGAGGTGGATGGCGAGGGCGCTCTTGCCGACCCCCGCGGGTCCGGTGACGACGACGATGCGCACCGCTTGCGCCGCCGGCGCCGGCGTCAACAGCCCGGTCAGCCGCCGGACCAGCTCATCCCGGCCGGAGAGGTCGGCGATCGCGGGCGGAAGCTGCCGCGGCACCGGCACCGGCACCGGCACCGGCACGACCGGCGGCGCCGCGGCGGCCGGCGGCGCGAGCCGCGGATGGTCGGCCAGGATCGCCTGCTCCAGCTCGCGCAGCTCGGCACCGGGCTCGATGCCCAGCTCGTCGTCGAGCGTCCGGCGGGTCTGCCGGAACACCTCGAGCGCGTCGGCCGTCCGGCCCGACCGGTACAGGGCGAGCATCTGCTGCGCACGAAGCCGCTCCCGCAGCGGGTGCTCACCAACCAGGACGGCCAGCGGCTGCAGCACGTCCTCATGGCGTCCCAGCGCGAGTTCCGCGTCGAGGTGCTCCGCCACGGCCGCCAACTTGGCCTCGGCCAGCCACAGCGCCCGCGGGCGTACCGTACGACTCTCGACCCCGGCGAACGCGGCGCCACGCCACAGCCCGAGCGCGGTGCTCAGCTTCTCCGCCGCCGGCGCGGTCCGCCCGGCCGCCGCGTCACCCCGGGCGGCCTCGACGAGCCGCTCGAACACGTCGAGGTCGACCGACCCGACCGCGCACCGCAGCAGGTATCCGGGGTGCACGGTCTGGAGGAGATCGGGACCACCCGCCGCGGCCAGCAGGCGGCGCAGCGCGGACACGCATATCTGGACCTGTGCCCTGGCGGTCTGCGGCGGGTTCTCCGCCCAGAGCGCGTCGATGAGCCGCTCCACGGGCACCACCCGGTTGCGCTCCAACAGCAGAACCGCCAGCGTGACACGCTGCCGGGCCGAGCCGACGCTCCACTCGCGGCCGGCAGCGACGATCTGCAGCGGACCGAGGACCCGGAACTCCATCCCGCGCACCCCCGTGGGCGGGGAGGAAGGTGTTGAGGTCGGCTCCCCGCACTCCCGTGGCACCTCGCCCGGTTGCGGTGTGCCGTAGCTGAGCAAGAGCATCGTGGGCACGCGTTGGATTTGCGTTAAATCTGGGTTGCGGCGCGGACCGGACCGGCCCGGCTACCTGCCACCGCGAGACTTCGTCGGGGCAACCAGGGTGACGGGTGCGGCAGGCTTGTCGTCGAGGGCGAGAAGCTTGCCGCGCACCCCCTCCGCCTCGCGGGCACCGAGCGTCGTGAAGATGGCCAGCGCCCGCCGCCAGGCGTGCCGGGCGGCCGGAATCTCGCCGGCGACCTGGTAGGCGTCGCCGAGATGACTCAGGACGAGCGCCACGTAGAAGCGCTCACCCGTTTCCTCCAGCAGATCCAGCGCGCGCCGGTAGTGGGCGACCGCGTCGCGGTGGCGGCCCAGATTCTGGTACGCGACGCCGAGGCTGTCACACACGCCGGCCTGACCGACGGTGTCGTCAGCCTTGCCGGAAAGGTCGAGCGCCCGCCGGCAGACCGAGATCGTCTGCTCGTACTCGCCCAACAGCGCGTGGAGATATCCGATGGTGCCGAGGGCCCGGCCTTCGTGGAGCGGGTCCCCGATGCTCCGGGACAGCTCGTACGCCTCCTCGGACATCGCCAACGCCTCCGGGTAGCGACCCTCGTACTCCAGGATCTCGGCATACGAAGCGGCCGCGTGCGCCTGGCCCCGCACGTTGCCCAGGTCCCGGTAGCGGCTGATCGCCTCGCGAAAGCATTCGTACGCCTTGTCGTACTGGTGCAACCGTCCGTAGGTCCGGCCGATACTCCGGAGCGTGCGCGCCTCCATCGTCCGCTCGCCTGCCCGCCGGGCTGCGGCCAGCGCGCCGCACAAGACCGTCATCTTGTCTTGCCAGTGTCCGCCGCGGTCCAGGTAGACCACCGCGCTCCAGGCCAGCTGCCAGGCGTGCGACTCGAAGCCGTCGACTGCTCGGGCGACCGCCCTGAGGATCACCGCGTGCTCGGCCTCGAACCAGGCCAGAGCCTGTTGCCGGTCGGCGAGCGCCTCGGGTGCCACGCCTGGCTGGGGCGGATCCACCGCGGTGGGCGTCTGGGTAGGGTCGATGGACAGCGTGGCCGGATAGGCGGTGTGCACGTAGTGGTCGAGGACCCGGCGTACCGCGTCGTCGCGGTCCGCGGCCGAGTCGTGGCTCTCGGCCAGCTCGATGGCGTACGCGCGGACCAGGTCGTGGTAGGCGTAGCGGCCCGGACCCGGCACGCTGAGCAGGTTCGCGGCGCACAGCTCGGCCAGGGCCGACCGTGCCTGCGAGGGAGGTACACCCGCGAGGCTCGTCGCTGCCGGCGCGGCGGCGTCCGGGCCCGGGTGCAGCGCCAGCAGCCGGAACATCCTGGCCGCGCGGTCGCTGAGCACACGGTATGACCAGGAAAATACCGCGCGGAGGTCGATGGTCGCGTCGTCGCTGGCGAAACCGTCCAGCGTGCGGCGAGCCTGGCCGAGTTCGTCCGCCAGGGCGGACAGCGGAAACCCGGCCAGCACCGCGGCACGGGAGGCGACGATGCACAGCGGCAGCGGCAACCCGCCGCACCGGGCGACGATGTCAGCGACCGCGGCCGGCTCGGCCGCGATGCGTTGGACGCCGAGGCGACGACGCAGCAGGTGGCGCGCCTCGTCCGCGGTGAGGAGGTCCAACACGATCGGGCGCGCGCCTGCCGCCACCAGGCCGGCGAGCAGGTTGCGGCTGGTGACCACCACGAAGCAGCCGGCATTGCCGGGTAGGAGCGGGCGCACCTGGCCGGCGTCGTGGGCATTGTCCAGCACCACCAGCACCCGCCGGTCCGCCAGCAGGCTGCGGTAGAGGCTTTCCCGCTCCGCCGAGCTGACCGGGATGCGCCGCGCCGCAACGCCCAGGGCCGCCAGAAAGAGCCCGATGGCCGCGGCCGGTTCCACCGGCGAGCGAATCGGATCGAAGCCGTGCAGGTTGACGTAGAGCTGCCCGTCGGGGAACCGGTCGGCGGCGAGATGTGCCCAGTGCACCGCCAGGGTCGTCTTACCGATCCCGGCCGGGCCGCAGATGGTGGCGATGGGCATCGCGACCGGCCGGTCGCGCTCGTCCGACAGCATGACCTCGAGTTGGCGGAGGTGGCGCGAGCGGCCGACGAATCCCGTCATCTGCGCCGGTAGCTGTCGAGGCACGACATCGCCCGGCGCCCTCGGCCGGGTCGCCGGTGCCGGCCCCGTCCCGTCACCTGAGGTCGGCGGCTGCAGTGTCGGATCGTCGCGCAGGATCGAAAGGTGCAGCTCGCGCAGTTGCGGGCTCGGGTCGAGGCCGAACTCGTCCCCGAGTATCCGGCGAGTCTCGTCGAACACCGCGACGGCCTCGGCGCCGAGGCCGCGGCCGGCCAACGCTCGCATCAGCTGGCCCCGGATGGTCTCGCGGAAGGGGTGCCGCGTGCTCAGCGCCCGCAACTCCGGCGAGATCTCGCGGTGCCAGCCGAGCGTGAGTTCGGCCTCGAAACGCTGCTCCAGGGCATCGAGGCGCAGCTCCTCCAGGCTGTACGCCTCCGTGCTCAACCCGTCCACCCCGTCGAAGCCGGCCAGTGCCGGTCCTCGCCAGAGGGCCAGCGCCGCGCGGAACACCCTGCTGGCCTCCCCCGCATCCTGACGCGACACGGCGTCACGGCCCAGGGCGACGAGCCCACGAAACCGATCGACGTCGAGCTCGTCGGGCCGCACCAGCAACCCGTAACCCTCCGCACGCCGGTCGATCCGCGCATCGCCGAGGGCTTGACGGAGATGATGGACATACACCCGTAGGCTGGCGCCCGCCTGTCGCGGTGGCTTCAGGCCCCAGAGCGCGTCGGTGAGAACCTCGACGGCGACCGGTTGGTTGGCACGGCACAGCAACATCGCGACCAGAATCCGGATCTTGCGACCACGGATCTCGACTAACCTGCCCTCGTCACTGGTGATCGCCAGTGGCCCGAGAAGTCCGAATTTCATCAGCGGCCATCATCCCAGAGGACGGTGCTACGCGCGACGTCGCCTACGCCGGCTACGCACCGTCAGCGGTCGATGTGCGTCGGCGACCGCGGTACCGGACTTAACAAATTTACAACTGTCATCCAATTCTCTCCGGTCATGCTACGTCCCTGCCAACCGTCAGAATGGGGAGCACATGCTGGTCACGTCGCTAGGAAGCCCACGGCGAAAGGTCGTCGTCGCGGGCGCCGTGTTCGCGGTGGCCGCTGCCACCGCCGGGTTCATGGTGGTCGCGCCGACGGCCGACGCGGCCGAGACACCGCAGACACAGATGATCTACAACGACCCGACAGGTGACAACACGGCGAAGAACCGCATCTACACGCGGCTGGTGGAGCTCATCGACGGCGCGTCGGTCGGGTCGACCATCAGGGCCGCCTGGTTCTACTCCGACGCGACGACCATTCCGGACGCGCTGGTCGCGGCCAGACAGCGCGGCGTCAACGTCCAGGTCATCACCGACGAAGCCCAGGGCGAGCACGCCGCGACGACTGACGAGCTGCGAGCCGGCCTCGGTACCGACACCACCAAGGCGTCGTTCTTCACGATGTGCCCGGCCAACCGTGGCTGCATCGCCGACCTGGGTGACTGGTCCATCATGCACAACAAGTTCTACCTGTTCACCGGTACGCTCGGTGTGCCCAATGTGGTGTTCCAGACCTCGATCAACCTGGGCGGCACCGGCTGGCGAGACGGCGGCAAGGGCTGGAACGACGCCCTTGAGGTCACGGGCAACGACGCGCTGTTCAACTCGTACACCGGCTACTTCGGCGATCTGAAAGCCAAGAAGGTCAACAACAACTACTACGACACCCGGGTGCCGCTCCAGGCCGGCGCGGCAAAGGTGTTCTACTACCCCCGGGCCGGCAGCAGCGTCGGCGGCGATCCCGGCGAGAACACCGTGATGACCATCCTGAACAACACCGACTGCTTCGGCAACAGCACCGTCGGGACCAGCGGCGACCACCGGACGATCATTCGGGTCACCACAATGGAGATCACTCTGCAGTACCTCGCGGACAAGTTGATCGCGCTCGACGCGGCCGGTTGCTACGTCAAGGTCAACGTGCGGGTCGATCCCAACGACGCCAACGCCAAGGCCGTGCTCAACTCGATGCTGAAGAAGACCAGCAGCGTGTACGGCGGCATCATCGTCAACTACTACTGCGCCAGCGACCCGATCTGGATTCACTCGAAGAACTTTTCCATCGAGGGCAAGTACTACGGCAGGCCGGACCGGAAAATCGCGTGGACCGGAAGCCTCAACTGGTCCGGCGGAAGTCTCCGCGGCGACGACGAGGTCATGCTCCAGGAGGAGAACGCGGCGGTCTTCGACACCTACCGTCACCAGTACGACGCGGTAGCCGCTGCCGCGACGCACAAGCCCGCCAACGGCGCTTCGGTGGCGTGCTAGACCGGTCGGGGCTCAGGGGCGGAACTTTGTGACCGAAGCGTGCACGACGATGCCCGCCGACGGGCGCACAGTGGGACGGTGCCCGTAGACCTGCCTCGCGCTGCGGCCTTCCTGGCCAGCCACGCACGTGTTCTCGACCGCCGCCGCTTCCAGCTGCTCATGGGCGATACCGACGTCAGCGCCGTGCTGGCCGCGCTGGACGCCTATCGCAATCCCGACGGCGGTTACGGCTGGGCGTTGGAGGCCGATCTGCGGTCGGCCGAAAGCCAGCCCGCGGCCGCGCTGCATGCGTTTGAGGTGTTGGAAGGCATTGCCCCTGCCACGGCTGCGCAGGCCGTCGCGCTCTGCGACTGGCTGGCATCGGTATGCGTATCTGACGGCGGACTGCCGTTCGCGCTTCCGATCACCGATGCGGCGGGCTGCGCGCCGTGGTGGACCCAGAGCGAGTCCACCACGTCGTCGTTGCAGATCACCGCCGCTGTCGCGGCCGCCGCCCACCGCGTCGCCGTCCATGACCCGGCTGTCGCCAAACATGCATGGCTCACCGAGGCCACCGGATACTGCCTGAGCGCCATCGCGGCGATCACCGATGCTCCGCACGCGCTTGAGTTGAGCTTCGCGGTGCAATTCCTCGACGCGGTGTACGAGGCGCACCCCGAGGCTGCCGCCCTCCTCGATCGCCTTGGTCGGTACCTCCCCGCCAGTGGGCTGTTGCATGTGGACGGTGGCACCGAGGAGGAGACGGTGCGCCCGCTCGACCTCGCGCCCGTCCCGGATCGTCCGGCGCGGGCCCTGTTCACCCCAGAGGCCATTTCCGCGGACCTTCGACGGCTGTGCGACCAGCAGCAGGACGACGGCGGATGGACCGTTGACTGGGCCATCTCCTCACCAGCGGCTGCGCTGGAATGGCGCGGCTACGCGACCGTCCGCGCCGTGTCCATCCTGCAACGCAACTTCATGGCCTGACCGACTGTCTTCGCTGGACATCGATCGCAGAACACGTCCAGTTCCTTGGGCTCGGGCTCTGCCGGATCTGCCCCGCACCTACCGACAGCCCGCCGCCGAGCAAGCTGATCAACAGTGTTGTTCATGACGCGGTCATCGACATTCTGCGATAGAGTGTTCCGGTAATGTCTCCGAAACTTCCACCAGGGAGTCCGTGTGGTCCCACTTGGCAGCGCCCTCGCCGTCCTGTCCGCGACAATGCTCGGGTTCGCCCCGCCGGCACCGGCCGCCACACCGGCGGCCCTGCCGCCGCCGACGGCCGCGTTGACGGAGGTGACGGACTTCGGCCCCAACCCGACCGGGCTGCGGATGTACACGTACGTGCCGCAGCACGTGCGTGCCCATCCCGCCGTGGTCGTCGCCATCCACTACTGCGGCGGTACCGGCCCCGCCTTCTTCGGCGGAACGCAGTTCGCCTCCCTCGCCGACGTCTACGGCTTCGTCGTGGTGTACCCCTCGGCCGGCCGCTGCTTCGACGTGTCGACACCGGCGGCGTTGACCCACAACGGGAACAGCGATCCGGCCGGGATCGTGTCCATGGTCCACTACGTGGTGCGCCACCTGCACGCCGACGCCCACCGGGTCTTCGCCACCGGAATCTCCTCCGGGGCGATGATGACCAACGTGCTGCTCGGCGACTACCCCGACCTCTTCCGCGCCGGGTCGGCGATGTCCGGTGTGGCGTTCGGGTGCTTCGCCACCACCGACGGCTCGACCTGGAACAGCGCGTGCGCGAACGGCCAGATCGCCAAGTCGCCACGGGAATGGGGCGACCTCGTCCGCGGCGCGTTCCCCGGGTACCGTGGCCCGCGCCCGCGGATGCAACTGTGGCACGGTACCGAGGACACCATCCTCTTCTACCCGAACTTCGGTGAAGAGGTGAAGGAATGGACCGACGTGCTGCGCACCCGACCGGCCTCCGTCGACCACCCGCAGCCGTCGTGGACCCATTCCGTGTACCGCAACCGGCTCGGCCGGGTCGAGGTGGACGCCTACAGCGTGGCGGGAGAGGACCACAACCTGGGCTTCCACTTCCCGGACTGGGCCCGGTACGCCATCACCTACTTCGGCCTCACCGGCCGCCACTGACCGTGCCGGGCCCGGCCACCGAGGTCTCGGCGGCCGGGCAACGGCTGCGCGGAACGCGGCGATGACCGTGCCGAAACCGGGCCACCGGACCGGGTTGGCTGAGGTCCGGCAGGCGCATCACCAACCTCACGGGTCGCGGCAACGGCTCGCGGCTCGGCCGGCCGCCGGCTCAACCGCGGGCGTCCACCAGGACGTCGCGGTGGGTGGCGGTCGGGTCGATGTCCAGCAGTACGGCGCGCGCCTGCGGCTCCACCACCGACCGGGAGATGTCCTCGCCGGCGAAGGCGCGGATCGCGGCGGCGGACTCCCAGAACGTGTGCGTGGTCAGCTCGACCGTCCCGCCGTCCGGTCGGGAGAGCAGGTATCCGCCCGCGAAGCCGGCCAGGCCGCGCAGCTCGGGCAGCAGGGTGCCGGCGAAATAGGCGTGGTAGTCGGCGGCGCCGGCCGGGGTGGCTCGGGCGGACCAGGTTCGTACGATCACGTCCCGAGTCTGGCCGGGTGGCCTGCCGGAAGTAAAGGTCGGTCGGCCTCGAACTATCCATTGTGGATGTGTGTGTCGGGTCCCGTCGGTGCTCGCGCTGGTGGCCGCGGGCCGCGGCGCGGCGGGTGACGGACCCAGGACCTTCATGCCCGAGCCTCCACTTCGGACGGCCGGCTCGCCGGACCTGCCGACATCCTCGCGGGTGGTGGCGCGTCGGTGGTTGCGGTCCGGCCGGGCAGGCCGGCCAGTTTCCGGTAGACCCGGTTGTACATCGCCATCGCCTCGTGCAACTGGAAGAAGTCCTCGACCCGGCCCCGGGCGTTGCGGGCCAGCCGCTCGTACCCGTCGAGGTCGGCGAGCACCTGCCGCAAGGCGTCAGCGATGCCGGTCACCAGGTCGGTCGGGTCGACCAGTACACCGCAGGCGTCCCAGGTGCGCCCGGTCTGGTGGGTCAGCCGCTCCTCGACGAGCTGGGGCATGCCGCCCACTGACGTCCCGACCGTCGGTACCCCCGCGGTCATCGCCTCCAGCACCACCATGGGCTGGCCCTCGTTGAAGCTGGGTAGGACGAGCAGATCGAAGTCGCCGATCATGGCGCGGACGTTGACCGTGCCGCGGAACGTGAAGTACCGCCCCAGCCCGAGTTCCTCGATCTTCTTGAGGCACGCGTCGAAATAGCCCCGGCCGACGTGGTCGGTGGGGCCGAGCACGTCGAGGGTCCAGTTCGTGATGCCGCAGTCGACCAGCGACCTGGCCGACAGGATGAACTCGTACAGGCCCTTGATCGGAACCACGCGGGCGATGTACGCCAGCCGCCACACCCGTTCGTCTCCGGTGAGAATCGCCTCCATGGCGCGCAGCCGTCGCGCGTACACGTCGTCGAACTGGCGCAGTGGCATGCCGTTCGGGATGATGGACACGACGCGCCCGTCCACCGGCGCACCGAGGGCACGGGCCTCGGTGACCGCGTTCGGGTACAGGTAGGTGATGTGGTCCGCGCTCGGGTAGCAGAACCTGCCCATCTCGATCCACCAGGCCATCCACGCGCGCTGGGTGGGCGTCACGTCGAAGGTGCGCCAGTCCTCGGCCGTCACCCGCAGAGCCATGTTCCGCCCGAGCAGCGTGTTGACCGTGTCCCTGACGTAGAGGTTGTGCTCGGTGAGCAGGAACGCCGCGCCGTGCTCCCGGGCCGCGGCGGCGCTGATGAGCGACGCGTACCCGGTGGTGTGTGCGTGGTACACCTTCGCCCGGGGTAGTTCCGCGTTCAGCAGCGCGTACGAGAGCGAGAAGAACTCGCGCATCAGCCAGAACGTGTCGGTCAGCGGCAGGCCCAGGCCAGGCAGCCGGTCCTGGAGCGCGCACATGAACTCGCGGGAGCCCAGCAGCGCCCAGATCGGGTACCGGCGGGTCAGCGGGTTGATCCCCTCGTCGAAGAGCGTCCACATCGGAGCCGGGTCGCCTTCGGTGATCGCGACCAGCGCGTCCAACAGCCGGTAGGCGAGCGCGGTGCGCTGCTCCCCGGACATGTGCAGGCTCCTCGGGGTGAGCGTCATGAAGTCCGAGCGGTGCTCCTGCATGCTCAGGAAGATGGCATGGATCCACACGACGTTGGGCGGCACCCCGTACAGGTCCTCCGATGCCGAGGCCGAGTCCCAGGCGATGTGGATGATCCCGAACGTCAGGTCGGGGTTCTCACTGACGATGTCGTGGACCACGGCGGAAACCCCACCCTTGAGGTAGGGATACGTCGATTCCATGACGATGGCGACATCGACCTCGGTACAGGCGCGAGCGCTGAACATGCGGCTTCCTTTTCCTTGCGGGTACGGGCTACCAGGCCAGGGCGTGCTGCCAGAAGAATGTGTACTCGGCCGTCCGCCAGGCTCTGCGGAACAGCGCGAAAACCACAGTGACCGCGATCAGATCGACCGCCGTGAGCGCGATGTAGGCGACCGGGCCGGCGGGCAGAAACCCGAATGCCGCCGCGCAGGCCAGGACGTGAGCGGCGCCGAATCCCTGGCCGGGCAGGTGCTCGCCGATGTAGTCCAGCTTGTAGCACAGTACGGTGATCATGGTGAACAGCCACGACGCGACCGAGACGGCCGCGACCAGCGCCGCGGTTTTCCGGTCCGCCGTCAGGGCCCAGCTCGTGATGCTGACGCAAACCGCGCCGAGCAGGGCGGTGCGTCGTACCGAGGTGGCCACCGTCCGGGACACATCCCGGGAGTACTCGCGCAGTTCGCACAGCGGCTCGGTCTGCATCGCCTGGCGCAGGCGCACCACCGAGGCGTCGAACTCCGGCGCCAGGCAGATGAAGTAGTAGCTGTAGGCGAGGACCGCCGGCAGCAGGGCGAGGAACACGGTCGTCACCGGGAAGTCGCCAGCCGAGCGGAAGAAGTAGAACACCTTGTCCGCCCACATGACCGCGCCGAGCAGCAGCCCGCGCGACAGGTCCCGGGCCAGCTGGCCCACCGGGACCCAGGTCGGTCGCACCTTCAGGTACCGGCGCAGCCGGACGACCTGGGTGAGCACGCCGAGCAGGGGCGGTAGGTACCAGAATGTGGGCACGAGGACCACCGGCAGCGCGTACCCGGTCCAGGCCAGCGCCCAGGCGATTCGGGACAGACCGAGGTTCGCCAGTACCAGCGCCTGAGCGAACAGTACGTCGAGTGCGAGCAGCACCAGGTAGGCCGCCAGTGCCTGCGGTGACCAGTGCAGGATCAGGCGCAGCGGCACGGCGCAGAGCAGCAGCACCGGCACGGACTGTAGGAAGGTGGTCGGCCAGACGGCGCAGAAGGCTCGGCGCAGCGCGGCCACGTCCCCGGCCTCCCGCAGCGGGCAGAGCACCCGGTACAGCGGCATGCACACGCCCTGGGTCAGCCACGGCGCGGTCAGCGCCACGGCGAGCAGGAACGTGGTGAGCTCGACGCCGCCCACGGTGTGGCCGGCCATCCGGCGGCTCGCGAAGGGATAGACGGCGGTGAGCACCACGACCGGCCACAGGTGCAGCAGCAGCCGGGCGCCGCGGACGGCGGCCCGTCGGGCGGTACCGGCGCGGGTGAGCCGGCGGGCCACGAGCGTGGCGCCGACGCCGAGCACGGCGCCGAGGACCGCGGGGCCGGCGAGAGCCCCCCACGGGCTCCGGCCGACCGCGACCACCGCGGCATTGACAAATGGTTCCATCAGCGGCAGCAATGCAGTGGTACCGAGCAGGAAACCGGCGACTGACAGGATAGCGGCACGGCGCAGTAGTGCCGTACGTTGCTGCATCTATTCCCCCGGGGTGGCGGCGGCCTTCACGTGCAATGCAGACAACAATGGCGAACCTGGACCGGTCGGGAAACACTCGCGAGGGTGATCCTGGCGAGAACCCGCGTATTAATCGGCGAAAGGTCGGTGGAAGACAAGTGATGCGATTGACGGGACATCGTCCGAATGTCCGGGGTGAGCGACCGGACGTGCCGGTGGTGGGCGGCGAAACGGCGAGACGCTTCGGCGCCTGGGTCAGATACGGTGGGCCCGTATCCCCCGAACAGGTCGAATTCGCGGTCGAGCACTACCAGGTGGCCATCCTCCAGCCGTGGGAACTCGACGTACTCGCCAGCCTGAAGCGGGCCCGGCCGGACATGGTCGTTCTGACGTACAAATGTCTCTCCTCCACCCGCAGTTATGAAGGAGGACCACATTTCACCTCCGGATTGAGCTACCAGGAGGCGGTTGAGTGTGGCGAAGATTTCTTCGCGCACCGGGCGGACGGCGTCACCCGCATTGAATGGCAGACGTATCCGGAGCACTGGCAAATGGCCGTGTGGTGTGACAAATACCGCGACCGGTGGGTCGAGAACGTTACCACCGAATTAGCAGGATCGCTCTGGGACGGGGTGATGGCCGACAACGACATCTTTGACGACTACTACGCTCTGCACCCGCCGCTGGAAGGAGGGCGCGGGCTGCCGGAATTGCGAGGTGGCCTCGACCAGCTGGTCCGCGCGGCCGGTGAGGCGCTCAACGCGATCGGCAAGATCCTGGTGCCGAACATCGCCGAGTCGCGGCGGGAACCGGGCCGGTGGCGCCGGCACGCCGCACACGGGGGCGGTTTCGAGGAGGTGTGGCTGGCGTACAGCGGCGAGCACCACTTCGACGTCCCTACCGCGCTGGCCCAGATGGAGTGCCTGGCGAATCCGGGCATGACCATCGTGCGAATCGCCACCGACGGCACCGACGAGCACCCCAACGTGCTGTACGGGCTCGCCGCCTTCTGGATCTTCGGCGGTGGCCGCACCGGCACGAGCTTCGCCGCCACCGGCCACGACCAGTACAGCGGCACCCCGTACGTGCCCCAACTCGACTGGGACATCGGCGCGCCGACCAGCGCCGTACGCCGGCGCGGGCACGGCAGATACCGATCGTTCACCGGCGGCTGGGCGGCGGTGAACCTGAACGGGCGCGGGCACCGGACGATCACCTTCCGGGTCCCACCCGGACTGCGCGAGGTCGACGGTGCGCCGGCCCCGCGGACGGTCACGCTACCTCCGCACCAAGGTGTCATCTACCGGCGAGTGCAACCGTGACGCAACGCTGGGAGGTCTCAGCGCGGCCGGACGACGGCCGACCGGAGATGTATGCGCTCCCGGTACACGCCAGCCGTCGTCGCGGCCCTCGCCCTCGCCGTCACCACCGGACCGGTCATGCGCGCGGCCGCGAGCGGCGCCTCGCACGGCACCGTCCAGAAGGTGTACGAGGCGTCGACCGACCTCTTCGCCAATCCCGAGCGGGGCTTCTACCGGTACAGCGAGACGCACTTCACCGGCGACCGCGCCGACTACCGGCCGCTGGACGCCGCCACCATGGCAGCCGACCGGCGACGCGACGACGTGACCCTCGTGTTCCGCTACTTCTACCTGGACGCCTACCGCTACCAGGACACCATCGATCCCCAGGACCTCGATCTCATCCGCGCCGATTTCTCCGCGGCCCGCTCCGCCGGCGTCAAGCTCATCGTCCGCTTCGCGTACACCGACAGTTCCGGCGCAGACGCGCCGGAGTCCCGCGTGCTCGCCCACATCGCCCAGCTCGGCCCCGTGCTGACGGCCGACGCGGACGTGATCGAGGCGCTGCAGGCCGGCTTCATCGGCCGGTGGGGCGAGTGGTACTACACCGACAACTTCGCCAGCGACCCCGGCGCGCCGTGGCGCCTGTCCGACGCAGACTGGGCCGCACGCGGCGACGTCCTGCTCGCGCTGCTGCACGCCACTCCCCCTTTCACCCGGGTCCAGGTCCGGTACCCGGCGATCAAGGAGCGCATCTTCCCGGACGCCAGCGACCCGGACGCAACCCGGGTGGGCGTCCACGACGACTGCTTTCTCGCCGGTACCGACGACTACGGCACCTTCCCCACGACGGGAGACCGGGCCTGGCTCGCCGACCAGACCCGCTCCGTGATCATGGGCGGGGAGAGCTGCGCGGCCAACCCGCCGCGCTCGGACTGGTCGAACGCCGCCACGGAACTCGCCACCTACCACTGGAGCTTCCTCAACGCCGACTACCACCCGGACGTGCTCAGCTCCTGGGGCGACGCCGGGCGCCAGGAGGCCGCCCGACGGCTCGGCTACCGGCTGCGCCTCGTGCAGGCCACGGTGCCCAGCACCGCCGCGCCCGCACAGCCCGTACAGGTCAGCCTGACGCTGACCAACGACGGCTACGCCGCCCCGGTGAGCAACCGCCCCGTCCAGCTCATCGTCGGCGACCCGGACCGGTACACCACGGTCCCGATCGCCGCCGACACGCGTACCTGGGCCCCGGGTGCGGCGGTCACGCTGACCGCCTCGTTCCCCGCGCCGCTGCTGGCCGGCGGCTACCCGCTCTACCTCAACCTGCCCGACCCCAGCCCGAACCTCGCCACGCAGCAGCCGCTCGACGGCGCCACGGTCAACGCCGCGTACGCCATCCGCCTGGCCGACACCGGCCTGTGGGATGCCGCGCACGGCTGGAACGACCTCGCCCAGCCGCTCACGGTCGCCGCGCCGGCCCCTTCGCACCCGGCCACCTCGCCATCCCCCGCCCCGCCGCCGACACCCACTCCGACCGCCACTCCGACCACCTCGCCGACGGCCTCCCCGTCGCCGACCCGGACCCCCTCCCCGACCACGTCGCAGCACCCCGGCGGACCGCAGGTCGGCCCGTTGCCGAGCCACCACCGGTCACCCACACCACGCCCGGTGAAGCGGCGCAAGAAGACTCACCGCTGACGGTGTCAAGCCGTTGAGTACGCCGCTGGCGTCGACCGCCACCGCGGTGTTGCTGGCGGTCGTGCTGCCGTCCGACGTCGTCACGCCCCCAGCAGTACACCCGGCCGGATGACGACAGAGCACATGTCGACTCGTCGGCCGCCGCGATCTGGTGGTGGTTGGGCATTCCGCTCGCGATCATCGGACTCGGCACGTCGCCGCAGGTTTGTCGACGATTCTCGGGCAAGCAGGGAAGTGTCCAGGGCGTCGTTCTCGCGGCTCAAGGGGTAAACTCCGCGCTCGCTCACCCGTAGTCGCCGGCCAGGGAGGCGCGCCCCGATGACCAACGATCTCGCACGTCGGCTCGCAGCGCATGGAATTGACGTGCCAAGGCTGGATCCGTTGTCGCCGATGGGAGCGGGCGTCACGGTGCTCGGCTTCGCCTGCGCGGGCGAGGAGGCGCCGGCGTGGTGGCGCAGCCTGCGTGCGGTAAGCGAGCACACGGGGTACTGGCCGTTGCTGGTGGAGTCAGACCGATCGGTCTTCCTTGCCGACCCGTTGGCTGCGGAGGTCGATGTGGCGGCCGGACCCGTCCAGCGGCTGGCGCAGGCCGCCGAACTCGACAGCACGCAGGTGCTGAACCCGCGTGGCATGACGCTGGATTCGCTGGGCGACGATCAGCGGCAGGAACTGCTCGAAGAGTGGCCCGACGAGCCCCACCGCATTGACGGCTTCAGCCTGCCGTTCGCCAGGAGCGGCCAGCCGCGGCCGACGCTGGTTGCGCTGGTAGCGGCTGAGCATGGTTGGCAGGTGCCTGCGTTGTTGGGCTACGGCAACTGGAACCAATGCCCGGCGCCGGCGGTGCACAGCGCCGTCCTACGGCACTGGCAGCACCACTACGGCGCTGACCTCGTGTGTATGACGTCTACCAGCATTGAGCTCGCAGTGGCCCGGCCACCGCGGACCAGGCCGGCCGCGCTCGCCTTCGCCTGGGAGTACGCCAGCTACTGCCTCGACAGCGTGGACGGCATCTACCGGGCCGACAACCTGGCCGGCCTGGCCGCCAGCCTCATCGACGCCGAGGTCGTGGTTGCCTGGTGGGACTGACGCCAGGCGAAGCCGACCATCGGCCAGCCCCGGCGCCACGAACAAGAGTCTCAAGCGCGGCGGCCGTGCCTGACTTCCAGGGTCAGTGTCGCTGGGTGCAGACCCTGGGCTTTCGCGGTGAACGTGACGCTGCCCGGCGTCTTCGCGGGCCGCAGGATCGCGAGTGCCTTCCCGTGCCAGGTGTGGCGGCGGGGTTGCCGGAAGCTGTCGACGTTGTGCGGGTTCCCGTTGCCGGTGGCCACGAGTTCGCCGGTACCGCTGATCTCGAACGTCACCTGGTGCACGGCGTCGGGTACGAGCCGGTGGTGGCGGTCGACCACCTCGACGAGTACGTGCGCGAGGTCGTCGCGGCTGGTGGTGAGATCCTCCACGTCGCAGCTGAGCCGCAGCCGGGCCGCGGCACCCACCATGGTGAGCGTTGTACGGCCGATCTCCTTACCGTTCCGGCTGGCGATTGCCGTCAGTTCGCCGGGTTGATACGGCACCGTGAAGGTGGCCATGCCTCTTTCCGGGGTGGCCGCCGCGCCGGTGCGATTCGCTGCGCCGTTGAGCAGGAGCGTCACGCTGTCGCCCGACGTGTAGACGTGCACCGTCATCGGATGCTCAGGGGTGACGTCCCAGGTCCAGCTCGCCAGCTCGTCGAAGTAACCCCACCACACGGCCACCTGCTCCGTCCCCGGCGGTGCCGGCCGCTCCACCAGCAGCTCCACCGGGCTGCCGCCGGACACCGCCGCCCGCCAGTGGTTCTGCGGCTTGCGCTGTCCGATCAGGTCGATGTCCCCGCAGTTCGCCTGGAAGTACGGGTACGGGTATCCGAAGCCGCCCCAGGAGTGGTGCAGCGTCCGAGCGATCGACCACCCGGGCATGACGCTCTGGTCTCCGATGGTCTCGGCCGTACCCTCGGGAGGGATCGGTGTCTTGCCGATCCCCGCCTCTCCGAGGTAGTCCCAGGCGGCCCAGACCCAGTTGCCCACAGCCCACGCGTTGTCGTTGACGAACCGCGTGTCCTGGTGGATCGTGGCGGGAAAGCTCTCGCTCTGCGTCATCGCCCGCTCGGGATGGGCGTCGTGCATCTGGGCGTAGCCTTTGCCATTCGCGTTGTAGTGCACGTCACCCACATCGACGTACTGCCACGATGGATCGCTCGCGGTGAATGTCGAACCGCCGCCCAAGGTGATCGGGCGGGTCTGGTCGAGGGAGCGGAGCAGTGCCGCCATCTCCGATCCCCGCTGCCCGTTCGTCCGGTCGGTGATCTCGTTGCCCAGCGACCAGATCACCACGCTGGGATGGTTGCGGTCCCGCAGCACCATGCTGGTCAGGTCCCGCTGCCACCAGTCGGCGAAGTACACCGAATAGTCCTGCGGGGTCTTGCCCGTGTCCCACACGTCCACGAACTCGTCCATCACCAGCATGCCCAGCCGGTCGCAGGCGTCCAGCAGCGCCGGCGCCGGCGGGTTGTGCGCGGTACGGATCGCGTTGAAGCCGGCCGCCTTGAGGATCTCGACCCTCCGCTCCTCCGAGCGGTCGAGCGCGACGGCCCCCATCGGTCCGTGGTCGTGGTGCACGCAGCCACCGACCACCTTGACCGGACGGTCGTTGAGCAGGAAGCCGACCACACCGTTCCAGACCAGCGAACGGATCCCGAACGTGGTGGTCACCGAGTCGACGGTCCTGCCACGAACCAGCACGTCCACGCGCGCCGTGTAGAGGTTCGGTGAGTCCGGCGACCACAAAGCCGCGCGCGTGAGCGGGATGTCGAGCGAGGAGACGGCCGTACCGGCGGACGCGAGAGTCTGGGCGGGCGTCCCCTGGATGGCTACCGCACGCCCACGCGGATCGAGCACCGTAACCCGCACGCCGGCCGATGACGGACGCGGGCCGAGGTTGGCGACCGACACGTCGAGGTGAACGAGCGACTGCCGTTGGTTCACGACCGGCGTCGTCACGTGGACACCCCACGACGGAATCCGCACAGGTCCCGTCACGGTCAGCCAGGTGTGCCGGTAGATCCCCGAGCCCGAATACCAGCGGCTGGTTCTGCCGCTGTTGTCGACCCGTACCGCGAGCACATTCGTCCCGCCGCGGTCCAGATGCGGGGTCAGGTCGTGGGCGAACGCCGTGTAGCCGAAGGGGTGGAAGCCCAGATGCACGCCGTTGAGCCAGACGTCCGCGTTCTGGTAGACACCGTCGAACCGCAATTCCACGTGCGGCTCGTGGCCGGCGGACCGCGGCAGACTGAACTGTTTGCGATACCAGCCGATCCCACCGACCGTGTATCCGACCGAGCCGTCGCCCTCGCTGTTCTGCACATCGAACGGGCCGATCACCTGTGGTGGCTGTGGTTGTGTCGGTGGCTGCTGGGTGACGAGCAGGGAAGGGTCGCTGGTCGCGCCCCCGTCGCTGGACGTGGCGTAGGGGAGATCTTCGATACTCCAGTCGTGCGGAAGGTCGAGCTGCCGCCAGGACCTGTCGTCGAACGACGGCACCTCGCCGCCGCTGACATCGCCGCGGACGAAGCGCCACCCCTCGTCGAACGATCGTTCGCGTCCCAACCCCGCCGCGGCCAGTGCGCCCGTCTCGGCCGTGGCGGCCGGACCCTCGACATCCAGCGCCAGCAGGCCCGCGGCCGCGCTGCCGAGCTGCAGCGCCCGGCGCCGGGTCACGCCACCTGACAGATCCCGTACCATCGTCGCCCCCCCAGACATTCAACATCTCGAATATCCCGCACGACACTCGGTGAGGTCAAGCCGGCCAGGAGGCCGGGCGAAACCTACGGACATCTGCGAACATCGGGGGGTGGACTACCGGGAGGCGACGGCGGCTGACGCGGCGGCCATCGCCGACCTGCACGCTGACAGCTGGCGGCGCCACTACCGTGGCGCATACCTGGATTCGTTTCTCGATGGTGACGTCGTCGCGAATCGGATGGCTGAGTGGACGGGCCGGCTCTCGCGGGCCACGCTGGACCGGTACACCGTCGTCGCTGATCTCGGCGGCGCTGTCGCAGGCTTCGCTCACACCATCCTCGACGGTGACCCGGCCTGGGGCGCCTTCCTCGACAACCTTCATGTCAGGCACGACCTCAAGCGCCGGGGAATCGGCGCCCGGCTGCTGGCCGAGACGGCGCGAGCGGTAGTCCGGCACCGGCCGTCGACCGGGCTGTCCCTGCGGGTGCTCGAGCAGAACACGGCCGCCCAGGCGTTCTACCAGGCGCACGGCGGCATCTGCGTCGAGCGCGTGCTCGCCGGGCC
>JBBWZQ010000111.1:0-35439 GCA_039649115.1 Micromonosporaceae bacterium | reverse complement strand
GGCGTGGCCAACGTCGGGTTCTACGGCGTGTCCGCCACCCCGTCGACGACGTACCAGGGCAGCTTCTACGCCAAGGCCGGCGCCGCACTGTCCACTGTGGTCAGGGTCACCCTGGAGAAATCCGACGGCACCGTCATCGCCGGTACCAACGTCCGCAACGCGGTCGGCGCGGACTGGCACAAGTCGACATTCACCATCCGTACCCCCGCTGGCATCACCGCCTCCACCGACAACCGCGTCGTCGTGTCGCTGGTCGGCGCGGCCGGCGGCCAGGATGTGTGGCTGTCCGAGGTGTCGCTGTTCCCGCCGACGTTCAAGAACCGGCCCAACGGTGTGCGCCCGGACATCGCGACCAAGCTGGCCAACCTCCACCTTGGACTGTTCCGCGTCCCGGGCGGCAACTACCTGGAGGGCAACACACTGGCGACCCGGTTCGCCTGGAAGAACACCATCGGGCCGGTCGAGCAGCGGCCGGGGCACCAGAACACCGCGTGGGGCTACTGGTCCACCGACGGGTTCGGCATCCTGGAGTTCCTCCGGCTCGCCGAGGACATCGGCGCGCAGCCGCTGCTCGCGCTGTTCGCCGGGTACACGCTCAACGGCCAGCACGTGTCCGAGAGCGACTACGGCGCCTACATCCAGGACGCGCTCGACGAGATCCAGTACGCGATCGGAGACACCTCCACCCCGTGGGGTGCCCGGCGGGCGGCGGACGGGCACCCGAAGCCGTTCGACCTGCGCTACGTCGAGGTCGGCAACGAGGACTGGTTCGACTCCTCGGGCAGCTACGCCTGGCGCTTCTCGCGGATGTACGACGCCGTCAAGTCCGCGTACCCGCAGTTGAAGGTGATCGCCACGACCGGCGGGTACCAGGGCGGCGCGGCGTCGAGCACCGCGACCGGCACGACGCCGGACCTCGTCGACGACCACTACTACAACCCGCCCGCGTGGTTCTCGGACAACTCCGCGCGCTACGACCGGGTGGACCGCAACGGGCCGCAGGTGCTCGTCGGCGAGTACGGCGGCATCGACGGCAGCCCGACCGGTACGCTGCGCGCCGCGGTCGGGGAGGCGGCCTTCCTCACCGGCCTGGAACGCAACAGCGACATCGTCATCGGCAGCATGTACGCACCGGTGATCGTCCACGAGGGCCAGCCGAACTGGCCGACCAACCTGATCGGCATCGACGCGGGCAGCTCGTACGGGTCGCCGTCCTACTGGGTGCAGCAGATGTTCAGCACCAACCTGGGCGCGCAGGTGGTCGGCGCCCGGCTCACCGGGGCCGGGTCCATCAAGGAGGTGGTGACCAGAACCGTCCACGATGGAGTGACGACGCTGTACGTGAAGATCGTCAACCCGACGTCGCAGATCCAGTCGGCGCGGCTGTCGTTCTTCGGGGTGCGGTCGGTCAACGATTCCGGCGCGCTCATCCAGCTGACCGGGGACCCCTCGGCACGCAACACGCTGGCCACCCCGACCGCGATCGTGCCGCAGACCCGGCGGGTCACCGGTCTGGGTACGGTCTCGCGGCTGACCGTACCGCCGAACTCGGTCACGGTCCTGCGGGTCACCGCCAGGTGAACCGTTTCATCCTGCCGGGCGCACTGCCGCGCCCGGCAGGACGGGCTCAGCCGCGCCGTGCGGTGCTCGACGCGCGCACCACGAGTTCGGGTTGGAACACCACGCGGCGGTGGCGGTGCTCCACACCGCCGTCGCCGGTCTCCTCGATCAGCAGCTCGGCCGCGGTCTGGCCCATCCGGAAAGCCGGCTGCCGCACCGAGGTGAGCGGCACGGCCGCCGCCGCCGCGAACTCGATGTCGTCGTAGCCCACGATCGCCATGTCGCCGGGCACCCGCAGCCCGGCCCCGAACATCGCCTGCAGCACGCCGAGTGCGACCAGGTCGTTGATGCAGAACACGCCGGTCGGCCGGTGCGCCAGGCCGAGCAGGCGGGAGCCCGCGTCCCGCCCGGAGGCGACGGTCATCTGGTCCACCTCGAGGACCGTCAGCGCGGCGGCCGGCAGGCCCGCCTCGGCGACCGCCGCCGTGACACCGGCCCGCCGGTCGCGGCACTGCGCCAGCGAGTCCGGGCCGCTGATGTACGCGATCTGGGTGTGCCCGGCGCGCAGCAGGTGCTGGCCGGCGAGCTGGCCGCCGACCACGTCGTCGACGGAGACGGAGCAGGACTCCTCGGACGGCCCCACCCGGTCCACCATCACGTAGGGGATCTTGTGCCGGCGGAAGGAGGCGATGTTGACGCCGCCCGCGTCGGCCGGGGTGATGAGCACGCCGCGCACCCGCTGCTCGGCGAAGAGGGACAGGTACTCGGCCTCCTCCGCCGGGTCCTGCCCGCTGTTGCAGAGCATCACGCCGAGCCCCTCGCCGCGGGCGGCCCGTTCGGCGCCGCGCGCCACGTCCACGAAGAACGGGTTGGCGATGTCCAGCACCAGCAGCGCCATGATCCGGCTGCGGCCGGCCCGCAGGTGGCGCGCGGACTCGCTGCGCACGTAGCCCAGCTCGCTGATGGCGGCGGTGACCCGCGCTCGGATGTCGGCCGAGACGAGGGTCGGACGGTTGATCACGTTGGACACCGTGCCCACCGACACACCCGCGTGCCGCGCCACGTCCTTGATGCTGATCACGTTGCCGAGCCTCGTCCCCCACACATTCCGCAAGGTGCCGGGAGCCTAGCACAGTTGGCCGATGGAACGATTCAAACTTCCCATCCGGGTACGCCCGTCAGTACCCGACGCGGAACGTGGAGTCCTGCTTGTCGGTCGTCGAAGAACTGCTCGTGATCGGGTCGATGCGCAGCACGAAGTTGGCGTGCCTGAGGTACCGGGTCGGATTGCTGGCGGACCGGAACGACGTCCAGGACGGGTCCGCGAAGCCGGCCGTCCGGTAGAAGGTCGCGTCCGCCTTGAACGTGCTGGAGTTGTCGTTGGTGTTCAGCACCACGGCGAAGTTGGACTGCCGCAGGTACATGCTCGGGAAGTTGACCGACTGGAAGGACACTCCGGCCGGGTCGGACAACCCGGCGACCAGCTTCCACTGCTGGTCCTGGTACGGGTCGAACGGGTAGGTGTCGATCCGGCCCACGTTGTTCTGGTGCCGCACGTACCGGCCCGGGAAGTTGTAGGACTTCAGCCGGTTCCAGCCCGGCGAGCCCCAGGTGGCGAGCAGGTTGGACATCTCGGTGGCGGTGATCGCGGTGATGCCGGGATGCTTCGAGTTCAGCGGCTGCGTGTACGCCCGGTCGTTCTGCGGGGTCCAGGAGCCGCTGTCCAGGTTGGTGGTCTGCCAGGAGAAGAAGCGCCCGTTGGGGTTGTACGTGTCGCCCCACATGTACCACGTGTTCGAGGTGACGGACTTGATCATTTCGGGCGCCTCGACGCCCCGACCCGGGGAGATGGCGCTGGTGTAGATGCTGAAGCTGCCCGGGTTCAACGAACTCGACCGCGCGCCGAGGAGCGAGCCGTTCGTGTTGTTCTTGAAGTACAGATAGTTGGTGCCGCCGTTGGAGATGAGGTCGCCGTCGATGGCGGCGTAGCCCGGGTCGAAGAACGTCTGCGGCCCGGTGACACTGGCGAAGTCCGTGGTGTAGTCGACCATGATCACGTCGTGGCTGCCGTTGCTCGCCGAGAAGATGATGGCGTACTGGCCGCGGCCGGCGTCCCAGAATGCCTCCGGTGCCCAGGAGTGCGTCGACAGCGAGTGCACCTTCAGCCGGTGGTAGTTGGTGAACGTACGCAGGTCGGTGGACTGCCACACGTGGATGAACTGGTTGTTCAGGCCGAAGTTGGTGCCGGTCAGGTCGGTGGCCAGGATCTCGAAGGTGCCGTCCTGCTTGCGCAGGATGAACGGGTCCCGCAGGCCGCCGGTGCCCTGCGTGGGGGTGACCACCGGGTTGTTCTGGTTCAGCGGTGTCCAGTTCAGGCCGTCGGAGCTGACCGCCAGGTGCAGGCCGTAGTTGGCGCCGTTGGTGTTGGGCGACTCGGTGAAGTAGGCCATGGCATAGCCGGAGTAGGTGGCCGCCGAGGCGGTACCTGGCTGGAGCAACACGGACGCGGTGGCGGCGGCCAGGGCCACCGTCCCCAGCCCCGCGGACAGCAGTCTTCGCCGTGCCGACCTGGCCATTGCGGGTGCCTCTCTCTGGGGTGTGCGCTCGCCGCGTGGGGCGGGCGCACCCGCATCGCAGAGGATTCCGCAAATGTTAGCGATAACATTTCGAGGCGAGGGTACGCGCCCGGGACGGCAGGCAGTTGCCCGCGATTGTTACCGATAACATCGATAGCTGTCAAGCTGTGGAGAGCGCGCCGCGCACCGTCGCGGCGTCGGCGGGCGCCCCCTGATCGTCGCTCATCGATCCGTACGGGACGCCGTACGCCGGAGTGCCCGGTTGGTAGCTCCGCCCGCCCGCGCCCAGCGGACCGGCGTCCACGGCGTCGAACCCGATCGCGTCGAGGAACGCGGTCACCGCCGCCTTGGCACCGGGATCGTCGCCCGCGATCGGCAGCGCGCTGCGACCCGGTCCGCCGGCCGGGCGGGCCAAGGAGGTGAGGTGCTTGAAGAAGATGTTGTTGAACACCTTGACGACCCGGGACCCGACCAGGTGGCGCTGCAACAGTTCGCTGCTGGTGCTGGAGCCGTCATCCAGCTCGGCGAGGTGGCCGTCGCGCTGTGCGTAGTAGTTGTTGGTGTCCATGACGACCTTGCCCGCCAACGGCTGCGCCGGCACCTCCCCGTACGCCCGCAGCGGGATGCTCACCACCACCAGGTCCCCGGCCGCGGCGGCCTCGGCCGCGGTGGCCGCCCGGGCCTGCGGGCCGAGCTCCTCCACCAGATCCTTGAGCGTCTCGGGTCCGCGTGAGTTGCTGAGCACCACCCGGTACCCTGCCGCGACAGCCAGCCTGGCCACTGTGCCGCCGATACGCCCGCTCCCGATGAACCCGACAGTCGTCATAGGGCCAGCGTATCCACGGGAGACCTGACACGGCAGGCTGACCGCCTCCGGTTCCAGGCGGGCGGTTCATCTACTGTTCGGTAGCATTCCGCCCGCCCGCCGCCCGGGACATTTACCGTCCCACCATGCGTACGATCCTGTCCTGCGTCGCGGCGGCCGCGCTCGCCGCGATCGGGTTGACGGCCGTCCCGTCCGCCGCCTCGGCCGCCGGCTCCGGCACGTTGAGCGTGCTGTCGTACAACATCGCGGGCCTGCCCGAGGGGTTGTCGAGCGCGCCCACGCCGCGCGCGTCGAGCACCACGGCGATCGGGCAGCGCCTGGGCCCGTACGACATCATCCATGTTCAAGAGGACTTCAACTACCACGCCAACCTGTACGCGGCCGACGCGCACCCGTACCGGACGCCCACGAGTGGCGGCGCCGGTATCGGCAGCGGCCTCAACACGCTGTCGAACAACCCGTACGACGCGGACGACTTCGAGCGGGCGCACTGGAACTCCTGCCAGGTCGACTCCGGCGACTGCCTGACGCCCAAGGGCTTCACGTTCATGCGGGTCCGCCTCGCCGAGGGCGCCTACGTGGACTTCTACAACCTGCACACCAACGCCGGCACGTCCGCCGGTGACGAGACGTCGCGCGCGTCCAACCTCAGCCAGCTCACCTCATTCATCGCGACCCACTCGTCGGGCAACGCGGTCGTCGTGATGGGTGACACCAACACCCGGTACACCCGGGCCGCCGACACGATCGCGGCCTTCGCGGCCGGCAACGGCCTGACCGACGCGTGGGTCAAGCTGGAGCGCGGCGGCGTGCCGCCCGCTGCCGGAGGCGACCCGCTGGTCTGCGACGAAGCCGCCATCACCAACACGTGCGAGGTCGTCGACAAGATTCTGTACCGCAGCGGCAAGCTCGTCTCGCTCACCGCGACCTCCTACAACAACGAACACGCCGCGTTCCTGGATTCCAGTGGCGCGATGCTCTCCGACCACGACCCGATCGCCGTCCGGTTCAGCTGGTCGACCAACCCCGCCTTCCAGCTCAGCGACCAGTTCGGCGGCCCGCACGGCGACTACTACAACGACATCGACAGCGTGCCGGCCGGCGCGCGGGCCACCACCATAGCCATGCGCAGCGGCGCCCGGGTCGACCAGCTGAGCGTGACCCTCGGCAGCGGCACGACTCTCGCCCACGGCGGGGCCGGCGGAACCGCGGGGTCCCTGACCCTCGGCAGCGGCGAGTACGCCGTCTCGGCCTACCTGTGCGAGGCCACGTACAGCGGCCATACGCGGATCTTCTACGCCCGGTTCACCACCAACCTCGGCACCACCCTGTCCGGCGGTACGACCACATCGGACTGTCTGACCCGGACCGCGCCGTCCGGGTGGCAGATCGCCGGCTTCCACGGCCGCTCCGGCGACGGCGTCGACAAGGTCGGATTTATCTACACGCGGCGCTGACCGCCGCTCGGTACGATCTGCCGCATGCCGACACCGCGCCAATCCAGCGTTCCACAAGCCCCCTCGCTCGACGGGCTCGAGGAGCGCTGGGCCACGGTGTGGGAGGAGCAGGGGATCTACCGCTTCGACCGGACCCGGAGCCGGGCCGAGATCTACTCGATCGACGCGCCGCCGCTGACCGCCAGCGGCTCGCTGCACGTCGGTCACGTCTTCTCCTACACCCACACCGACATCGTGGCGCGGCACCAGCGCATGCGGGGCAAGGCGGTCTTCTACCCGATGGGGTGGGACGACAACGGGCTGCCGACCGAGCGGCGCGTGCAGAACTACTTCGGGGTGCGCTGCGAGCCCTCGCTGCCGTACGACCCGGCCTTCACACCGCCGGACAAGCCCGACCCGAAGCGGCCGGTGCCGGTCTCCCGGCCCAGTTTCATCGAGCTGTGCGAGCGGCTGACCGCCGAGGACGAGAAGGCGTTCGAGGCGGTGTGGCGGCGGCTCGGGCTGTCCGTGGACTGGACGCTGGCGTACGCCACCATCGACGCCGACGCCCGCACCACCTCGCAGCGCGCGTTCCTCGACAACCTGGCGCGCGGCGAGGCGTACCGGGCCGAGGCGCCGACCCTGTGGGATGTCACCTTCCGCACCGCGGTCGCCCAGGCAGAACTGGAGGACCGGGAGTGGCCCGGCGCCTTCCACCGGCTCGCGTTCCGCCGCCCGGACGGCACTGCGCTGTTCGTCGAGACCACCCGGCCCGAGCTGATCCCCGCGTGCGTCGCGCTGGTCGCGCACCCCGGCGACGAGCGGTACCGCCCGCTGTTCGGCCAGACCGTGCGCACCCCGGTCTTCGGCGTCGAGGTGCCCGTCGTCGCGCACCACCTGGCCGAGCCCGACAAGGGTTCGGGCATCGCGATGGTCTGCACGTTCGGCGACCTGACCGACGTGCTCTGGTGGCGCGAGCTGCAGCTCGCCACCCGGCCGGTGATCGGCTGGGACGGCCGCGTGCTGCCGGACCCGCCCGCCGGCGTGGACTCCCCCGCCGCCCGCGCGGCCTATGCCGGACTGGCCGGCGCCACCGTGCACACCGCCCGGGAGCGGATGGTGGCACTGCTGCGCGACGCGGGCGACCTCGACGGCGAGCCGCGACCGGTGCGCCGGCCGGTCAAGTTCTACGAGAAGGGCGACCGACCGCTGGAGATCGTGACCACCGAGCAGTGGTACATCCGCAACGGCGGCCGGGACCGCAAGCTGCACGACGAGCTGCTCGCCCGCGGCCGGGAGCTGCGCTGGCACCCGGCGCACATGCGCGTGCGGTACGAGCACTGGGTGGCGGGTCTGGCGGGTGACTGGCTGGTCAGCCGGCAGCGCTTCTTCGGCGTGCCGATCCCGCTGTGGTACCGGCTGGACGCCGCGGGCGAGCCGCGCTACGCCGAGCCGGTGCTGCCCGACGCCTCGGCGCTGCCGGTCGATCCCAGCTCGACGGCGCCGCCCGGGTTCACCGAGGACCAGCGCGGCAAGGCGGGCGGGTTCATCGGCGACCCGGACGTGATGGACACCTGGGCGACGTCATCGCTCACCCCGCAGATCGCCGGCGGCTGGCTGCGCGATCCGGACCTGTTCGAGCGCGTGTTCCCGATGGACCTCCGCCCGCAGGCGCACGAGATCATCCGGACCTGGCTGTTCACCACGATCCTGCGCGCGCACCTGGCACACGGGGTGCTGCCGTGGGCCCACGCGGCCATCTCCGGCTGGATCCTCGACCCGGACCGGAAGAAGATGTCCAAGTCGAAGGGCAACGTCGTCACCCCGATGAGCCTGCTGGCGGAGTACGGCACGGACGCGGTCCGGTACTGGGCGGCCAAGGGGCGGCCGGGCGCGGACACGGCCTTCGACACCGGCCAGATCAAGGTGGGCCGCCGGCTCAGCGTGAAGATCCTCAACGCCAGCAAGTTCGTGCTGGGCCTGGGCGGCGCGGCCGACGACGCGCCGATCACCGAGCCCGTCGACCGGGCGATGCTCGCCGGGCTCGGCGCGGTCGTCGCCGACGCGACCGCCGCGTTCGACGACTACGACTACACACGCGCGCTGGAGCGGACCGAGCGGTTCTTCTGGCAGCTGTGCGACGACTACCTGGAGCTGGTCAAGTCCCGCGCGTACGGCGAGGGTACCGGTGCGGCGTCGGCCCGCGCCGCGCTGCGCCGGGCGCTGTCGGTGCTGCTGCGGCTGTTCGCGCCGTTCCTGCCGTACGTCACGGAGGAGGTCTGGTCCTGGTGGCGGGACGGCTCGGTGCACCGGGCCACCTGGCCGAGCACCGCGGAAGCGGGCGCTGCCGGTGCGGGTGACCCGCAGGTGCTCGACGCGGTCGCCGAGGTGCTGCGGGCGGTGCGCAAGGCCAAGTCCGAGGCGCGCCTGTCGATGCGCGGCCCGGTCAGCCGGGTGACCGTGACCGGTCACGCCGTGCCCGACGTCCGTCTGGCGGAGGCTGACCTGCGCGCCGCCGGTGTCATCGACGACCTGGTGCTCACCCCGGCCGACGGCGACCTCGCCGTGGAGGTCATCCGGGAGTAGCAGCTGCTGGTCGAGGTTGACATGCAAGTGATTACTTGCCTATTGTCGACCGGATGAGGCGGGACGAGGACGACGCCATCGCCCAGGTCTTCCGGACGCTGGCCGACCCGACCCGCAGGCAACTGCTGGACCGGCTGCACCAGAACGACGGCCAGACCCTGGGTGCCCTGTGCCGGGACCTCGCGACGAGTCGCCAGGGGATCACGCAGCACCTCGCCATGCTCGAAGCGGCGGGACTCGTCGCCACGGTCCGCCGCGGCCGGGAGAAGCTGCACCACCTCAACCGGGTACCGCTGCACGAGATCTACGAACGCTGGATCGCGAAGTTCCAGCAGCCGGACCTCGAAGCCCTCAGCAGCATGAAGAGACTCCTCGAACAGGACGGACACGCCATGGACAAGCCGAAACTGGTCCACGTCACGTACATCGCGACCACACCCGACCAGCTCTGGAACGCCCTCACCGATCCGGAGCTGACCGCGCGGTACTGGGGGCACCGCAACGTGTCCGGCTGGGCCAAGGGTGACAGCTGGGAGCACCGCCGCCTCGACGACGAGGGCGCCGACGTGGTCGGCACCATTCTCGAAGTCGATCCGCCGCGCCGCCTCTCGCACACCTGGGCCTCGCCGGACGACGCGAACGAGACGGCGCGCCACTCCCGGGTCACGTTCGACCTCGAACCGGTCGGCGAGGCCGTGCGGCTCACGGTCACCCACGAGGACCTTCCCGCGGACCAGGTCGAGGGCACCCGCGAGGGTTGGAACATGGTGGTGTCCAGCCTCAAGTCGCTGCTGGAGACCGGACACCCGCTGGGCTCACTGGCGTAGGACGGCTCAACTCGTTGGCGATGGCCGGGTCGCTCGTGCTGGGTCCGCCCGTCTCGACGTGCCCGGCCAGCCGGCGGAGGAAGGCGGCGTCCCGGTCGCTGACCACCGACAGGTCGTACCAGCTGTGGCTGTGCCGGAGGTCCGCGGTGTGCACGGCCCGGGCGCCCGGCCGCAGCCGGTAGCTGGCCGGCCGGCCAGCCCGGTACGCGTCCGTGACCGTGAGGCGGACCTGCGCCGGGCCCGCGTTGGTGAGGATCAGCTGGACCTGCCCGCCGTCCCCGTCGTGGCGCACGGCAACCTCCGGTCCCGCGCTGCCTGCCTGCCCCCGCAGGTGGCGGAAGAAGCCGTTGGGCCCGTGCACCGAGAAGCCGTACCCGGCCCCGCTGGGCCAACTGCCGGCCAGGTGCCGCCCCGCCGCCACGGTGAAGGTCCACGGCCCGTCCGGGTGCGTGGCGGACGTGACCAGGAAGGTCGCGCCGGCCCGGCCGTGGTTGGCGAAGTCGATCCGCAGGCCGGCCGCGTCGACCCGACCGTCCGCCCCCAGGTCGTAGGGCAGCGGCCGGGCGGGGCGCAGCCCGCGTTCCTGCTTGGGCAGTGCCGGATGGGCCGGCGGCGTGGGCACGTAGTCGTGGTGCCGGTCGTGGTCCGGCGGGAGGTAGCCGCTCGTGTCCGGCAGCGGCGGCACCCGGGTGTCCGTGCGGCCGAAGTCGAACGCCGCGGTCAGGTCGCCGCACACCGCCCGGCGCCACGGCGAGATGTTCGGCTCGCGCACGCCGAAGCGCCGCTCGACGAACTGCACGATCGAGGTGTGGTCGAATACCTGTGAACAGAGCCAGCCGCCCTTGCTCCACGGCGACACCACGATCATCGGTACCCGCTGGCCCAGGCCGTACGGGCCGGCGACGTGGGAGTCGGTGCCCGACGGGGCGAACAGGTCCCCGCCGACGTCCACAGTGGAGCGTCCGGCCTGCGGGTACGGGGGTACGACGTGGTCGAAGAAGCCGTCGTTCTCGTCGTACGTGATGAACAGCGCGGTCTTGCTCCACACCGCGGGGTCCGCGGTCAGCGCGTCCAGCACCTGGGCGATGTACCAGGCGCCGTAGTTGACCGGCCAGTTCGGGTGCTCGGTGAAGGCCTCGGGTGCCACGATCCAGGACACCTGCGGGAGCTTGCCGCCCAGCACGTCGGCCTTGAGGATGCGGAAGAAGTCGTCACCGTGCTTCGCGTCGGTACCGGTGCGGGCCTTGTCGTAGAGCGGGTTGCCCGGCGCGGCGTTCTGGTACTGGTGGAAGTACAGCAGGGAGTTGTCGCCGTAGTTGCCGATGTAGGCGTCGCCGGTCCAGCCCCAGAAGCCCGGGGCGTCCAGGCCGTCGCCCGCGTCCTGGTAGACCTTCCAGGAGACGCCGGCCTTCTCGAGCCGCTCCGGATAGGTGGTCCAGTCGTAGCCGAGCTCGTCGTTGGCGAGGACCGGGCCGCCGCCCGCACCGTCGTTGCCGGTGTAACCGGTCCACATGTAGTAGCGGTTGGGGTCCGTGGGACCGATCAGCGAGCAGTGGTACGCGTCGCAGACCGTGAACGCGTCGGCCAGCGCGTAGTGGAAGGGGATGTCCTCGCGCGTGAGGTAGGCCATGGTGGTGGCACCCTTCGCCGGCACCCACCGGTCGTACCTGCCGTGGTTCCAGGCGTCGTGGCTGTCATTCCAGCCGTGCGGGAGATCCTCGATGAACTGCAGCCCGAGGTTGCTCGCCCCGGGCCGGAAGGGCAGCACGTCCCGGGTGCCGTCCGACTGGTACCAGACCGTCTTGCCGCTGGGCAGCACCACCGGCCGCGGATCTCCGAAGCCGCGCGCGCCGCGCAGCGTGCCGAAGTAGTGGTCGAACGACCTGTTCTCCTGCATCAGCACGACGATGTGCTCCACGTCGCGCAGGGTGCCGGTGCGGCGGTCGGCCGCAATGGCGGCCGCCCGGGCGATGCTCGGCGACAGGACCGACATGGCGGTCGCGCCGCCGGCCAGTTGGAGGAAGCGTCGACGGTTGACGGTGCTCATGTGCGGCCTACCTTCCGGTCATCCCCGTGTGCTGGATGCGCAGGACAGTGTCACCAGATGATCAAGAACGCCTCGCGGCGCCTGGGGAAAGCAGCGGAGAAGTCCACGCTAAGAGGGAACCGGTCGGGAGCTGGTGTGCAGCCTCGGGGTGTACCCGGCGGAGTGAGGACGCGACGGCCTTCATGTTCCCGCTCGCCCCGACCAGGACGCCCGCGCGGGCGATCACCCTACAACAATGCCGCGTAGCGTAGTTTGCTCATGCTGTTCAGTCCAGTCCCGAGGGGAATGGTCTGTACTAGTACGGCAGCGGCACTTGTGAGTTATGGGTTGGTGGCCAGGTCGCGGCGTTTGTAGTGGCTGCGGCGGGCGGTGGCTTGGTGGTGTCGTCGCCACCAGGACCAGCGGATGGCGGCGGCGTAGCCGCTGCCATCGGTCTGTAGCGCGGCGGTGTTGTTCTGTCCACAACAGACAATGATCTAGCGGTGGCCGCCTCCACGCCAGCTCAGATCAGGTGCCGCTGCCGTACTGGTACGGCGTTCCGGCCGCCATCGAAACCCGTTTGCGGCTACGGGTACCCGCAGCCAAAATGCGCACTATGACTGCGTTCGACGAGCTGATCCGTCCCGAGGTCTACCCTCGCAGTTCCCGCTACGATCCGGCCTGGCTGATCGACCTCGACATGGGGCCGCACCCCCTCTGGCTGCTCGAAGACCTGTGCCGGGACCTGGACCTCACCGCCGGCATGCGGGTACTCGACCTCGGTTCGGGCAACGGTGCGACCTCAGTGTTCCTGGCCCGCGAGTTCGGTGTCGACGTCGTCGCGTCAGACTGGTGGGTCGAGGCGGCCACCGCCGCCGCAGTCTTCGAGGCGGCCGGCGTGGCCGACCGAGTGAGCGCCGTACGGGCGGAGGCACACCAACTGCCCTACGAACGGGAAAGCTTCGACGCGATCGTGAGCGTGGACTCGTGGGAGTACTTCGGCACCGCAGACAGCTACCCGCCCTACCTGCTGACATTCCTGAAATCCGGCGGGCAGCTCGGTGTCGCCACACCCGCCCTGACCCGCGAGCCCCGCGACCTCGGCGGCATCCCACCGCACATCAAGGCCATCTTCGGCTGGGAGGCGATGGCCTGGCACACACCAGACTGGTACCGGTTCCAGTGGGAGACCACCGACATGGTCGACGTCACCACTGCCCGCCTCGCACCCGAGGGCTGGTCGGACTGGCTACGCTGGGAGCGGGCCGGCGGACCGGACACACCCCGCCGATCAGAACAACGCGCGGCGACGATCGCCCTGCTCGAACACGACCAGGGCGAGTTCCTCTCGTTCGCGCTGATAGCCGCGCGCAAACTCGGCATCTAACCGGCGCCCCCGGACCCGGCAGCGAACGTGATCGGGCATCATCCACCGATGGCCGACCGCGCCCAGAACCACCGACGACCCCACCTACACCGCCGCGATTCGCTGGTCGGGTGGCGGTGATACCACCACACCTCTACGTCCGGGAATCCGTGCTCCTACCCGCCGTCACCGAATTGATCGCCACGCGGATCTTCGGACCCACCGACGCGCCCATCTCCAACGCCAATACGTCGAACTACCCCGCGAGAAAGCCGACCAGCACGCCCGCGCCGTCACCACCGCCGAACACTTCCCCGTCTGACGTGTACCAGCGACCAAGGTCCGCTGCGTGCGCGGCACGGCCTTACGGGCGGGCGGCGCGGTACCTGCTACGGGGCCATCCCGTTGGCTGACATGTCGTTCGAGACGAACCTGATGGAAAGACGGGTCAGGGCGCGCCGGAGTTGGTGAGGCCGTCGAGGCCGAGCGGCGTGCCCCAGCCGGTCGGCCCGTCGTAGCCGGCGGTACCGGTGCAGAGGTAGTCGCCGCCGCAGGTGGCCGCCGAGACGCCCGGCACGTTCGTCCCCGCCGTCACGTCGCGGAAGTTGGTCGGGCTGTGCCGCAGCCACGGCGTCTCGCCGCCCTTGACGCCCGCGGTGGCGCCGGTCATCGCGTAGACGGAGGCGACGATCGGGGCCGATGCGCTGGTACCGCCGACCGTCAGCCAACCGGTCTGGCCGAACGTGTCGTACACGGCGACTCCGGTCGCCGGGTCGGCGACGGCGGCCACGTCGTTCATCATCCGCATCGGGCAGTGCGCGTCGTTCTGCCAGGACGGCTTGGCGATGTAGGCCGAGCAGCCCGAGCCGGTGCCGGACCAGACGCTCTCGGTCCAGCTGGTTCCGTTGCGCTGCAGGGTGGTGCCGCCGACCGCGGTCACGAACGCGGAGGACGCGGGGTAGGCCGGGCCGTAGCCGCTGTCCCCGGCGCTGGCCACCACCGCGTGCCCGGGGTGGTTGTAGTGCGCCTCGAACTGTTGCTCCGCCGCGAACTCCTGGCTGCCGTAGCTGTTGGAGATGGCATCGGCGCCGAGCCGTGCCGCGGTGTCCACCGCCGCGCCCAGGTCGTCGATCGAGTTGGTGGTCGCCTCGACGAGCAGGATGCGGCAGTCCGGGCAGGTGGCGGAGACCATGTCGACGTCGAGCGAGATCTCCACCGCCCAGCCCTCGTCAGCCGCGGGCAGCGGGGCCGCGGCGCCGTCCTGGTTGACCACCCGCAGGCAGCCGCTGGCACTGGTGCACGCGGGCAGGCCGAAGGTGGACCGGTAGGTGGCGAGGTCCGACTCGACCGAGGGATCGCTGAACGCGTCCACGATGGCCACGGTACGCCCGGCGCCGGCGGCCGGCAGCGCGTAGGCGGAGCGCAGGTCGGCCGGGCCGTAGCCGCTGGGGGTGGCGGCCAGCGGCGCGACGCGCGCACCGGACTCGGCGCGGACCTTCGCGAAACACGTCGCCAGCGGGGCCGCGACCGGCCGGCAGGCGTCCACTGTGGACATTTGTGGCGCCGCGGTGCCGGCCAGCGCGGCGCGGCCTGCGGCCACCGCGCCGGTCACCGACAGGCAGGCGACCGCCGCCAGAACGATTCTGCGGGTACGCACGCTCAGCCTCCCTGTACCACCCGGACCGCCCGGATGACCGTCTGGTCGATCGTGCCGCCGAGCGGATCGCTCGCGTGCACGCGCAACGACAGGAACCCGGCTCCGGAAGCCGGAACCAGGGTGGCCGCGAACACGCCACCGCCCTGGGCGCGGACCGCCGCCGCGGTCCACGTCGCACCGTCGTCTGTGGACACATCGAGGGTCAGCGCGTCGGCGTCCACCCCGGTGTTGAACGTCTCGTGGAACACGCGCACGCCGACCGTGGCGGCCGTACCGGCGGCCAGCGCGTTGGACAGGTCGGCGCCGAGGTCGTAGCCGACGAACAGCAGCGGCTCGAACGCGCAGCTCTGGGTACCGTCCGGGCAGGTGCGCGCCGCGGGCAGGGTGCCGGTACGGGCGGCGGAGCGCCAGGTCCACGCGGTGCTGGTACGCGTCGCGGTCGTCGTCCAGGTCGCCGACTTCGTGGTGTCCAGGGTGAGCCGGTAGCTGGCCGCGTCGTGCGGTACCGCGACCGAGCCCGCGGGCAGGCTCCCCTGCTGCAGCAGGGTGCCGTCCGCGTACAGGCGGGCGTCGGTGGACACGTCGAGGGTGGCGCTGGGGGTGAGCTGGTTGAGCGCGTGCCCGCCGTCCGACCAGGGCAGCACGTTCAGGCCGAGCGTGTCGCCCTGCCGGCAGGCGGCGCACGGCTGGGCGAGCACCACGCCGCCGTCCACGCCCGGCGCGAGCGGTGCGGTGAGGTAGACGTCGGGTACCCGCTGGCCGGCCCGGTAGGTGGTCCGGGGTGCCTGGTCGATCCCGTTGAACTCGTCGACCTGCCACACGAGTGCGCCGACCCAGGCGATGTCGGGCCGGCCGGTGACGTACTCGACGCGGCGCAGCGGCGCGGTCGCCGGGCTGACCGGGCGCAGCGAGAAGGTCTCCCACGGCTGGAAGGAGGCCCGGTAGGTGGCGATCGGGTGGTCGGCCACGTCGGAGTGGTACGCCGCGTCGAGCCGGGCCAGCGACCCCTCCGCCACCTGGGTGGGTGACTGGGCCGGGATGCCGTTGTCGGACGGGAACTCGACGTCGTAGAGGACTCCGGCGCCGGTGAGCCGGAAGTAGGTGTACCAGTGCAGCGCGCCGGTCGCCACGCCCGGCACCGGGGTGACGTACAGCGTCGGGATGCCGCCGATGAACCCTTCGGTGAAGGTGACCTGCGCGCCGCTCGCGGACACCCGGTCCAGGGTCGCGGCGAACTGCTCGGCCTGGCTGGGCAACGGCGTCCGCGGCACCGGTACGAGCGCGGTCGCGGTGCGCGCGTCGGCCACCACCACGGTCTGCGGCGCCGCCACGCTGACCTGCGGGAGCACGACCAGCGCCTCGAACGCGCCGGTGGCACCGGAGGCGGGCGTGGCGATGTCGACGGTCAGCGAGTAGTGGCCCTCCGGCACGCTGAACGCAACCGTGCCGTTGAAGAACGACGACAGGCTCACGAACCGCTGCGCGTCGTCGATGTTGACGACCGAGACGGTACCCCCGCCGGCCACCGCGCCGAGACCGTCGAGCCCCTTCACGACGAGCGTGGCCAGATTGAAGTGCGGGCTCACCGGCACCGGGGCGCCAGCGGCCCGGATCGCGGTGACGCCGTCCAGCGCGCCGCTGTCCTGGGCGAGCGCGGCGGCGAGGGCGGGGCCGGACGAGACGCGCGCGCTGGCCGAGTCCGGGCGCAGCGCGAGACCTGGGATGGCGTGCGGGCTGGTGCCGGCGGCCCATGCGACGGTCAGGTCGCCAGGGGGCGCCGCGACGTCGAACAGCGACAGGTCCAGCTGGCGCCCGAGGTAGGGCAGCGCCTCGTCGGGGATGACGTACTGTGCGGTGCCCGTACTCAATGTTTGAAATTTGCGGCGGCGGCCACCCGCGGCGCCCTGGTCCAGGGCGCCCTGGTCCAGGGCGGCGGTGATGTGCCGGGCATCGACCTGGGTGACCGCGACCCGCTCGCCGGTGACCAGGGTGACCAGCCGCGACGCGGGTGCGACCGCGGCCGGCGCCGTCACGCTGGCCTGGCTGTGCGCGAGATACCCGGCCGTCACCGCCGCGACCACGACGGCGAGCGCACCCATCCCGCGCAACAGCACGGCGAACGGCCTGGCACTCATGCGTCGACCTCCTGGTTTGTCTGCGCAAGCAGACAAACTCATCGATGTGCTGGTGTCCAGCCGTAAGGACCTTCCAGTTGTGGCCACCAACCACTTCCGGCCACACTCGGTCTGTTGGGACATTACGGAAATACTCACAGTGAAGGACCGGTAACGGTGCTGGAGCCGCTCCATCTGGGACCGGAGGACGAAGAGGTGTACCGCGCGCTGCTGGCCACGCCGGGCTCCGCCGCCGGCCCGCTGGCCCGCGCCGCCGGCTGCTCCGTCGCGCACACCCGGGCGGCACTGGCCCGGCTTGCCGAGATGCGGCTCGTGCAGCGGCGGCCGGGCCGGCCGGTCACGTTTGTGCCCGCGCCGCCGGACGTGGCGATCGCGTCGCTGGTCAACGAGCTGCACTCCAGCCTGGACCAGGCCCGGCTGGCCATCCCCGACCTGCTCAGCGAGTACCAGCGGGGCCGGGCCTCGGCCGAGCCCGGCGGGCTGGTGGAGGTGCTGACCGGCCCGCAGATCGGGCACCGGCGCTTCCTGGAGATCCAGTCCACCGCCACCGAGGAACTGCTGATCCTCGACAAGCCCAGCGCCAACCCGATCGGCGGGGTGGACTTCGGCGGCGAGGCTCCGATGCTGCGCCGGGGCGTGCGCTGCCGCGGCATCTACGAGTCGTCCCTGCTGGAGGTGCCCGGCCGGCTGCGCTACCTGCGCCGGCTGGCCAGCCTCGGCGAGCAGGCGCGGGTGTCGCCCCGGCTGCCGATGCGGATGGTGATCTGCGACCGCCGGCTGGCCATGCTGCCGCTCGCCGCGACCGCGCCGGCCGGGGAGAGCGTGGCGCTGGTCAAACCGTCCGGCCTGCTCGACGCGCTGATCGAGATGTTCGAGGACTACTGGCAGCGCAGCCACCCGATGTGGTCGCGCCGGGGCCACGAGGGAATCTCGCCGGCTGAGCACGAGACGCTCCAGTTGCTCGGCACGGGCCTCAAGGACGAGGCCATCGCGCGGCAACTGGGCGTCAGCATGCGCACCGCGCGGCGGCGCATCTCGGCGCTGCTCAACCGGCTGGACGCGTCGAGCCGGTTCCAGGCCGGTGCCGAGGCGGTGCGGCGCGGGCTGGTGTAGCCGTTTGACAGCACCCGGTGCATCGACTAGACCGAATGCATGTCGAGAGGTCGTTCGGTCGCGGGCGCCGCGATCCTGGCGCTGGGCGCCACGGTACTGGTCGGCGTGGGTACCGGCGGCGCCGCGTCCGGCTCCGCGCCGGTACGGGTCACGCACGGGCCGTGCCAGTACACCGCCACGCCGGACGAGCCGGCGGCCCGGCCGGTGCCGCTGCCGCCCGACCCGCGGCACACTCCGGACAAGGGGACGGTCGGCTCGGTGCTGCGCACCAACCAGGGCCGGATCGGGCTGACGCTGCAGCGGGCCAAGGCGCCCTGCACCGTACAGAGCTTCATCCACCTTGCCGTGCACCGGTTCTACGACCACACGATCTGCCACCGGCTCACCGCGTACCCGACGCTCAAGGTGCTGCAGTGCGGCGACCCCAGCGGTACGGGCGAGGGTGGCCCGGGGTACCGGTACAAGGATGAGCTGCCCACCGACCTGCAGCCGGCACCGACCGACCCGACCGGCGTGCGCCGGATCTACCCGCGCGGCACGCTCGCGATGGCCAACGCCGGCCCGGACACCAACGGCAGCCAGTTCTTCCTCGTCTACGCCGACTCGGTGCTGCGGCCCAACTACGCCGTCTTCGGCCGGGTCGACGCCGAGGGGCTGGCCACGCTGGACCGCATCGCCGCCGGCGGCGTGGCACCCGCACCGGACAACCCAGCGCCGGTGGACGGGCCACCGGCGCTGGCCACCGACATCCGCACGGCGTCGGTGCAACGATGCTCCTGACCGGTTACCCGATCGGTCCCGTGGTCAGGGTGACCGTGGCGGTGTGCGACTGACCGGTCGCGTCGGTCCAGCCGACCTTGACGCGGTCGCCGGGGTGGTACCCGTCGAGCAGGTTGGTCAGCGCCGTCGGTGAGTCGACGGCCTGCCCGGCCACGGACGAGATGACGTCGCCGGCGGACAGGCCCGCCTTCGCCGCGGGGGATCCGGACAGCACACCGAGCACGGCGGCGCCGGACTGGCCCTGCGCGCCGGCCTGGCTGCCGGTCTGGATGCCGAGGAACGCGGTCGCTCCGATGTGGACGGTGCTGGACGCCTGCCCGGACTCGATCTGCTTGGCGATCGTGGTGGCCTGGTTGATCGGGATGGCGAACCCATCCCCGCCGGAAGCCTGGTACTGGAAGGAGGTGGAGGCCGCGGTGTCGATGCCGATGACCTGGCCCGAGGCGTTGACCAACGGACCGCCGGAGTCGCCGGACTGGATGGCGGCGGCGACCTCGATGAGGCCGGTCAGCTGCTCGGCGGAGCCGGTGGACGCGTCCTGCGCGGTGATCGACTGGTTCAGCGCGGTCACCGAGCCGCCGACGGCGCTGGGCGTGCCGCCGGTACCGCCGGCGTTGCCGATGGCGACCACGGAGTCGCCGGTGTGCACAGTGGACTGACCACCGAGCGAGGCGGTGGCCAGACCGCTGGCGCCGGAGAGCTTGAGCACGGCGATGTCCTGCGTCCGGTCGTACCCCACGACGCTGGCGGTGTAGGTCTTGCCGTTGCCGACATCGGTGACGCTGATGCTGGTGGCGCCGGCGACCACGTGGTTGTTGGTGAGGATCAGGCCGTCCGAGGTGAGCACCACACCGGTGCCGGCGGCGCGCCCGTTCTGGTACCCCAGGACGGTGTTCACGTCGACCACGGCGGGGTTGACCTTCGCGGCGATCGCCGCCACCTGCGCGGACGTCGCGCCGGTGCCGCCCGTGGCCGGTGCCGTGGGGGCGGACCAGGTGCCCGGCAGGCCGGTGTTCGAGCCGGCCTGCGCGGCGGGGCGGGTGGCCCGGCCGACGGCGAACGCCCCGGCGGCCACGATGAGCATGAGGACCAGCCCGGCCACCACCGCGGCGAGCATCTTGCGGTTGCGGCGCGGTGGCTGGGGTGGCCACTGCTGGGGCTGCGGCGGCCACGCCCAGGGCGGTGGCGGCGGCAAGGTCGCGGTGCCGGGCCCACCACCAGATTGGTACGCCGCCGGCATGGCGTCTCGGTCGTGTTCAGACATGGCGCACGGTCCTTTCCAGTCCCTCTCATCGATAGCTGCCCCTACAGTTACCCGCTTCGCTGGGACTTGGCTGCGTGCCACCTGTCGGCTTGCTGAATGCGTCGGCTTTCGCTATGCCGGGGGCCGGCCAGAGGTGGGCGGTGTTCTTCATCACCTTCCCCTTGACGCCCGCCGCGCCCGGTACCGTCGCTGCCTACCCTCCGCGGGCCGGGCCACGCGCGGGGTTGACCCTCGCGAGACGGCGTTGTTACCGTTGTCGGGTACCAGCCGCGCGCCGGTTCAGGCGCGGTCCAGGTCGAGAGGCGCTGCGACGGATCACCATCCGCCACGCTCGGCCTGGGACCACCCGCAAAGGGCGCCTCCGATCGAGGAGGTGCCCTTTTTCCTGTCCCACCTCCCGTCCTTTCCCCGTCGCAGGAATTGGAGATCGATCCATGAACACAAGGCTGCAACGCGTCAACGACATCGACTTCGCGGTGGCGGACCTGTCGCTCGCCACGTCCGGCAGGCACCAGATCCGGCTTGCCGAACACGAGATGCCCGGCCTGATGGCCCTGCGCCGCCGGTTCGCCTCGGCGCAGCCGCTGCGCGGGGCACGCGTCGCCGGCTCGCTGCACATGACCGTGCAGACCGCGGTACTCATCGAGACGCTCACCGCGCTCGGTGCGCAGGTGCGTTGGGTGTCCTGCAACATCTTCTCCACCCAGGACGAAGCCGCCGCGGCGGTCGTCGCCGGCCCGACCGGGACGCCGCGGCGGCCGGCCGGCGTGCCCGTGTTCGCCTGGAAGGGCGAGACGCTGGCGGAGTACTGGTGGTGCACCCGCCAGCTGTTCGACTTTCCTGACGGCCTCGGGCCCAACATGATGGTCGACGACGGCGGCGACGCCACGCTGCTGGTACACAAGGGAGTCGAGTTCGAGGCGGCGGGTGCCGTACCGCCGGCGGACGAGAACGACCACGACGAGTACCGGCTGATCCTGGAAACCCTGGGCGCCAGCCTGTCCGAGGACGGCCAGCGGTTCACCCGGATCGCCCGGGGCATGCGCGGGGTGACCGAGGAGACCACCAACGGCGTCGCCCGACTCTACAAGCTGGCCCGCGAAGGCCGGCTGCTGTTCCCGGCGATCAACGTCAACGACTCGGTCACCAAGTCCAAGTTCGACAACAAGTACGGCATCCGGCACTCCCTTGTGGACGGAATCAACCGCGCGACCGACGTCATGCTCGGCGGCAAGCTCGCCGTCGTGTGCGGGTACGGCGACGTCGGCAAGGGCGCGGCGCAGTCCCTGCGCGGCCAGGGCGCGCGGGTGGTGGTCACCGAGATCGACCCGATCTGCGCGCTGCAGGCGGCGATGGACGGGCTGCAGGTGGCGCGGCTCGACGAGGTGGTCGCCGAGGCGGACATCGTCATCACCGCGACCGGTGGCACCGACATCGTCACCGTGGACCACATGGCGCGGATGAAGCACAACGCGATCGTCGGCAACGTCGGCCACTTCGACACCGAGGTCGACATGGCCGGCCTGGCCCGCGTCCCCGGCATCCAGAAGACCGAGGTGAAGCCTCAGGTGCACGAGTGGCGGTTCCCGGACGGGCACGCGGTCCTCGTGCTGTCCGAGGGGCGGCTGCTCAACCTGGGCAACGCCACGGGCCACCCGAGCTTCGTGATGTCCAACTCGTTCAGCAACCAGACCCTGGCGCAGATCGAGCTGTACACCAAGCCCGGCCAGTACCAGAACGACGTCTTCATGCTGCCCAAGCACCTGGACGAGGAGGTGGCGCGGCTGCACCTCGACGCGCTCGGCGCGCACCTGACCACCTTGACCAAGAAGCAGGCCGAGTACCTCGGCGTCGACGTGGAAGGACCGTACAAGTCCGGCCACTACCGCTACTGACGCGACTGGTGACGGCGCCGGCGCTCCGCCGGCGCCGTCGGCAGAAGCCCGGCGGAAAGCGGCCTCCTGGCCAGTCACGCGGGGCGCTGGCTGGCGATGCCCAGCGTGTTCTGTGCCGGCAGCATGCCGGAGCGCACCATTGCGAGCGTGACGGGCATGGCCAGCTGCGCGAGCCTCCCGGCACCCGCAAGCCCCAGCGCGTGCCACGGCTGCGCGGCGAGCTCGTCGGTCAGCCGCTCCACCGCGTCCCGTCCCTCGCGGCCGCGGGCGGTCGCCACGCCCTGCGCGTCGACCCAACCGCGGGTCGCCAGCCGGTCGCGTGCCGCGGCCCACTGCTCGCCGGTCCAGCCACGGCTGGCGAACACCTCGGCCGGTGCCGCACCCACGGCGGCGAAGGAGACCAGCGCCTCGCACGGGTCCAGGCCCGCCGTGAGCAGCGCGGCCACATGCCCGTCGCCGCGGTACTCGCGCAGCACGGTCGCGGCCTGCCACAGCACCAGATGAGGCTCGTCCGGCCACGGCAGCGCGGCGTTCGCGGCGGCCAGCGGCCGGCCCGCGGTACCCGCCGCCTGCGCCGCCGCCTTCGCCAACTGCGCGGCCTCGGTCAGTTGCGCCGAGCCGATCTGGTCGCCGAGCACGGCACGCAGGGCACCGTCCACCGCGCGCAGCCGGCCGCGCAGGACCTCCTCGGGATCGGCCACCGACCACACCGCCGGCACGTACCGCTCGACCATGCGCGGGTTGAAGCTGTAGTAGGTGGCCGCGATCAGCCGGGCGCTGGCCGCACCCAGTGGCGCCGAGCGCCAGGCGAAGTAGCTGGGCCACCCGACATCCACGGCGTACCCGAGGGCCGCCGCCTCCGCGAACGCCTCCGGCGCGTAGTACACCACCGCGTGTACCGGCTCCAGCAGGCGCCACATCTGCCGTTCCACCATGACCACTCCTCTCCGGAATCTAGACAATGACTAGATTGGCGCACACGGCGCAACTTGTCAATGGCTAGATTTGGAGTACGGTACGGCAATGGCCTCCTACCACCACGGCGACCTGCGCCGGGCCGTACTCGATGCCGCTCTTGAGCTGATCGGCCGCGACGGGCCCGGCGGCCTCAGCATGCGCGACCTGGCCCGGCGGGCCGGGGTGTCGCACGCGGCACCCGCCCACCACTTCAAGGACAAGGCCGGGCTGTTGACCGCCATCGCGGTCGAGGGACACGAGCTGCTCGCGGCGTCCCTGGCCGGCCCACCCGGGGACTCACCGGACCTGCGGGAACTCGGCGTACGGTACGTGCGGTTCGCCCTCGCGCAGCCGGCCCACTTCGAGGTGATGTTCCGCCCCGACCTGTACCACCGGGACGCGCCGGAACTGCTCGCCGCACGGCAACGCACGGACGGGCTCCTGCAGGCCGGAATGAGCGGACTGCCACGCGGCAGCCGAGGCGGCGACGAGGAGCTGGCCAGACTCGCCGTCTGGTCGCTCGCGCACGGATTCGCCACGCTATGGCGTGGCGACAACGTGGCGCGCATCGCGGGCGACCGCGACCCCGCGCAGATCTTCCGCGCCATCGCCGGCCTCGCCTTCACCGGCGGGCCGGCCTGAGGCGGGTGGGCAGCCAGCGCCCGCCCGTGGTCGCTCCACAGTGGATGACGTCGGGGCCGGCCATGCTGTGCCCCCGAGCCACGCTACGAGGCGGGTACGAAGACGGCGTCCACCCAGTAGTTGTGCGCGGCGCCGCTGTCCGGGAAGCCGCTGCCGTAGTGGTACCGGCCGCCGGATGAGGGCACGTGCAGCGGAGGGTTGTCCAGGCCGCCGGCGAACGCGTTCACGTCGACCGCGTAATAGCCCACGGTGCTGGAGTACGACGCCACATACGTGGTCCCCGCGGTGATCGTCACCGGCGAGCTGAACACCAGGGTCTGCCACCCGGACGCCGTCTCCCCGGTGAAGGTACCGGTCGCCAGCCGGGTGCCGTCCGAGGTCCACAGGGAACCGGTGTGCGTGCCGGTGTTCTGCGAACCCTTGTAGAACTTGACTCCGTAGACCGAGCCGGCCACGTCCGCGGTGAACGCCACGCCGACCTCGATCGCGGCCGGGTCCGGCCAGCTGGCGTTCGCCGGTGTGGCGGAGCTGGCGAAGATGGTCACCGCCGTGCTCGGCAGCGGCGACGCGCTGGGGCTGGGACTCGGGCTCGGGCTGGCGCCGCCGTTCGGCACGAACAGCGGATCCACCCAGTAGTTGGTCGACTGGTAGGAGTTCGTGGGGAAGGCGTCGCTGCCGTAGTTGTACACGCCGTTGCTGCCCGCGGGTGCGGTCAGATCCCCGTTGGTGACCGCCGACGCGAAGTAGTTCGAGTCGGCGGAGTACCAACCGGTCGGCGTGTAGTACGAGGCGACGTACGTCGTGCCGGCGGTGACGGTCACCGGGCTGCTGAACTGGACGGTCTGCCAGCCCGACCCGGTCTCGTTGGTGAACTGCGCGGTGGCCAGCAGCGTGCCGGTCACCGTCCACAGTGAACCGGTGTGGGTACCCGTGTTGCTGCTGCCCTTGTAGAACCGCACGCCGATCAGCAGCCCGTCCACCGCCGGGGTGAACTTCACGCCCAGCTCCACCGCGTTCGGGTCGTTGACCGTGGCGGTGGCCGGTGTGGCGTTCGCGGCGAACAGGGTGGACACGCTGGCGTACGCGTCGGTGGTGAACGACCAAGAGTACGGCGTGGCCATCGCGTTGCCGAAGTCGTCCGCCGCGGTCACCGTCGCCGCGTAGGTCGTACCCGTCGAAAGGCTCGCGGACGGGGTGAACGTCGCCGTCTTCGAGGCGCTGTCGTAGCTCGTCGCACCGGCCACCGCGGTCGAGCCGGCGGTGAGCGTGAACTGGATCGTCGACGCGTTCACCGCGCCGGAGAAGGTGGCCGACGGATGCACCCCGACGGCGACCTGCTGGCCACCCGCGGCCGGCGTGGTCGACACGACGGTGGGCGCGGCGGCGGCGCTGTCGGTGAACACCGGGTCCACGTAGTAGTTGGTGCCGTCCACCGGGGTGCCGGTGGGGAACCGGCTGCCGTACGCGTACACGCCGCTGGCGGTCGTCGTCGTCCCGCCGTCGGCGACGGTGTTCGTGGTACGGGCGACGGACAGCGGGGGCGCCACGAAGCCGGTGTAGCTGAACACCATCGGGTCGGCGGCGTAGTGCCCGTTGGGTGCGTAGTACGACACCACATACGCCGTGCCGGCACTCACCGCAACGGCGTTGGGAAACGTCAGCGTCTGCCACCCGGTGGACGTCTCGCCGGTGAAGGTGCCGGTCGCCAACTGGTCGCCGGACGCGCTCCACAGGCTGCCCGTGTGCGATCCCGTGTTCCCCGTGCCCTTGTAGAACCGCACCCCGGTCACGTACCCGTTGTCCTGCGGTGTGAAGCGCAGCCCCAACTCCACGGCGGACGGGTCCGCCGCGGCGGTCGTGGTCGGCACCCGCGCCCCGAAGACGGTGTATGGCCCATTGACGGTCAGCGTCAGGATCGCCGCCGGTCCGGCGTTCGCGCTGTCGTCGACCGCGCGCACCCGCACCGTCTCCCCGGTGACTCCGGACGCGTAGAACGTGTACGACCACGACGTCGTACCGGTCGCCGGGTGCCAGGTGGTGCCGCCGTCGGTGGACGCCTCGACGGCCGCCACCAGACCGCCCGCGTCGGACGCCGTACCGGAGACGGTCACCTGGGCGCCGCTGCCGACCGTGGTTCCCGACGTCGGTGACGAGATGGTGGCGGCGGGTCCGGCGGTGTCCGTGGACGCGCTCTGCGCGGTCAGCCCGCCCATCAGGGTGGCCGCCGGCACACCCATGTCCGCCAGCAGGTTCACCACCAGTTGCCGCATGCTCGCGTCCGCGGCCAGTGGCGTGGCGTCACTGTCGTGGTGGTCATCCAGGCCCCAGGCGAACTGGATGGTACCGGCCGAGAACACCAGGGCGCCGCTGGACGCCTTGTACAGGGTCATGTGGTGCGTCGTGGTGCCGGCGGTCACCGTGCTGCCGAAGTCGCGCAGGTACTCCGGCGTGGCGCCGGTCGTGGTCGACAGGTGGATCAGGCCACCGGGCCGGTACCCGTTGTCCAGGTCCTCGTCCGACTCGTACCCGATGGTGTGCGCGGGCAGCGTCGCGGTCTGGTCGCCGCTGGCCTGGATGGCCACGTTCGTGTCCCGCCACAGCCGGTACCGGCCCTGTGCCGGCGGTACCTGCATGGCGAGGTCGTCGTGGTTGGACATGAATGCCGTGCCGCTCAGTGCGTTCTCCGGCTGGCTGCCGTCCAGTTGCCCGGCGAACCGGGGATCGCGCCAGGTTCCCGTCCACTTGCCGGATGACGGGTCGTCGATGGTGTTGTCCCAGGTGTCCTTGTAGGACACCAGCGTCCGGTGGCTGGTGTTGTCGCCGTCCACGCTGTTCGCGTAGTAGGTCTTCCAGTACGCCTCGTTGCCGCTGAAGAACGCCAGGTTCACCCCGGCGTCCCGGGCAGCCGCCACATTGGACCGTTCGGTGCCCGACCAGTACTCGTCGTGCCCGACCGACAGGAAGACCTTGTGGTTCTGCAGCAGGCTGCCGTACCGGTCGGTGTCCACGTCCGTGGTGTAGCTGACGTCGTACCCGTTGCGCTCCAGGAACCGGATCATCGGGTATTCGTCGCTGAACAGGAAGTCCCGCCCGGCGTTGTCGCCGCGTGTCGCGTATGGACGGTTGTAACTGATCTTGTACGCCCGGCCGTTCGGGCTGCCCTGGTAGTAGTCCGCCCCGCCGTAGGAGTTGTACGCCTGCCACGTCGCGTCCGACGTCTTGAAAAGGAGCTTCGACGTGCTCGCGTCGTCGCGCACGACGAAGGTGATGTGACTGGCCCCGCCCGTGTCCGTGCGAGTCAGTTTCGCGATGTACACGCCGGACACCGCAGTCGCCGGCACCGTCCACGACGCGGCGACGGCCCACGTGCCACAGTCCAGAATCTCCGTCGCCGTGCTGCTCACACAGCTGACCGATTGGTTCTGCGCCGGAAAGGTGCCGGACAGTGTCGTGATCTGGCGCGCGCCGAGGCCGCCGTAGTAACCCAACCGGTAGATGTCGATGGTGTACGCGTGCTGCGCCTGCACCTTGAAACTGACCGTCGCGCCGGGGTTCACGCTCATGTCCGTGGCGAACCCCTGAACGGTGTCGTCGCCGTTTCCCTGGACGTCCCATGAGCTCGGGTCCGCGCCGGTGTTGGCGTTCTCGCAGGCGACGGGGTTGGGTGAGCAGGTGTCGGCGCGCGCCGGGCCGATGCCGGTCAGGCCCACGGCGGCCAGCACCACCGCGACCGTGACCGCACCGAGCGGCCTGCGCGGCCGCCGTCCCGAAGCGCCGTTGCTTTGGGTTTCGTGCCACTCACCGTTCGACATTTGTCAGCTCTCCCGAGCGCTCGATCCCCGTACCACGGCACCACGACAATGGCCCAGCGCGACGTTAGGGATCGCGGCGCCCGCCGACAACCGACCCTCCACCCGGAAAGTGTTGACGCCCGGCCAGGCAGGATCACCCAATCAGTTGCGTGTCTTGCCGTAACTTTGACGAACCATGACGCACACCGATACATCGCATCACGACGGGACCGTCCACCGGCCGCGCGGTACCCGGGCGGATCTGGTGCTGCTCGGAATCGAGGCCGGGCTGGTCGCCGTGGCGGTGGCGGTGGGCGCCGTGCTCAACCACCGGCGGGTACCGATCCACGCCGACACCGCCCCGCTGTACGGCCGGTGGCTGCCGCACCTGGGACCGGGTACCCCGCTGGCCTTGCTCGTCGCCGCGGCGGTGGTGACGCAGGGACCCGCTCTCGCGCAGCGGCTGGGGTGGCGGCGGCTGATGCTGGCCGGCTACCTGACCGCGCTGTGCTGGACGCTGTCCCTGGCCCTGGTCGACGGCTGGTCCCGGGGCCTGGCCACCCGCCTGACCCCGCAGGCCGAATACCTGCACGACCTGCCCATGGTGCACGGCATCCCGGCGATGCTGCGCGGGTTCACCCACCACATCCTCGACTTCCAGCCCGGCTCGTGGACCACCCACGTGTCCGGGCACCCGCCCGGCGCCTTCCTGGTCTTCGTCGTCCTGGACCGCGTCGGGCTGGGCGGTGGTGGACCGGCCGCCCTGCTGTGTGTGCTGATCGGCGCCACCGCCCCGGTGTCGGTCGCCGTCGCGCTGCGAGCGCTCGGCGCACCGCAGGCCGCCCGGGCGGCGCTGCCGTTCCTGGCCCTCTTCCCCGGCGCGGTGTGGGTGGGCGCCTCGGCCGACGGGATGTTCACCGGGGTGGTCGCGGCCGGCCTGGCCCTGCTGGCGGTCGGTGGCGTACGGGCCGGCCTGGCGGGTGGGCTGCTGCTCGGCTTCAGCCTGTACCTGTCCTACGGGCTCGTTCTCGTGGGCCTGCTGGCGCTGGCCGTGCTCTGGCTGCGGCGACCGGGGAGCACCACGGTCGTGGCGGCCGGCACGGGCGTGGCCGCCGTGGCGGTCGCGTTCACCGCCAGCGGGTTCTGCTGGCCGACCGGCTACCACCTCGTGGTACGCCGGTACTACCAGGGCTGGGCGGCGCAGCGCCCGTACGGCTACTGGGTCTGGGCCGACCTCGCCTGCCTGGTGATCTGCGCCGGTCCGGTCCTCGCCCCGGCGCTGCGGCGGCTGGCCACCGCCAGACCCCGGCTCTGGCCGCTGCCGGCCGCCGCGCTGATCGCCATCATGGCGGCCGACCTGTCCGGGTTGAGCAAGGCCGAGGTGGAGCGCATCTGGCTGCCGTACACGATCTGGCTGCTGGTCGCCACCGCCTGGCTACCCGCCCGGCACCGGCGTGCCTGGCTCATCGCCCAGGCGCTGACCGCGCTGGCCGTCAACCATCTGCTGCTCACCGACTGGTGAGGACGGTCAGGTGGCGCCGGCGGCGGCCGGCTCGCGCAACGGGCCCGCCGCGAACCCGGCCACGCCCTGCGTGAAGCCCACCTGGGCACGGAACCCCAGGACCTCGTCGGCCAGGTGCGGTGCGGCCACCACGTGCCGGACGTCGCCCGGCCGCGCGCCGCCCACCACGACCGGCGGCGGGCCACCCATCGCGGCGGCCAACGCCTGCGCCAGGTCGCCGACCGTGTGCGGCTGCCCCGAGCACACATTCACCGCCGTGTACGTGCCGGTGGCCGGTGCGGTCAACGCCAGCAGGTTGGCCCTGGCCACATCGGTGACGTGGACGAAGTCGCGGCGCTGCCGCCCGTCCTCCATCACCTGGGGCGGCTGCCCCCGCGCCAGCGAGGAGCGGAACAGGGAGGCGACCCCGGCGTACGGGGTGTCGCGGGGCATCCGGGGGCCGTACACGTTGTGGTAGCGCAGCGCCCACACCGTACCGCCGGTCTGCCGCGCCCAGGCCCCGGCGAGGTGCTCCTGCGCCACCTTGGTCGCCGCGTACGTGCTGCGCGGCTCCAGCGGCGCGTCCTCCGGCACCAGCCCGGCGGTCAGCGGCGCGGCGCAGCGCGGGCAGGTCGGCTCGAACCGGCCGGCCGCCAGGTCCTCGGCCCGCCGCGCGGCCGGACGCACCACGCCGTGCTGCTCGCAGGCGTAGCGGCCCTCCCCGTAGACGACCATGGAACTGGCCAGCACCAGCCGGGAGATGCCCGCGGTGTACATCCGGGCCAGCAGCACCGCCGTCGCGTGGTCGTTGTGCCCGGTGTAGTGCGGCGCGTCCGTGGGGTCGGCACCGTGCCCGACCATCGCGGCCTGGTGGCACACCGTGTCCACCCCGTCCAGCACCCGTTCCAGCATGCGCGGGTCGGCGACGTCCCCGACCACCACCTCGTACCGGTCGCACCACGGTGGCAGAGCGCCGCCGTGCGCCTGCGGCAGCAGCGCGTCGAGGACCACCACGTCGTGCCCCGCGTCCACCAGGGCGTCGGCGACGTACGACCCGATGAACCCGGCACCCCCGGTGATCAGTACTCGCATCTCCGCCACGCTACGGCGCCGACCCGATACGCGGTGCGACACGCCGCCGTTGTAAGGATTCGGAAAGATCTCCGCTTGGCGCTCATGTAATCAAACCGTGCCGTGACCCGTGAGCCTGACAAGATCATGACGGGTTCCCTGCTCGCATGCCGTGCTATACGGTCAGTGTGTGAGAGTCGAGCGCCATTGGTGGAACGGGGACCGTAGTTTGCTCGGGCGTCGTGACGTGTACATCCGCACCGACGGCGAGCAATGGGAAGTAGAAGCGCAGGCCGGCGGTGGTGGTGGCCGGTCGAAGGTACAGCCCTGCCCGGGCCGGGCATCGGCGGAGATCCTCGCCGGCGCGTGGCTGGGCGGTCGCCCGGGCTGGCGGGAGCTCGTGCCGTGAGGTGACCGTCAGGAGCACTCCTGGCAGACCTGCTGACCGTCGGGTTGCGGGACGAGCTGACTGCGGTGGTGCACGAGGAAGCAGCGCCGGCAGCGGAACTCGTCGGGCTGCATCGGCACGACAGCCACCGTCATCTCCTCGCCGGACAGGTCCGCGTCGGGAAGCTCGAAGCCATCGGCCGTATCGGTGTCATCGAGCTCGACCCGGGGCGACTGCGCTGCCGCACCGCGCCCGGTGAGTTCATGCAGGGCGTTGTCGTCCGTCTCGACCGCCGGTTGGCGCGGTGAGTCATAGTCGATGGGCTTGCTCATGGTCAGGGCCTCCCGGCTTGGTGCCACGTGTGACGACGGTAGTCCCTGCGGGTCACGTTCGGCGCCCAGGAGTACGGATAGTCCAACTGGTGGCACGGCCGGACCTCCGACACCTCCCGGCGGCACGGCGAGGTCATCGCACCAGGAGCACGTTCATCCGGCTGATCTGCGGCTCGGTCGAATCGCCGGGCGCCGGCACCGGGTAGCTCGCCACGATCGTCAACCGGTCCGCGGGCAGGTACCCCCGGCCCGGGTCACCGACCAGCACGCAGGCACCGCGCGCCGCGGCACGCTGCAGGAACGGCCACATCCGCAGGGCAATGGGCTCGCTGTAGAAGACATCACCGGCGAGTACCACGTCGGCGTCGCCCCCGTCGCCGTCGAGCAGGTCACCCGGGAACGCCGACACCGCCACGCCGTTGACGCCCGCGTTCAACGCGATCGCCGCCAGGGCGTACGGGTCGATGTCGTTCGCGGTCACCGCCGCCGCGCCGGCCAGCCCGGCGGCGATGGCCACCAGCCCCGACCCCGAGGCGACATCCAGTACCCGCCGGCCGCCGACCGTCGCCGGATTGTCCAGCACGTAGCGCGCGACCGCCTGACCGCCCGGCCACGCGGTCGCCCAGAACGGGGCCGTCATCACCGCACCCGTCTCGGCCTCCATCCGCGCCCACCACACGATGGCGTCCTCGGCCAGATGCAGATGAATTTCGGGTACGAACGGCGCCTCGACGAGGCGGAGCCGATCGAGCCCGTAAACCTGCGGTGCGAGCAGCTCGTCCTCAAGGAAGGCAAAGGCGCCTGCTCGACTCGTCACGGACCTAGCATGACCGATGAGCGACGGACACGTACGGGCAACCCCGATCTGCCACGTCCCGCCAACAACCGCGTACAACCGGTAGGGCAGACTAGTGTCCTTGAGGTGGCCGCATCAACGGCGTCCACACCACGAAGGAGTAGTCGCATGCCAACTGGCACCGTGAAGTGGTTCAACTCGGACAAGGGATTCGGCTTCATCGCACAGGACGGCGGCGGTGCCGACGTCTTCGTCCACTACTCCGCTATCGCCAGTAGCGGATACCGCGAGCTCAGCGAGGGCCAGAAGGTCGAGTTCGACGTCACCCAGGGTCAGAAGGGTCCGCAGGCGGAAAACGTTCGACCCCTCTGACACCTTCCGGACCAGGTCACTGAGACCACACGCCGCCTCACCGGTGCCACACCCCGGTCGGTAGCTCGCCGCGCTCATCCTCGATATGGGTCGGCCCGGCTGAGGCGGGCAAGTCCTTCCGTCCTTCAGGGGATTCCCCTCCTATTTCCCGACCGCTGCCTCATCGGGCTTGCGATCCTGCCTGCGTGGCTGCTGGCCAGGCCGGCCCGGATGAGCGGGACGGGATGGTCCCATGATCGCGTGGAGCGCGGCGGTGACGGCTGCTGTCATGGGTCTGCCGGCGGTCACGCCGGGGCCTGGCCCGGCGCGACCGATCGCCGCGTCCGCGGTGACCAGCCGGGTCTGCGTGTCCAGCGGAGGCCTCGTACCCCAGGACACCAACCGCGCCAGCGACGTGTTCGCCTGGGGGCCGGCCCACTGAGAGGTCAGCCGGGCAGGCGCCGCAGCTGCCCGGCGGGGGCGCTCGGGTGGACCAGCGGCCGGTACCCGGCGGCGATCGTCGCCACCGTGGCCGGCGGGGTCAACAGGTCCACGGTTGTGGTGGGGTCGATCCGGGCCGGCGCACCGTACCCGGCGAACGACCAGGGCACGGCCTGCCCGCCGACCAGCAGCGCGGGCGCGCCGGCGTACCGGATCATGACGCCGTCGGGCAGGTCTCGCGGGCGGGCCGGCCGGCTGCGCTGCCGGCGCGAGCGCGGATCGACCCGCTCGGCGTGCAGGCGCGCATCCAGCTCGCCGGCCCGGGGTCGGCGCGCCAGCCCGTGCCCGGCCCGCCATGCCTCGGCGAACGCGATGTGGTCGGCGCGGCGGCAGTACCCGCAGGGGCGGTGCCCCGCGGCCAGGGCGGTCGCCTCGTCCAGGAAGAACAGCGCCGTCCAGCGGCCGGGGGGCATCGGGTCGCGGCGCACGCCCTTCCAGTCGAGCACGCAACAGATCCACAGCTTCGAACGCCACCGCGCCGCGCCGAGCCGGCGGTCCGGGTGGTGCAGGCAGCCACGGTTGCCCATCAACAGTCCCCGGTGCGCGTCCGGCACGATCTCGCCGGTGGGCGTGACGCGGTTCTGCAACGCTGCCGTACCCACCCGCCGACCGTAGCCTGCTGCCGACCTGACCGGGAGCGCTCACGGTCGCCAGCTCAGCCAGACCTCCAGTTACGTAAGCAGAAACGCCACTCTTCCCTTTTCGCCTTCGAGTGCTTACCGTGAGCGCTCACACCCTTTTAACACGCGTCCCGCGCCGCATGTCTTGATCCGAGGAGACAAGGATGACCGCGCATCCCCGCAACCCCAGGGCCCGACTCGCACTGCTGCTGGCAACGGCAGCCCTGCCGGCGGCCATACTCGCGACCCCGCTGCCCGCCTCCGCCGCGACCACCCTGACCATGCTCGGCGCCGACGTGTCGTCCGTGCAGCGCAGCCTGGATCTGGGTGCGAAGTACTACAACTCCAGCGGTACCCCCGCAGATCCGCTGGACATCCTGAAGAGCGTCGGCGTCAACTATGTCCGCCTGCGGATCTGGAACAACCCGGCCAGCGGGTACGACAACAAGACGAAGGTCCTCGCCTACGCCCGGACGGTGAAGGCCAAGGGGCTCGCCCTGATGATCGACTTCCACTACTCGGACACCTGGGCCGACCCCGGCAAGCAGTTCAAGCCCGCCGCGTGGTCGAGCCACGGCATCGGCCAACTGCAGACCGACGTCTACAACTACACCTACGACGTGTGCAACAGCCTGAAGGCACAGGGCACGACGCCGGACAGCGTGCAGATCGGCAACGAGATCAACGTCGGCATGCTGTGGAACGACGGGAAAGTGACCAACAACGACTTCACCAACCTGAGCCTGCTGCTGAAGTCCGGCTACAACGCGACGAAGGCCTGCAACAGCGGTACCAAAGTGATCATCCACACGGCCGACGCCAACAGCGACGCCAATGCCCGCTGGTTCTACGACGGGATCACCGCGAAGGGGGTCAGCTGGGACGTCACCGGCCTGTCCTACTACTGCATGTGGCACGGCTCGCTGACGAACCTGTCCAACGTCATCGGTGACGTGCGGTCCCGCTACGGCAAGCCGGTCGTCATCGCCGAGACCGCGTACCCCTTCACCGCGGCCAATGCCGACAGCCAGGCGAATGCGGTCACCGGATCCGCACCGTGCTCCGGCTACTCCGCCACCTGGGCGGGGCAGGCCAGCGAGTTCACCGCCGTGCAGAACACCGCGCGCAACGCGGGAGCGATCGGCGTCTTCTACTGGGAACCCACCTGGTACGCCATCTCCGGCAACGGCTGGGACCCGGCGAACATCAACGGCACCGGCGACGAGTGGGACAACATGGCCACCTTCGACTGGACCGGCCACATCAACCCCAACGTCCGTTGGACGCCGTGACCCGCGGCCGCCCGGGGGTCACACGTCGGCGCCGCCCTGGTTCATCAGGGGTCGCACCTCGATAGCCGCGCAGAGGCCGGCCGGCCAGCTGGCGGCGATCTCGACGGCCCGGCCCTCGTCCTCGACGTCGAGCAGCAGGAAGCCGCCCATGTGCTCCTTGGCCTCCGCGAACGGCCCGTCGGTGACGACCGTCACCCCATCGCGCTCGCGGATCGTCCTGGTCTGCGACGGGTCGGCCAGCCCCTCGGTACTCAGCAGCTCGCCGGACTCGGTCAGCCCGTTGAGCAGGGCCCCCATCTCGGCCATGGCCGCCGGCGAGATGATCTCCCGGACGTTCGGGATGTCGTAGAGCAGCATCAGGTACTTCACCGGGACGACTCCTTCCATCGAGCGCCGGTCGGTCCGGCCGCCTACCAAAAGGTCGGTGCCGGGCCGGCGATCTCGACACCGGCCCGATGTCGGGATCACCGTCGCGGCACCGACCTTACTGCGCGGGTGCCGCACGCCGGCCTAGTGTTGCCGGAATGCGGTTGGCAGTTCTCGGCGGCGGCGGGGCGTGGCCACAGGCCGGCCAGGCCTGCAGCTGCCCGGCGCGCTGGACGCGGTCCTCGCGCTGGACCGCCCCGGACTGCTGGACAGCGCGTACGTCCGCCACGAGTTCAGCCCCGGCGACCGCCTGGACATCGGCCCGTTCCAGGCACACACCCGGTCGCTACCGCACTCGGTACCCAACGCCGGGGTCCGGCTCGTCGCGGATGGGCGGGTGCTCGCCTACACCGGTGACACCGGCCCGAGCCCACCCGGCACGGACCCCGCGGCCGTACACGCGGCGGCCGAGCGCGAATTCGACGGCCGGATCGGGATCGCCACGAGCGGTCTCGTCGTCGATCTCGCGTGATGCGACCTAGCTAGGGATCGTCCACCAACCGGGGCGTGACCGTCCTGACCGCGGCCGGCGCGCCTGGCCCGCCTCCGCGTCGCGACGCGTACGCCGGGACGCCGACGCAGGTGAACAGCAGAGCGGCGAGGCCGTCCGGCTCGCCGAGCAGCGCGGGCACCTCCGAGTCGAGGAAGGTCATGCCGGAGGCGCTGGCGCCCAGGGCATACGCGGCGAGGTGCAGCCGCCCCTCCACCAGGCCGGCCGCCAGCT
>JBBWZQ010000092.1:0-16317 GCA_039649115.1 Micromonosporaceae bacterium | reverse complement strand
CCACTACGACGAGCTGAAGCTGCTGTCGCCCAGCGGCCGGACCCGCGCCGGGTACCGGCGGTACGACGACGCGGACCTGCAGCGCCTGCAGCAGATCCTGTTCTACCGCGAGCTGGGCTTCGCCCTGGAACAGATCGCGACCATTCTCGACGATCCGCACGCCGACGCGATGACGCACCTGCGCCGGCAGCGTGAGCTGCTCACCGCGCGGATCGCGAGGCTGACGGGCATGGTCGCGTCCGTACGACGAGCGATGGAGGCACAGCAGATGGGCATCTCCCTGACCCCGGAGGAACGCTTCGAGGTCTTCGGCGAGCAGGACCCGGCCCGGTACGCGGACGAGGCGCGGGAGCGCTGGGGCGAGACCGGCGCGTACCGGCAGTCGCACCAGCGGACCAGCACGTACACCAAGGAGGACTGGCAGACGATCAAGGCGGTGAGCGGGGACATCGAGATGCGGTTCGCGGCCGCGCTGCGCGAGGGTGCGCCGGCGGACAGCCCGCGGGCGATGGACGTGGCTGAGGAGCACCGGCAGAACATCACCCGGTGGTTCTACGACTGCGGCTACGACATGCACCGTGGCCTGGCCGACATGTACCCGGCTGACGAGCGGTTCACCCAGCGCTACGAGGAGATCGCGCCGGGGCTCGCCGGCTACGTGCGTGCCGCGATCCACGCCAACGCGGACCGGTCGCAACCGTAAGGTTCCACCCGGGCTCCACCCGTGGGTGGCGGTTTTCGGCCGGCCCGATCCATACCGTCGACCCATGAACCTGGTGGAGATCCTGCTGATCGCGGCGGCGTTCGTCTATGTCATGTGGCGCCGGTTGGCCGGCGAGCCGTTGCAGGCACGGCGGCTGGTGATCCCGCCAGCCGCCCTGCTCGTCTGGGGCGGGTACCAGGTCACCGAACACCACGTCACAACCCTTGACGTGGGGCTGCTGGTGGCCGAGGCCGCGGTCGCGCTCGGCCTGGGACTGCTGCGCGGTCTCACCATCAGGGTGTACGAGTACGCCGGCCACCTCTGGTACCGGTACCGCCCGCTGACCCTCGCGGTCTGGGTGGCCTCCGCCCTGATCCGCCTCGGCCTGGGCCTGGGCGGGCACCTGCTGGGCGCCAGCCTGGCCCCCACGGTGAGCCTGGTACTCATGCTCGGCGTGACGTTCCTCGGCGAGGCGGCCGTGGTCGGGGCTCGCGCGGTGCGCACCGGCGTTCCATTCGCCCCCGACCGCCGGTCCACCCCGCAGGCCCGCTCGCGGACGCGCGCCGGCCGGGGCCTGCGGCAAGGCCGGAGGCTCAGGTGAGTTCCGCGCCCGCGCAGGTGAGACTGGAAGCCGTGCACCTCCTGGATTTCCGCGCGCGATGGTGGCACCCGCTGCGTGCCGGGCTGGCGTGCGTCGCCATCGGGTGGGGCGTGGCCAGCGTCGAGCCCAGGCCGGGTTGGCACGGCGCCCGGCTGGCCACCCTCCTGCTCCTGGCGGCCGTGTCCGCCGGGTGGCTGGTGTGGATCTGGCAACGGTCGCTCGGCCGGCTGGCGACACCGACCATCCTGTACTCGCTCGGGACCGGGCTGGCGCTGGCGATCGTCCATCCGCGCGGATCTGCCGTCGCCTTCCCGGCCATCGCCTGCCTGTGGGCCGGGTACCGGCTGCCCCGGCGGTGGTCGTTCGCGCTGACGGCGGCGGCCGGCGCGCTGTTCCCGCTGACCGGGCTCGTGGCCGGCTTCGGCTGGTGGATCCTGGCCGGCCCGGGGGCGTTCATCATCGCGCTGATGGCGGGGCTCATCCGGCGGCAGAACGAGGCGCTGGCCGAGGAGACCCGGCTGGCGCACGAGGAGCAGACCCGGTCGGCCGCGCTGGGGGAGCGGGCCCGCATCGCCCGGGAGATCCACGACGTGCTGGCGCACTCGCTGGCGGCGCTGACCGTCCAGCTGGAGACGGCCGACGCGCTGCTGGAGGGTGGCCGGGCCGAGCAGGCGCGGGGATCGGTGCTGCGCGCCGGGCAGCTGGCCCGCGAGGGGCTCACCGAGACCAGGCGCGCGATCGGCGCCCTGCGCGGCGAGACGATGCCGCTGCCGGAGTTGCTGGACGCGTTGGCGGCCGGCTACCGCACCGACTTCGGGGTGCCGGCGGTGGTACGGGTCGAGGGGCTCCCGTGCGAGCTGGGCGCGGATACCAGCCTCGCGCTGTACCGCAGCGCGCAGGAGGCGATGACGAACGTCCGCAAGCACGCGCCGGGTGCGCCGGTACGGGTGGACCTGCGGTACGCGCCCGACGAGGTGAGCCTGCGCGTGGCCAACGGAGCCCCGCCGGTCGGCGCGTCGCGCCCGCTCGCCGGGGCCGGCGGCGGGTACGGGCTGACCGGCCTGCGGGAGCGGGCCCAGCTCGCCGGCGGCACCTTCGACGCCCGGCCGGCCGGCGAGGGCTACCGGGTCGATGTGAGGATTCCGGTATGACTGAGCCACCCGCGGCGTCGCTGGCTCCGCCAAAGCGCTCCGAGGCGATCCGCGTCGTCGTGGCCGACGACCAGACCGCGGTGCGGGAGGGGCTGACCCTCCTGCTCGACCTGCTCGACGACGTGACCGTGGTGGGCACCGCGGCCGACGGCGACGAGGCGGTACGCATCGCCGCTGAGCTGGACGCCGACGTGGTGCTGATGGACCTGCGCATGCCCCGGTGCGACGGGGTGCAGGCCACCGCCCGGCTGCGCGCCGAGCACCCGCGCACCCAGGTCGTGGTGCTCACCACCTACGCGGAGGACGCCGACATCCTCGCCGCCCTGCGCGCCGGGGCACTGGGCTACCTCACCAAGGACGCGGGCCGGGTACAGATCGCGCACGCCGTACGGGCGGCGGCCGGCGGCCAGTCCGTACTCGATCCGCAGGTGCAACAGCGGCTGCTCGCCGCGGCGAGTTCGGGCGCGGCCGCGGCTGGACACGGCGGCCGGCCCGAGGCCGGGCTGCCGGACGGGCTGACCACGCGGGAGGCGGACGTGCTGCGCCTGATCGCGGACGGCCTGTCCAACCGGGAGATCGCCGGGAAGCTCTACGTCAGCGAGGCCACGGTCAAGTCGCACATCAACCGGCTGTTCGCCAAGACCGGCGTGCGGGACCGGGCGCAGGCCGTCCAGTACGCGTACCGGCACGGCCTGACCCGACCACACTGAACCCGGCCGCACCGACTCAGCTCCGCACGACCGTCAGCTCGGCGCGACCGTCAGCTCGGCACCTCCCACGCGGAGACGACGGCGGTGACGGTGCCGTCCTTGGCGAGCTGCTGCACCTGGAGCACCGCGATCTTCTGCTTGATGCCCTGCGTGGTGGCATCGCCGTAGGAGGTCGCGAGGCACAGCACCACCTGTGTGGTCACCGGGATGTGGCTCTGATCGTTGAGCGCGGCCCGCTGCATCGCGTCGACGCAGTCGTTGGGCGTCGCCGTGGCGCTGGGCGCGTCCGCACCCCGCACGCCGGCCGGCAGCTGGAAATACTCCTCCTGCGAGGTGCAGTACAGCTGCAGGTCCGCCTTGTTGCTGTCCACATTGACCCGTGGCTCGTCCAGGTCGATGTAGTTGGCGTATCCGTTGCACGACACGTGCAGGGTCAGCTGCTTGCCCTGGTACTTCACGGTGTAGTTGGCGTGCGGGTCCAGCTGGCCGGGGCTTGCCGGCGCCGCCGGCGCGGCATCTGTCGCCGCCGGCGGGCCGCCACCGCCGGCGGGCGCCGGCCCGGTCGTCGTGGCCACGCCGCGCGCGGGCCCGCCGGCGGCCGGTTGCGTGGCGGTCCCGGACTTGCCGACCGCGTAGAGGGCGAGCACGCCCGAGGCGAGCGCGACGACGAGCGCCACCACCGCCACGCCGAGCGCGAGCAGGTTGGATCCGGGCTTGGCCGAAGGGCCCGAAGTCACCGGCCGATCGGGCGGACCTGGCGGTGCTGCGCGCCCGGCGCCGTGTTGCGGGGGTACGGCGGGGAACTGCTGGGTCGGGGCGGATCCGGTACGGAGGCCGCTGGGCTGGGTCGATGGCGCCTCGGGGGGTTGGGCGGTCACCGCGTCTCCATTCGTTTGGTCGCTCGGTGGACGGCCACTTATCCCAGATCTGCCCGGTTTCCGCAACCTACTACCCGTCACCGCCCCGGCTTCCGCTCTGTCCAGAGTGCTGGAACAATGAGCCGTTCTCATCGTTGTCCCCCAGGGTGCGCCACATGTCCGAACCGCAGCGCGGCTGGTTCCGCCGGAACCGGACGCTGCTCACCATCGCCGCCGAGATCGCCACGGTTCTCGTCCTCGTGGCTCCGGTGGGCGTCTGGGTCTACCACCACACCGTGGGCCGCCCGCCGGCGCCAACCACGAGCCAGAGCCAGCCACAGAGCCAGACACAGAGCCAAAGCCAGCCACCGGGCGGGACCGTGCCGCAGACCGGCGGGGCGGCGCGTTACTTCGTCGCGGACCTTCCCCCGTACACGGGCGGCGGCAACGAAGTCTCGCTCCCGCACCCGCTCTCCGGGAAGTCCGGCTACGACCACGCGCTGGTCATCCGCTGCCCCGCCAACCAGTCCGGCGACGGCTTCCGTTCGGTGACCTACGCGCTGGAGAAGCGGTACACGAGCTTCCACGCGACGCTGCTGCCGTACTTCGGCGCGCCGGATGAGGCGAAGGTGCGCTACGAGGTGTACCTGGACGACCAGCGCCGCAGCTCGACGGACGTACCGGTGAACACGACCGGCGCATTGGACGTGGACGTGTACGGCGCGGCCCGGATGGAGGTACGGGTCAGCTGCGAGCAGCCCGACGCGGTCGGCATCCTCGCCGACGCGTACCTGGTGCACAACTAGAGGCGGTCCACCAGGCGCTGCAGGAACTGCCGGGTACGGGGTTCGCGCGGATCGTCGAAGACCTGCCCGGGCGGGCCGTCCTCCAGCACCTGACCGCCGGACAGGAAGCACACCCGGTCGGCCACCTGGCGCGCGAAGCCCATCTCGTGCGTGGCGATCACCATCGTCATGCCCTGCGCCTTGAGGTCCCGGATCATCGCCAGCACCTCGCCGACCAGTTCCGGGTCCAGGGCCGAGGTGACCTCGTCGAGCAGCAGCAGGCGCGGCGCGTTGACCAGCGCCCGGACGATCGCCACCCGCTGCTGCTGCCCGCCGGACAGCCGGTCCGGGTACTCCCTCGCCTTGTCCGCCAGGCCGACCCGGGTAAGCAGCGCCATGGCCCGCGCGGCCGCCTCGGCGCGCGGCACCCCGTACACGCGGCGCGGGCCGAGGGTGACGTTGCCCAGCACGGTCATGTGCGGGAACAGGTTGAAGGACTGGAACACGATGCCGATGCGCCGGCGCACCCGGTCGGGGTCCACCCGCGGGTCGGTGATGTCCGCGCCGTCCAGGTGGATGGTGCCGTCGTCGATCGTCTCCAGCAGGTTCACGCACCGCAGCAGCGTGGACTTGCCCGAGCCGGAGGCGCCGATGAGCGCCACCACCTCGTGCTCGGCCACGTCCAGCGACAGCTCGCGCAGCACGACGTTGCCCCGGAACACCTTCCGGACGTCCACACAGGACAATACCGGCGTACTCACGTGGCACCCTCCGACGACTGCCGGCGGGCCGCGCGCAGGGTCACCCAGTCGGTCACCGCGACCAGCGGGATGGCCAGCAGCACGAACAGCGCGCCGGCCACGATGTAGGGCGTGTAGTTGTAGGTCTCGGCCGTCTGGATCTGCGCCGCCCGGATCGCGTCCACCGGCCCGGCCAGCGAGATGAGCCCGACGTCCTTCTGCATCGCGACCAGGTCGTTGAGCAGCGGCGGGGTGACCCGGCGCACCGCCTGCGGCAGCACCACGTGCCGCATGGTCTGCCGGTAGGTCAGCCCGAGCGAGCGGGCCGCCGCGCGCTGGGACGGGTGCACCGACTCGATGCCGGCCCGGAACACCTCGGCGATGTACCCGCCGTACGTGACGACCAGCGCGGTCCCGCCGAGCACCAGCACCGACGGGGTACCCCGCAGCCGCAGCCCCGGCACGCCGAGCGCGAGCAGGTACAGCACGATGATCAGCGGTACGCCCCGGAAGATGTACGTGTACGAGGTGGCCAGCGCGCGCAGCGGGAAGAACACGGCCGGGCGCAGGGTGCGCAGGATCGCGGTGCCGAGGCCCACGGCGAGCGCGCCGATGGCGCAGAAGAACAGCAGGCGGATGTTGAGCCACAGCCCGCGCAGCACGTCCGGCAGGGCCCGGCTGGCCACCGCCCAGTCGAGGAACGACGCCCGGACCCGGGCCCAGCCGGGCGCTCCGGTGACCGCGAGCACCAGCAGCGTGCCGAGTACGAGCGTGGACGCCGCGGCGATCACGACCGAGCGTACGGTCTGCCGCCGCCGGTACGCCGCCCGCTCGCGCGCCACCGCGCTCGGCCGGTACCCGTCGGTCACCGGTGTGCCTTCAGGACAGCACGGCGGCGCCGGCGACCTGGTTGAGCCACTGCTTCTCCAGGCCCGACAGGGTACCGTCGCCGCGCAGCGCGGTGACCGCCTGGCTGACGCACCCGGTCAGCGCCGAGCCCTTGTCCAGTACCAGCCCGAACTGCTCCGGCTGGCCGGACGGCTGCGGCACCTGGCCCACGATGACCGAGTTCTGGATTTCCGCCGAGGTGATGTAGAACGCGGTCGGCAGGTCCACCACGAGACCGTCGATCTGCCCGTTCTGCAGGGCCTTCTTGGCGTCGTCGGTGTTGTTGTAGACCTGCGGGCCGGCGGTCGGCGCGATGACCTCCTTGATCGCGTTGTAGCTGGTGGTGCCCACCTGGGCACCGAGCCTGGCGCCCTTGAGGCCGGCCAGCGTCCTGGCACCCGCGATCTTCGAGGTCTTCAGCGCGACGACGGCCTGCGTCACGTCGTAGTACGGCGCGGAGAAGTCGACCGCCTTGCGCCGTTCGTCGGTCACGGAGAACTCGTTGATGTCGAAGTCGAAGGCCTTGGCACCGGGCGCGATGGCGTTGTTGAACGTCACCCGGGTCCAGGCCACCTGGTCCTTCGCGTAGCCGAGCTTGGTGGCGACCGCGTAGGCCACCGCCGACTCGTACCCCTGCCCGTTCTGCGGCTTGTTGTCGGTGAACCACGGCGGGTAGGCCGGATCGTCGGTCGCGATGGTCAGCTTGCCCGCGGCAACCGTCCTGAGTTGGCTGGGCGAGCAGCCGGCCGCACCAGCGGAGGCGGCGCCCGAGGCCCCCGCCGAGGTCCCGCTGTCCGCCGGCGCACACCCCGCCACAGCCACCACGACCAAACCCGCGACAAGGAACGAGTAACGCATGCCGAGAGCCTAGCCGCGCCCCCCAGGATCCTCGCAACTTCATCGAAGTCGCGGTATCGGCGTGCCGGGACACCGCTACGTCAATGAGGTTGCGGCGGTGGGTGGGCGGCGGTCAGGGCTGCCAGGCGGGCGCGGGCGGCCGGCCATTCGTCGGAGGTCATCGCGTACAGGACGCTGTCGCGCCAGGTGCCGTCGGCGCGCCTGCGGTTGCGGCGCAGGACGCCTTCGCGGGTGGCGCCCAGGCGCTCGATCGCCGCCTGGGAGCGCTCGTTGCGGATGTCCGTCTGCCACTCCACCCGCACCGTGCCCAGGTCCTCGAAGGCGCGGCGCAGCAGCATCAGCTTCGCCTCGGTGTTGACGCCGGTACGCCACCACGCCCGGCCCAGTTGCGTGCCGCCGATCTCCACCCGGTCGGGCGCCCGGTCGTGCCAGTAGTACGACGTGCTGCCGATGATCTCGCCGGTGACCGCCGACCGCTGCACGAACGGCACCCGGATGCCGGTCATCTCCAGCATCTCCGCCACGATGGCGGCCATCCCGTCCCGGTCCGCCGGCCGGTGCCGCGGGACGTGCCGGAACACCTCGTCGTCGTCGAGCGCGGTGAACAGACCGTCCACATGCGACAGGTCCAGCGGTTCGAGGATCACGTGGCAGCCGCGCAGCACCACGGGCTCCAGCCACGGAGCGTCCGGGGGGCGCAGGTACGGCGGCAGCGCGGCCCGGGACCGCGAGTCTGGCCGGGGAGTCCCCCGCGCCACCCGCAGCGGCACCACCCCCGCCCAGTGCGGCAGCGCGTGGTCCTCCTCGTCGTCGACCGGCCCGCCGCTGCGCTGCTTGAGTGACAACACAGTCAGCGGCAGCGCGAGTACGGCCGTCGCGGCCAGCTCGCGGGCGGTCGGCGGACGGCTGTCGCCGGCCCGTCCGGCGACCACCTTGTCCACAAGGGAGCGCATCGCGGCCAGCTTCTCGGCCGGATCGCTCACCAGCCGCGGCGTGCCGTGCACCAGCACGGAGCGGTAGTTGGCCGAGTGGTGGAACTGGGAGCGGGCCAGCACCCAGCCGTCGTGCAGGGTCACCGTCACGCAGACCGGTGCCGGGTCGCGTGCGGCGAGCATCGGCCCACTGGCGGTCGAGCCGTGCAGGTACAGGGTGTCGCCGACGCGCGTGAAGAGGGTGGGCAGGACCCGGGGCCCGCCGTCGGCGAGGTAGCCGAGGTGGCACACGGATGCCTCGTCGAGGACCGAGAAGGCCTTCTGCCGGTCGGGGGAGAACCGTTCTGGATATCGCATGTCTGTTCCAGTACAATCTAGAGGCTGTGGCGGTACATTATCAGATCGAGGGGCGCACCGCGGCGGCGATTTCGGCCAGCGTGGAGTCGGGCGTGCGGCGCGGCGCGCTGTCCACCGGGACGGGACTGCCGACGGTGCGGGACCTCGCCGGCTCGCTGGGGGTGAGCCCCGGCACCGTGGCCGCCGCCTACCAGTCGCTGCGCCAGCGCGGCATCGTCGAGACGGCCGGGCGCAACGGCACCCGGATCCGGTCCCGCCCGTCCATCGCGGATACCCGGCTGGCCCGGCGGCCGCCGGTACCCCCCGATGTTCTTGATCTGTCGACCGGGGAGCCGGATCCGCGCCTGCTGCCCGACCCCCGACCGCACCTGCGCCGGCTCGCGGCGGCCGGCCCCGGCCCGGCCGGCTACCGCGACGCGGGCGTGCTGCCCGAATTCGCCGACGCCGCCCGCGAACGGCTGGCCCGCGACGGCGTGACGGCGCCCGCGTTGACCGTGACCGCCGGCGCGCTGGACGGCCTCGACCGGCTGCTCGCCGCGCACCTGCGCCCCGGCGACCGGATCGGCGTGGAGGATCCGGGCTGGGCCAACCTGCTCGATCTCGTTGCGGCGCAAGGGCTGCGGCCGGTGCCGGTGCCCGTCGACGACGAGGGTCCGCGCCCGGAGGGCGTCGCCGCCGCACTGCGCGCGGGCATCGGCGCGCTGGTCGTGACGACCAGGGCGCAGAACCCCACCGGCGCGGCGCTGTCGCGGGCGCGGGCATCCGTGCTGCGCAAGGAACTCCGGGGGTACGCGGACCTGCTGGTCATCGAGGACGACCACGCCGCGGAACTGTCTGCGGCACCGCTGCGCCCACTGGCCGGTGCCACGCCCCACTGGGCCTTCCTCCGCTCGGTCGCCAAGCCTTACGGGCCCGACCTGCGGCTGGCCACGCTCGCCGGGGACGAGGCGACGGTGGCCCGGGTGCAGGGCCGCATGCAGGTCGGCGCGGGCTGGGTGTCCACGCTGCTGCAGCGGCTGGTGCTGTCGATGTGGCGCGACGCCAGGGCGACCGCGCTCGTGGACCGCGCGCGCGACAGCTACGAGCGGCGGCGCGGCGCGCTGCGCGAGGCGCTGGCCGGGCGGGGCATCGCCGCGCACGCGTGCGGCGGCATCAACGTGTGGGTGCCGGTGCCCGACGAGACGGCGGTGGTGACCCGGCTGCGGCTGGCCGGCTACGCGGTCGCCCCCGGTTCGCTCTACCGGCAGGCCAGCCCGCCCGCGGTGCGGATAACGGTGGCACCGTTGGCGATGCGTGACATCCCGCCGCTCGCGGATGCCCTCGGTGACCGGTCGGGGGCCGGATTGTCCACATAGCACTCACAGTGCGTCCGGCCCCACTTCGCCGGTGCGGATGCGGACCAGGTACTCGATGCGGGTGACCCACACGAGGACGTCGGACACCGCGACGCCGCCCGCGGCGCGCGAGATGACCCGTACCAGATCCGGCGTGTCCGCGTTGGCCGCCAGGATGTCCAGCCGCACCCACGGCACGAACGGCTTGCTCCACCGGCTGCCCCGGTACACCTCGACGGCGGTACCGGGGCGGGCCGGCGCGTACGTGTGCGACATGGTCAGCCCGCGCACCCCGAACAGCGCCAGGGCCTTGGTGACGACCTCCACCCTGGCCGGCGGCACGACGGCGGTGATGAGCATCATCGCCCAAGCCCCCTTCAGTCGCCAGCCGTCCAGGGTGTCGGTGCGCGGGCAGGAGCGTCATTCGGTGGCGGTGGCCGGTGTCGTCGCCGGCGCCGGGGCGGTCACGGCCCGTGCCGTACCGGCACCGACAAGGTCGTCGCTCGGGTACGCCTCCTCGTCGTGTACCCCCAGATCGCCGGTCTCCAGCACCTCCTCGGGCAGGCGCAGCTTCACGAACAGGCCGAGCACCTTGAGGATGACGAACGTCATGACGGCGTCCCAGAGGATGATCGTGCCGGCCGCGCCGGCCTGCAGCAGCAACTGCTTCGGGTGGCCGTAGAACAGACCCGTGGTGGCGAAGCCGGGGGTCTTCCCGTCGGCCGAGCCGAGGTACACGGTCATGTGCGGGTTGGCCAGCAGGCCGACCAGCAGGCCGCCGGCCAGGCCGGCGACGCCGTGCGTGTGCACGACGCCCAGCGCGTCGTCGACCTTCTTGAAGACGGACAGCTTGCTCGCCTTGTTCCAGGACAGCCACACGATCGACGAGGCGACCAGGCCGATGATGATGGCGCCGAGCCCGTCCACGAACCCGGCCGCCGGCGTGATGGCCACCAGCCCCGCGATCATCCCGTTGATCGCGCCCAGGAACGTCGGCTTGCGCTGCGGCCCGGCGATCATGTCCCAGATCACCCAGGTGAGCAGGGCCACCGCCGTGGCGATGTTGGTGTTGACGACGCCGGCCGAGGCCTGGAAGCCGCCGAAGTACATGTCGCCGCCGTTGAAGCCGTTCCACCCCAACCACAGGATGCCCGCGCCGGCCGCGCACATGGGCAGGTTGTTGGGCAGCGGTTTGGCCCGGTCGCGGGCCAGTCGCGGCCCGATGACGGCGGCGGCGACGAAGCCGGAGGTACCGGCCGCGAGGTGGATGACGTATCCGCCGGAGTAGTCCAGCGCGCCCTTCTGCGCCCACCAGCCACCGCCCCAGAGCAGGAACGCGTTGACCGAGTAGACGAGCCCGGACCACAGCGGTACGAACAGCAGCCACGCCTTGAAGCTCATCCGGCCGACCACCGAGCCGAGGAACAGCAGCGGCGTGATCGCGGCGAAGGCGAACTGGAAGTACGCCAGCGTGGCCATCGGGAACCGGAAGGGCGGCATCAGGCCGGTGTCGCTGACCAGCGGGATGTGCGCCTGACCCTCCTCGGCCACGTGACCGATGATGGGTCCGGGCACGCCCACGAAGGCCCCGAGGATGCCGGGCCACGAGGGCGTCAGGGGTTTGCCGAACCCCATTTTGAACTCGTACAGGAACCACGCGACGAGCACGAGCGAGAAGCCCGTGAACGCCATCAGCATGGTGTTGACGGCCCACTTCTTCTGCACCAGGCCGCCGTAGAGGATCGCGATTCCGGGGATGCTCATCAGACCGACGAGCGTCGCGGCCACCAGTTGCCACGTGTTGTCGCCCGGGCTGAGCCACTCTGGATAGGGGAGCATGGTCCCTCCTCCTACGTACGGGAGTACGGGTCAACTCCAAGAAGAATCTCGATCTGTGGTTTCGCTCACATTTCCCGTCCGTTACAGCTACGAGATCGCATCGTTGTCCGGTCGACTTGATCTTCTGAGTCCCGGTCGGTCGGGCGCCCCGTCCGGCCGGCGTTTAGGGTGGGTGGCGTGTCCCCCGAACAGGCCCCCACCGCCGCGCCGTTCGTGCCCGACGGCGGTGATCTCGACCAGTTGCGCCAGGCCGCCCGCGAGTGCCGCGGCTGCCACCTCTTCCAGGACGCCACCCAGACCGTGTTCAGCCGGGGCGGGTCGCAGGCCCGGGTCGTCATGGTCGGCGAGCAGCCCGGTGACGTCGAGGACCAGCGCGGCGAGCCGTTCGTCGGCCCGGCCGGGGTGCTGCTGCGCCGTGCCGTCGGCGACGCCGGGATCGACCCCGCCGACCTGTACATCACCAACGCCGTCAAGCACTTCAAGTTCCGCCGCGCCGGCACCGGCAAGCGGCGCATCCACCAGACGCCCGACCGGATCGAGATCATCGCCTGCCGGCCCTGGCTGCTCGCCGAGTTCGCCCAGCTCGACCCGCGCGTCGTGGTCGCGCTCGGCGCCACCGCCGGGCAGGCGCTGCTCGGCCCGTCGTTCCGCGTCACCAAGCAGCGCGGGGTGCCGCTGCCCTGGCCCGAGTCGGCCTACCACGCCGAGGACTTCGCCCAGCCCGGCGGCAGCGCCCGGATCGTGGCCACGCTGCACCCGTCCGCCATCCTGCGCGCCGACGACCGGGAGACCGCGTACCAGGGCCTGCTCGCCGACCTGCGCGTCGTCGCGGGGTTGTTGACCTGACACACTCGTGCGATGGAACAGCACCTCTACGAGCCGGACCACGACGAGTTCCGGGCGTTGTGCCGCACCTTCCTGGCCCGCGAGGCAGTGCCCCACCACGCCGGCTGGGAGGAGGCCGGCCTGGTCGACCGGGCCGTCTGGCGCAAGGCCGGCGCGGCCGGGCTGCTCGGCCTCGACGTGCCCGAGGAGTTCGGCGGGGGCGGGCAGCACGACTTCCGGTTCAACGCGGTACTCGTCGAGGAGATCATCGGTGCCGGCTGCACCGGCCTCGGCTTCGGCCTGCACAACGACGTGGTCGCCCCGTACCTCACCGAGCTGACCACCGACGAGCAGCGCAAGCGCTGGCTGCCGGGGTTCTGCTCCGGTGCCCTGGTGACCGCCATCGCGATGAGCGAACCGGGCGCCGGATCCGACCTCGCCGGCATCGCCACGACCGCGGTCCGCGACGGTGACTCGTACGTCCTCAATGGACAGAAGACCTTCATCACCAACGGGGAGCACGCCGACCTGGTCGTGGTCGTCGCCAAGACCGACCCGTCGCGCGGCGCGCACGGCGTCTCGCTGTTCGGCGTGGAGCGGGGCGCGCCCGGGTTCACCCGCGGCCGGCGCCTGGACAAGGTGGGCCTGAAGGCCAACGACACCGCCGAGCTGTTCTTCGCCGACTGCCGGATACCCGCGACCAACCTGATCGGCGAGGAGAACCGGGGCTTCTACCACCTGACCGCCAACCTGCCCCGCGAGCGGCTCGGCATCGCCGTGGCCGCCGTCGCGACCGGCGAGCGGGTCCTCGCACTGACCCTGGAGTACGTGCGCGACCGGCGCGCCTTCGGCCAGCCGATCGGCAGCTTCCAGCACAACCGGTTCCTGCTCGCCGAGCTGTCCACCGAGGTCACCATCGCGCGGACGTTCCTCAACCACTGCGTGTCGGAGTTCAACGCCGGCCGGCTGACCGGCACCGACGCGGCCAAGGCCAAGTGGTGGACGACCGAGCTGCAGACCCGGCTCGTGGACCGGTGCGTCCAACTGCACGGCGGGTACGGGTACATGCGCGAGTACCCGGTGGCCAAGGCGTGGCTGGACAGCCGGGTACAGACGATCTACGGGGGTACGACCGAGATCATGAAGGAGATCATCGGCCGGGGGCTGGGGCTGTGAGGCTGACGGACTTCTGGTGGCGGCTGGAGCAGGTGTTCGGGCCTTCGTACGCGGCGAGCGTGGCGGCGGACCAGGTGCTGCCGCAGCTGGGGGGCCGGACGATCGAGCAGGCGCTGGCCGGCGGGGAGGAGACCGTGATCGTCTGGCGCGCCGTGGTGGCCGCCTATCCCGAGCGGGTACCGGCGAGGCTGCGCTAGCGGGTCGCCCCCTCGGCGTGTCGCACGGTGATCGTACACGTGTACGGGTACTGTCCACAGCGCGGTGCTTGTCCACAGGCTGCGGCCGGGTGGCTGTTTTCTGTCGGACCTAGCGCTTAGCGTGTCGGCGTGACCAAGAAACCTACGAAGACGGCAACTGTAGGGGTGGCAGCAATGGCTTCAGTGCCTGACCGCGAGAAGGCGCTTGACCTAGCCCTCGCACAGATCGACAAGCAGTTCGGCAAGGGCTCCGTGATGCGCATGGGCGAGCGTCCGGTCGTGCCCATGGCCGTGATCCCGACCGGCTCGATCGCGCTCGACGTGGCGTTGGGCATCGGCGGCCTGCCCAGGGGCCGGGTCGTGGAGATATATGGACCGGAGAGCTCGGGAAAGACCACCGTGGCGTTGCACGCGATCGCCAACGCCCAGGCGGCCGGCGGGATCGCCGCGTTCATCGACGCCGAGCACGCGCTGGACGCCGACTACGCCAAGGCGCTGGGTGTGGACACCGACTCGCTCCTGGTCTCCCAGCCCGACACCGGCGAGCAGGCGCTGGAGATCGCGGACATGCTGGTCCGCTCCGGCGCGCTGGACATCATCGTGATCGACTCGGTGGCCGCGCTGGTACCGCGCGCCGAGATCGAGGGCGAGATGGGCGACAACCACGTGGGCCTGCAGGCGCGCCTGATGAGCCAGGCGCTCCGGAAGATCACGGGTGCCCTGAACAACTCCGGCACCACCGCGATCTTCATCAACCAGCTCCGCGAAAAGATCGGCGTGATGTTCGGCTGCTTCAACTACTCGACCCGAGTGACACTGGCCGACGGAACGCAGGAAAAGATCGGCAGGATCGTCAACCAGCGGATGGATGTCGAGGTGCTCTCCTACGATCCAGAGACTGACCGGGTAGAGCCCAAGAAGATCGTCAATTGGTTCAACAACGGCCCGGCCGACCAGTTCTTGCAGTTCACCGTGGCGAAGTCAGGCGGCAACGGCAGGGCTCAGTTCGCCGCCACCGCCAACCATCTGGTTCGTACGCCCGGCGGATGGCGCGAGGCGGGTGAGCTGATCGCGGGTGACCGGGTGATGCTCGTCGAGCAGCAACGCCTCAGCAGCCAGCAGTGGCAGATGGTGCTCGGCTCCTTGATGGGCGACGGCAACCTCTCGCCCAATCGCCGGGACCGTTCGGGTGTCCGGTTCCGTCTCGGTCACGGCAGCGCACAGGCTGCCTACCTGGACTGGAAGGTCTCGTTGCTGGGCAACATCGAGCACTCGCGCCGAGTAAATGGTGACGGTGCTGTGTTCGCCGACTTCACACCGCTACCCGAACTGGACGAGCTGCGCCGAGCCGTCTATCTGGGCGACGGGAAGAAGCACCTCAGCTGGGACTATCTCAAGGTGCTGACACCGCTGGCGTTGGCCATCTGGTATCTCGATGACGGCTGCTTCACGCTGCGCTCCAAGGGCCTCCAGGCGCGCACCGCGGGCGGCAGTGGTCGGATCGAGGTCTGCGTCGAGGCGATGAGCGAAGGCTCCCGGGAGCGGCTGCTCCACCACCTTCGTGACGCGTATGCGCTCGACGTGAAGCTGACCACGAAGGGCGCTCTGCGCAAGGCCTTCCTCCGCTTCAGCACGGCCGCATCGGCGAAGTTCCAGGAGATCATCGCGCCACACGTTCCAGGCGCGATGGACTACAAGCTGCTGCCTCGGCTACGCGGCCGGTGTGAGATCCAGCCGATCTTCGCGCCGGTTCGGCTTCGTCCGATGCCGGCTCGCATCCTTGACATACACGTGAAGCCAAGGACGCGCTCGATGAGCCGATTTGACATCGAGATTGAGGGCAACCACAACTACTTCGCTGACGGGGTTATGGTGCACAACTCTCCGGAGACGACGACCGGTGGTAAGGCGCTCAAGTTCTACTCCTCCGTCCGCCTGGACGTCCGGCGCATCGAGAGCCTCAAAGACGGTACCGATGCGGTAGGAAATAGGACAAGAGTGAAAGTTGTGAAGAATAAGTGCGCATCCCCTTTCAAACAAGCAGAATTTGACATTCTCTACGGTCAGGGCATTTCACGCGAAGGTTCCCTGATCGACGTCGGCGTCGAGCAGAGCTTGATCCGCAAGTCCGGCGCCTGGTACACGTACGACGGCGACCAGCTCGGCCAGGGCAAGGAAAACGCGCGCAAGTTCCTCAAGGAGAACCCCGACGTGGCCGCCGAGATCGAGAAGAAGATCCTGGAGAAGCTGGGCGTCGGGCCGGTCGACCCCGGTGCCGACGTCATCGCGGTGGACTTCTGACCGTGCCAGGCAGGCGTCGCGGGGCGCGGACGGGTCGGGGCTGGGATGCCGCCCCACTCCGTC
>JBBWZQ010000009.1:0-4372 GCA_039649115.1 Micromonosporaceae bacterium | reverse complement strand
GTCTGACGGCGGCGAGGCGAGGAGAACGGCGATGGCTGCAGCGTTCATGTCCAACCAGAGAGGAGTCGCACACGCGAAGGACGTGACGCTGAGTGGCATCGTTGACCTTGGGAATTCTCGCCCATGTTGACGCTGGAAAGACCACGCTGACCGAGCGGCTGCTGTACGCGGCCGGGATCATCGACGAGATCGGCAGCGTCGATGACGGCAGCACGCAGACCGACACCATGGCGCTGGAGCGGCAGCGCGGCATCACCATCAGGTCCGCCGTCGTGTCGTTCGCCATCGGCGGGGTGACCGTCAACCTGATCGACACGCCCGGCCACCCGGACTTCATCGCGGAGGTGGAACGGGTGCTCGGCGTGCTCGACGGCGTCGTCCTGGTGCTCTCCGCGGTCGAGGGAGTCCAGCCGCAGACCCGGGTGCTGATGCGCGTGCTGCGGCGGCTGCGGATACCGACGATCCTGTTCGTGAACAAGGTCGACCGGGTCGGTGCCCGGCACGGCGACCTGTTGCGCGCCGTCGCGGAGCGGTTGACGCCGGCGATCGTACCGATGGGGACCGTCGACGGGCTGGGCACCCGTGGGGCGGCCTTCCGCCCGTACCCGGCCGGCGACGAGGGGTTCACCGCCGGCCTGGTGGACCTGCTGGCCGAGCGCGACGACGCGTTCCTCGCCGCGTACGTGCGCGGGGAGGCACCCGAGACCCGCGCCGCGTTGGCGGCGCAGAGCCGGCGCGCGCTGCTCCATCCGGTGTACTTCGGCTCGGCGGCCACCGGTGCGGGTGTCGCCGACCTGATCGCCGGGATCACCGAATTCCTGCCGTCCGCCGAGGGCGACGCCGACGCCGCGGTATCCGGCACCGTCTTCAAGGTCGAGCGCGGCGCGGCGGGGGAGAAGGTCGCGTACGTGCGGCTGTCCGCCGGCACCGTCCGCGTCCGGGACCGGGTCGAGCTGGCGGGCGGGCGGCAGGAGAAGGTCACCGGGCTCGCCGTGTTCGACCGTGGCTCCGCCCACCCGTACCCGGCCGTGAGCGCCGGACGGATCGCCAAGGTGTGGGGGCTCGGCGACGTCCGGATCGGCGACACGATCGGCGTCCCGCGTACCCCTGATGTCTCGCACGCCTTCGCCCCGCCGACGCTGGAGACCGTGGTCGTGCCCTGCCACGAGCGCGACGCGGGCCCGCTGTTCGTCGCGCTCAGCCAGCTCGCCGAGCAGGATCCGCTGATCAACGTGCGGCGGGACGACGCGCGCCAGGAGACCGCTGTTTCGCTCTATGGCGAGGTGCAGAAGGAGGTCATCCAGGCCATGCTCGCCGACGAGTTCCGGATCGGCGTGACGTTCCGCGAGACCACCACGATCTGCATCGAGCGCCTGGCCGGCACCGGCGAGGCGGTCGAGTTCATGCACAAGGGCGGCAATGCGTTCCTCGCCACGGTGGGGCTGCGCGTCGAGCCCGCCGCGCCAGGCACCGGCGTCGAGTTCCGCCTGGGTGTCGAGCTCGGCTCGATGCCGCTCGCGTTCTTCACCGCCGTCGAGGACACGGTCCGGCAAGCCCTCGGGCGTGGGCCGTACGGCTGGCAGGTGCCCGACTGCGTGGTGACGATGACGCACTGCGGCTACGCCCCCCGGCAGAGTCACATGGGCGCGAAGTTCGACAAGAGCATGTCCAGTACCGGCGCCGACTTCCGCGGCCTGACGCCGCTCGTGCTGACGAACGCCCTGCGGCGGGCCGGTACCCGGGTGCACGAGCCGGTGCACCGGTTCCGGCTGGAGATTCCCGCGGAGACGTTCGGGGCGGTCGTACCGGCGCTGGTGCGCATGCTGGCCGTCCCGCAGACCTCGGTGTTGCAGGGTTCGTCATATGTGCTGGAGGGTGTGGTGCCGGCGGCACAGGTGCACGCGCTCGAACAGCGGCTGCCGGCCCTCACCGGCGGTGAAGGCGTGCTGGAGACCGCGTTCGACCACTACGAACCGGTGCACGCCGCGCGGTGAGTGCGGCGGCCGGCCGCCGGGGCAGGTGTCGAAGTCAGGTGCCGACTCGGTCGGCCAGGAAGTCTTCCCAGGTACGGTGGCCTACGGCTTGCCCGGGTGCCAGGTTGGCGCCGTCCCGGAACGCGCGGGCGGCCTGGCCCGGCAGCCGGAGCGGCACGATGAGGCGGCGCCGGTGCGTGGCCCGCAGGTACCCGCGGAGCAGGTCGGCAAGGCGGTACGTGCGCGGTCCGCCCATGTCTGGCACCAGGCCGGCCGGCTTGTCGAGGCTGAGCTCGGTGAGCCTGGCCGCGACCTCGTCGGCGTCCACCGGCTGGAGCCGGAAGCCGGCCGGAGCCGGCAGCACGGGCAGCTTTGCCATCTGCTGCGCCACCGTCAGCACCAGGTCGTGGAACTGGGTGGCGCGCAGCGTCGTGAACGGCACGCCGGAGTCGGCCACGATGCGTTCCGCGGCCAGCTTGGACCCGAAGTAGCCGAACATGGCACGGTCGACCCGGCTGTCCATCGGGATGCGGTCCGCGCCGACGACCGAGATGTACACCAGGTGCTCCACTCCCTCCCGTGCTGCCGCCCGTACCAGATTGTGGGCCTTGGTCTCGTCGCCCTTGGGGCTGCCCGCGCAGTGCACGATGGTCTCAACCCCGGCCACCGCGGATTGGATCCCCTCGCCGGTGGCCAGGTCGCCGGTGACGACGTCGATGCCGCCGGCGGCGTCCTGGCGGCGTCGGCTGAGCACCCGCACGTCGCGGCCCGCGTCCCGCAGCCGCGCGACGACGAGCCGCCCGAGCGTGCCTGTGCCACCAGTGATCAGAACGGGCTTCGTCCGCCACTGCGCCATTGCTGTCCTCCACGTCCCGGGCTCGGTTCCGATTGACTGCGGGTATGACACCCCAGGGCGGGAGAATGTGACAGATCGGGGAACTCAGGCCGGCCGGGTGCCTCGATGGTCATTGACGGTCGTCATGACTGCTATGTTTGGGTGACGTGGAAGCGTATTCTTCGGAATTGATGTAGGAGATCATGGCGGATCTGAAGGTGTTGTTCAGCGAGCTGATCCGCTTCGAGACCGAGTTGTGGAATGCCGTTGACGCTCGACTTCGTTCCGAACATGATCTGCAGCTCAGCTGGTTCGAGCCGATGCAGGTGATGTCGAGGTGCCCGGCGTGCCGTGTCTTCGACATCAAGGCGGAGCTGTCGATCACCGTCGGCGGGGCGAGCAAGCTTGTCGACCGTATCGAGGCTGCTGGCCTGTGCCGTCGCCGCGCCAACCCGGACGACCGTCGCTCGCAGATCATCGAGCTCACGCCTGCCGGGCGGCGGTTGCTGGCGAAGGCGACCAGGTCCTTTGAAGACGAACTGCAGGCACGTCTCGAATCCGTCGTCACCCGGCGGGTGCTGGACCAGTTCTGTGCCACGTTGATGATGTTGCGGGCGGCGAACCGCCCTGCCACGTCGAGCGAGGAGATGCCCCCGACGTCGTGAGGCGATGCTGGCCAGGCCAAACTTGGTCGCACCGCGCGCGGCTGCGACACCCGGCTTCGCGCGGTGGGCTACGCCTTCACGCGTTCCCCTGATGCCGCGGACCTCTCGATGGCGGCGATGACCTCGTGGCGCCGTACGGCGTCATCGAAGTCCGGCACGGTGTGAGTCCCGTTGTGGATGTCCGCCGCGAACGCGGCGTAGACGCGCCCGACGTTGTAGGCGGGCGTCGCTTCCAGGCCGGTGAGCGCGGGCCATTTCCGCGTCAATGCCGCCGGGGTGGCAAGCTCGGCGGGCTCGGTCCGCCCGCGCGCTCCGGCGACGGTCAAGGGATAGATTTCGGGGTACGCCGCGTCAGCGGTGATCCGGAGCGTTCCGTCGGTTCCGTTGATCTCCCAGAGGAACCCGGTGCCGCCGGCCACTGCCTCACGGACGTGGATGGTGGCGGTCACCCCGGACGTGAGGGTGCCGATCACCGCGATCTGGTCGGCCGCCGTTTTCACGATCTGCTCGCCGGTCTCTTCGATGGTGATGAGCGGCCGGCGAAGGTCCGACACGGCCGACAGGTCGACGAACTCACCCAGTACGTGGTTGAGGATGTCCAGGCTGTGGCCGACGGCGATCGTGAGCACGTTGGCCCCGTTCGTCTTGTCGAGCATGTAGGCGTTGGGCCGGCCCACGACGTCGCCCGGGACCGACAGCCCGACCATGGTCGTGGACAGGACCTCGCCCACGTATCCGTCGCTGAGCAACTCTTGGACGAACTCGATCGCCGGCGCCCGGCGGGCCTGCAACCCGACGACCGTGTGCACCCCCTGCCCGGCGGCCAGCGCGGCCATCGCCCGCGCGTCGTCGAGATCACGGCCAAGTGGCCACTCGCAGTAGACGGCCTTGCCGGCGGC
>JBBWZQ010000002.1:0-9747 GCA_039649115.1 Micromonosporaceae bacterium | reverse complement strand
TCCGCCGGCACCGGGCGAGGTCGCGGCCAGCTTCGAGCGGGAGGGCGGGCAGGTATGGGTACAGACGCGCTGGCACGGCAGGTGACAGTGGCCATTGTGGAGGATCACGAGGTGGTGATCGACGGGGTACGGTCCTGGATCGACCGCGATCCCACCCGGCGGGTACGCGTGGTCGCCACCGGCGACTCCATCGAGGACGTGCTGGCGGCCGCCACCGAACAGGTCGACGTGATCCTGCTCGACCTGGAACTGCACAAGGTGATGGTGATCGACCAGGCGGCCCGGCTCAGCGACGCGGGGTACCGGGTCGTCATCTTCTCCGCGCACACCGGTCCCACCGTGGTGACCGCGGCCCTGGACGCCGGGGCGTGCGCGTACCTCAGCAAGGACGAGACGCGCGAGCACTGCGTGGAGACGATCGTCTCGGTCGCCACCGACCGGCCGTACGTCACCCGCTCACTCGCCGGCGCCATGCTCGCCGACCCGCAGCTGTCGGGGCGCGAACGGGAGGCGCTGCTGCTGTGGTTCCAGGGCATGGACATGGGTTCGGTGGCGCACCGGATGGACATCACCGAGCACACGGTCAAGCAGTACATCGACCGGGCCCGGGTGAAGTACGCCCGGGTCGGCCGGCCGGTGCCGTCGCGCTTCGCCCTGCTGGCACGGGCGATCGAGGATGGGTTGATCCGGCCCGAGGAGGTCGGCGACTACCACTCCAGCGCCTCCTGAGCCGGCCGGTCCGGCGACCGTACCCCTCAGGTGAAGCGGTCGGTCACGGCGTGCCACGCGCGCGCGGCCCGACCCATGGGCGTGCGGCGCTGGGCACGCCGCCGCCAGGCGAACGCCCCGAGCACCGCGCCCGCGGCGGCGGTCAACCCGGCGCCGGCGGCACCCCACCGGGCGGGGTGGCGGCGGGCGGAATCACGGGCGTCCTCAGCCTTCTGCTGCGCCTCGTCGCGCACCTGCGCGGCGCTCTGCTTCGCCTGGGCCGCGGTCCGCCGGGCGGCGGCGCGGCCCCGCTTCTTGACGTCGGCCTTGTCGGCGAGGGCCGCCGTGGTGTCGGCGAGCTCGCTCCGGGTCCTGGCGGCCTCGGCGCGTACCTCGTCGGCGGCGCTCTTGTTCTTGCTACTGGCTCGTGCGGTCGAACTCATCGTCCTGTCTCCTTCACCCGCCGCGGCTGACATGTGCTCCTTACCCACTGGTACTGGTGTTCCCCGGCGGGACCGGGTCAACCCTGCGAAGCCCGGCTGCCGCCGCCGGTGAGCACCGCGTCCCGCCGCGTTTTCCCCAGCACGGCACCGTGTCCGGGTCCATTTCTGGCAGCCCACGGTCGGGTCAGGTTCAACGCAGGTCGCTCGTGTCCCCGATGTACTGGTCCCCGGCTGACTGGTAAACGTTGCCGCTCCGGTCGGCCACCATGGTCACGTGCTGGGCGGGCGGCTCGACCGTCGATTCGACCGGCGATTCGACCGGCGATTCGACCGGCGATCCGGCCGCCGCCGGCGGCGTGAGCCGGGCGGCCGGTTGGGCGACCAGTTGGCGCACCATCGCGTGGACCTCCGCGCTCGGCCGGACCTGCGCGGTCGCGGACATGCGGGTGGCGGCGCGCCGGTAGAAGTCGCGGATGGCCGCGTGCTGGCCGGAGCCGGCGAGGCCGGACGCGCCGAGCAGGATCATGCGGTCGGTCGGCACGACCTGCGTGATGAGGCCGGCGACGTTCGCGGCGACCTCGGCGTGCGCGCCCATCGACAGCTGCTGCTCGTACAGGTTGCACAGGACCTCGACGAACTCCCGCTCGACGGACCAGCGCCAGTTGCCCGCCCAGTCCCCCGTCACGCCCGCCAGCGCCTCGCCCCGGCGCAGCGCCACCGCCTGCTGGTACGCGGCGACAGCTCCGGCACCGTCCCCGGCACCCTGCCGGTCCCGCGCGACCTTGGCCAGCCGGGTGAAGCGGTGGTAGTCCACCAGGTCGGGCTCGATGTCCAGCTCGTACGCGCCGGGGCGGTGGTTGCGCAGCCAGTCGCGCCCGCCACCCGCCTGCGCCACCGCGCGGCGCACCGTGCGCAGGTAGGTGGCGACCGTCCGGCCGGCGTTGTCGGGCGGGTCGTCCCCCCACAGGTGCGCGACCAAGGTGTCGACGGGTACCCGGCGGCGCGGAACGAGCGCGAGCGTGGCCAGGACGCAGCGCTCGCCGGCCCGGGCCAGCCCGACAACGCCGCCACCGTGGTGGATCTCGACATTTCCCAGTAGGCGTACGTCCACGGGAACCTCCACAGCCGAGTGTGCCATGCCGCGTCCGGACCGATGTCCGCGTTCGTGTCCGCACTGGCGTCCGGGGTGCCGGTACACGCTGCCGGCATGGCAGGCGAGGAGTGGCTCGAGGTACCGGTCGGCTGGGACGCGCACCGGTGGGTGACCGCCCGTACCGAGCGGACGGTCGTCGCGGTGGCGCACACGGTGGCCAGCTCGGGCCACCTGCTGGACGCGGTGGAGTTGCTGGAACGCGACCCGCGCATCCAGGTGGTTTTCACGCAGGCGCCGGACCGGTTCAGCAACGGCCTCGGCGACCTGCTCCGCGACCTGGGCGCCGTGGTGATTCCGTGGCACCAGGCGATCCAGTGCGAGTTCGACCTGGCGCTGGCGGCGGACTCGGCCGGGGCACACCGGCTGCGCGCGCCGTGCCTGCGGCTGCCGCACGGGGTGATGCACAACAAGCTGGCTCCCGCGGCCCTCGGCGGCCCGGCCAGCGGGCAGGTGGTGGGGCTGGCGGCGCCATGGTTGACCTGGTACGGCCGGCTGGTGCCGGCGTCCGTCGCACTGTCCCATGTGGACCACCGGCAGGTTCTGGCCCGGCAGTGTCCTCAGGCCCTTCCCGTCGCGCGGGTGGTCGGCGACCTGTGCCTCGACCGGCTCCTCGCGAGCCGCGCGCTGCGCCAGCGGTACCGGCGGGCCCTGGGTGTCGCAGATACGCAGACTCTGCTGATGGTGTCCTCGACCTGGGGGCCCCACTCGCTGTTCGCGACGTCCCGGGCGGTGCTGGGCCGGCTGCTCGCGCAGCTGCCCCAGGGGTCGTACGCCGTTGTCGCCGCGCTGCACCCGGCGCTGTGGTTCGGGCACGGGCCGCGGCAGGTGACCGCCTGGCTGCACGAGGCGCGCCGGCAGGGACTGGGGATGGTCGAGCCGCTCGGTTGGCGGGCACTTGCCGCGGCGGCCGACGTCGCGATCGGCGACCATGGATCGGCCACGCTCTACGCCGCTGCCGCCGGCGTTCCGGTGCTGCGTACCCCCGGCGCTCCTGAGTCTGTGCGGGCCGGCACCGCGGTCGCGGTGCTGGCGCGGCTGGCTCCGGCGCTGGCGGCCAGCGGGGCGGCGCTGCCGCGCCAGCTGGCCCGCGCCGCCGCGGCGTTCGGCCCGGCCGCCCGCGAGTCGGTCGCGGCCCGGGTCACGTCCGAACCGGGCCGGGCGGCCCCGCTGCTCCGCACCGAGATGTACCGCCTGCTCCGGCTGCCCGAGCCCGTCCCGGTCGCCGAGGCGGCACCGGTGCCGGTGGTGCGACCGATCGCGGTGGATCGATGAAAGCGGCTGCGATGGTGGACGCCTGTGTGATCGCGGACGTCGACGAACGGTACTCCCGGCCATGGCTGGCGGTCGCCGACATCATCGTCTGCGGCCGCGCGCGGCTGCCCTGCCCGGCACCGCAATGGATCTCCCGGATGATGGCGACGTACCCGGGGTTGGCCCTCGCGGTGGTGGAGTCCGGCAGCGGCGGCAGCGTGCTGGGGCTGCGCGACGGGCGGCTGGTGTCGGTCAGCGCCGGCGGCCGGCCGCTCGTGGCGTTCCTGCACTACTGGCTCGCGGCCGGCAACCCGGTCGAGGCGCTGGACGGCGTGATCGTCCGCACCGGGCCGCGTTCACGCCGCCGGCTGCGGATCAGACCCGGCCGGTGGGACCGATGCGAGTAGCGCGCGTACCCCGTCCGCCTCGACATCGCCCAGTTGCTCGTAGACGCGCAGCGCCTCGGCCAGCCACGGTCGCGCCCCGGCCGGATCTCCGGCGGCGAGGCGCAGCTCGCCCAGCGCGTGGTGCACCTGGGCCCGGCCGCTCGGCGAGTCCAGCCGGTGCATGTCGGCCAGCGCCCCGTCCAGTTCCCGCGCGCCGTCCTCGAACAGACCCAGGCCGGCCAGCCCCCGACCCAGCTCCACCCGTACCCGGGCCCGGTTGTACGCGTCGAGGTCCGCGAACATCTCGCCGGCACGGGCCAGGTGGTCCACCGCCCGCGCCGGCTGCCCGCTCCGGTTGCTCACCTTGCCGAGCCGGAACAGCGCGAGCGCGGCCATCCGCCGCTGCCCCAGCGCCTGGCAGACCGCCAGGTTCTGGGCGAAGTATCCGGCCGCGGCGGCGAACCGCCGCTGCGCCATGGCGACCACCCCCAGGCCGCCCAGCGCGGCCGACTCGCCGTACCGGTTGGACAACCGCCGGCACAACCGCAGGCTCTCCTCGAACAGCCGGGAAGCCTCGTCGACCTGACCGGTGTCGAAGTGGGCGAAACCCAGGCGCCGCAGTGCCCGCGCCTCGTAGTCGACGTTGCCCAACTGCCGCGCGCACCGCACGGCCACCCGTTCGACCACCATCCGGTCGGCGTAGTGGCGCCGCAGATGGAACAGCGGCCACATCGCATGGGCGAGACGCCAGGACAGCTCCGGTGCCGGATCCGCTGTCGCGACAACCGCCGCCACCAGATTGGTACGCTCACGCTCCAGCCACTCCAGCGCGCTGTCCCGGTCGGCGAACAGTACCGGCGCAGGCTCGCGACGGTCCGCGTCCGTGCCCCGCCGGTACGGGGTCAGCACCGCGCCGGCGGCACGGGCACCGTCGAGGTACCACCCGGCGATGCGGGCCGCGAGCACCTCGTGTTCCGGGTCGTCCAGCGCCCGCTGGCGGGCGTGCAACCGGACCAGGTCGTGCATCTGGTACCGGTCGTCGCTGACGTCGTCCAGCAGGCTCGCCTCCACCAACGTGTCGAGCGACTCGCCCGCACGCTCGGGTGGTGTGCCCAGGGCCGCCGCGATGACCGCGATGCTCGGCCGGGTACCCGGATGCAGCCCGAGCGCGCGGTAGCACCGCGCCACGTCCGGCGGCAGGGAACGGTAGGACAGATCGAAGGTGGCCTGCACGGACTGGTCCTCTCCGGTGCAGAGCCTCGCCAGTCGTACCTGTTCATCGGCCAGCTCCGCCGCCACCCGCCGTACCGTCCACTGTGGATGCGCGGCCAGCCGGGCCGCCGTGACGGACAGCGCCAGCGGCAACCCCGCGCACAGCCGCACCAGCGATGCGGTGGCCGTCGCGTCGGCGGCGACCCGCGCCGCGCCGGCGGTGCGGCACAGCAGCTCCGTGGCCGCCCGATCGTCCAGCGCTTCGATCGCCAGGAATCTGGCGCCATCGCTGATCAACCCGGCCAGCCGCCATCGCGAGGTCACCACCACCAGACAACCGGGGCCGGCCGGCAGGAGCTGGCGGGCCTGTGCCGCCGAGACGGCGTTGTCCAGCAGTACCAACAGCTTCCGGTCGGCCGTGACGGACCGGAACAGGGCCGACTGCTCGGCGACTTGTGGCGGCACACGGTCAACGGGCACCCCGAGCGCGCGGAGGAACAGCCCGAGTATCTCCGCCGGCGCGGTGGGACCGGCCGGGTCGAACGCGCCCAGGTTCGCGTACAACTGGCCGTCGGGAAACCGGGCCTCGATCCGCCGCGCCCAGTGCAGCACGAGGGCCGATTTGCCGATGCCGGCGGTACCCGTGATCAATATCAGGCCGCACCTCGCCGCGGCCTTGTCGAGTTCGGCCAGTTCCGTGCCGCGACCGACAAAATTCGCCGGGGGTACGGGCAACTGGCGCGGCACCCGAAGCGGCGCGCCGCCCACCTCCACATCGTGGAAGTGAATTCCCCCGTGTACCGTTCCCACCTGCGCTACGGATCCGGTCGCCCCGCCGTACAGCGAATTGTGGATCTCGCCGGGCCGGGTCTCCTCCGCCATCGCGCCACCGGTATTCGTCACGCGCGACCGAACGATATCCCGCCACGGACGTCACGCGCCTGTACGACATTTCCGCCGACGTCTCCGGACACCGTGTTGAGGACGCCGCCGCCGGTTGCGGCATTGCTCCTGTTCTGCACGTCCCACCAGAGCCGGTGCAGTTCCTCGGCGAATTGGCGGTCGTCGTGCGCGGCCTGTCCGAGCGCCTCCGCCAGCGCCTGCCGCGGCGCGGCGTCATCCGGATGCGCCTCGGCGCGGACGAGCAGGGCCCGTGACTCCGCTGCGCCGCCCAGCTTGCGGCGCACCAGCCGGCCCAGCGCCGCGAGCGCGGCCTTCCCCGACTCGGTCAGCTCTTCGACGGTCTTGGACACGAGCGCCACGGCGATCGCGGTCGTCACTGGGTCAGTCATTTCCCGGCCTTCCGTTGCCCGCCGGCGCCCTGTCGGCGGCAGGCGTGCACCAGTCTAAGGCAGGCGCGCGGAGAACCGTTCCACCGATGCAGATGGTGCAATTCAGGAATACAAGCGTTTGATTGCCTGAATTGACTGATGTCAGTCGATACAAGCAAGACCCAGGTGTCGCGCGGGTCCTCTACTGTGAATAGAAGAACGCCGCCACGGTGATCACGCCGCCCGAACCGGAAGCGGGTCGAGAGCATGACCGCGTCCGCCAACGGTCCGCTCGACGCGGAAAGACATCTGCATGCCCAGGACAGCCAGCGGATCTACCAGGCCGCGGGCAACCAGTACATCTATGATCGCCCGTCGCCCGCGGCACCGATGGTCACGAATACGTTGCCGCGCGGTACCGCCACCTTCACCGGTCGGGGCGACGAGATCCGCACTCTGGTCGGTTCGGTCACCAAATCACTGGGGGCGGGAGAGGTCATCCCGATTCACGCGATCGACGGCATGCCGGGCGTCGGCAAGACCGCTCTCGCGATACACGTCGGGCATCAATTGAAGGACCGGTTTCCGGACGGTCAACTGTTCCTGGATCTGCACGCGCACAGCGCGAACCAGACGCCGGTCGACCCGGCCGACGCCCTGTACGCGCTGCTGTCCGTCGACGGGGTCCCGCCCGCGCAGATTCCGCAGAGTCTCGACGCGCGGGCCGCGCTGTGGCGGGCCCGGATGGCCGGCAAGAAGCTCCTCGTCATCATGGACAACGCCGCCGAGCACGGCCAGGTTGAGCCGCTGCTCCCCGGCTCGGCCGGCAGCCTCGTGCTCATCACCAGCCGGCGCCGGCTGACCGGGCTGCGCGTGCGGCACGCCGCGCTGGCGCTGCCGCTGGACACGCTGCCGCCCGAACAGGCGGCCACATTGTTCGTCCGGTTGGCCGGCCGCGACCCCACCGGGGACGAGCCAGGTGCCGTCGAGGAACTGGTGCGGCTGTGCGGATTTCTGCCGCTGGCCATCTCGCTGCTCGCCGCCAAGCTGCGCCCGGAGCCACTGTGGACGGTCACCAACCTGGTCAACGACCTCGCGGAGACCCAGGACCGGCTCGCCCAGATGCACGCCGAGGACATCGCGGTCGCCGCAGCCTTCGACCTGTCCCTGGGGAAGCTGTCCGGCGCCCGGCGCCGCTTCTTCCGCGACCTGGGTCTGCACCCGGGCGCCGACCTCGACGCGTACGCGGCGGCCGCGCTCTGCCGAACCACGCTCGCCGACGCGCGACGGCACCTGGACGCTCTCTACGACGATCATCTGGTGAACCAGCCCGACCACGGCCGGTACCGGATGCACGACCTCATCCGCGACCACACCCGGAACCTCGCCGCCAGGCAACCCGCTGCCCAGCGGGAGCGAGCGGTCCGGCGGGTACTGGACTACTACGAATACGTCGCCAGCCTCGCCGACCGCCATTTCGCGGTACGCCCCCGCCCGCCCTCGGCCGGTGCACCCCCAGCGGTACCGGACGTGTCCGGCGCCGCAAACGCCATGAGGTGGATGCGCGCCGAGCTCGCCAACATCCTCGCCTGCACGGCATACGCCGGCGCCCACGGCGAGTACGCCCGCCTGGTCGGGTTGACGGCGGCATTGGCCGCATATCTCGGTCTCACCGGACCGTGGCACCAGGTCATCGCCCTGCACCGCGCCGCGGCGCTGGCGGCGGAGCGGCAGGGCGACCGGGCTGGTCGCGCGAACGCGCTCCAGCACCTTGGCGCCTTGCTCCGCCGGACCGGCGACTACCCCGGTGCCGGCCAGGCGCTCGACGCGGCGCTGACAATCTACCGGGAACTCGGGGCGCGACTCGGTGAGGCGGACGTCCTCAACGAGCTTGCCGCGCTGGGCTGCCTGACCAGCGAACTCGCCGGGGCCGAGGAGAAGTTGCAGGCCGCACTCGACATCTACCGCGATCTGGACGACCGCGTCGGAGCGGGTCCGGCACTCAACAACCTGTCCACGGTTCGCTGGCTGACCGAGGACTACGGTGGTGCGACCGAGGCGCTCGGCGAGGCGTTGGACATCTACCGGTCGTTGGGCGATCGCCTCGGCGAGGCACACGCGCTGTTGGGACTGGGCGTGGTGCGCCAGATGACCGACGACTACCGGGGAGCGATCCGGACCCTGCAGGAAGCCCTCGCCATGTACCGCGAAGTGGGCTACCGGCTTGGTCAGGCAAATGCCCGCCTCTACCTGGGCACGGTGCGCCGGCAGACGGAGGACTACCAGGCAGCGAGCGAGGCACTCCGGGATGCCCTGGCGACGTACCGGGAATTGGGTGACCGGCTGGGCGTCGCGAACACCTTGAAACACCTCGGGATCGTGCAGCGGATGACCGAGGACTATGCGGGAGCGGTCGAGGCGTCGGGCGAGGCGTACACCATCTATCATGATCTTGATCACGAGCTCGGACAGGCGGGTGCGCTGGAGAACCTCGGCGTCGTCAGACGGCTGATCGGCGACTTTCCCGAGGCCGCCCGGGACCTGCGGCAGGCCCTGCTGATCTACAGGCGCCTCGGCAGCCGCCTGGGCCAGGCGGAGGTCATGAACCACCGGGCGACACTGTTCCTGCAGTGGGGAGACACATCCCAGGCCATGACGCAGTATGAGGCCGCCCGGCGGCTCGCCCTCGCCGCACACAGCCCGCTGGAGGAAGCGCATGCCCTCGAAGGCATGGCCCGCTGCGCGCTGCGGCAGGAGAACCAGGACGGCGCGGGCGCGCTGCTGCGCGAGGCGCTGGCGATCTACCAGCGGATCGGGGCGCCCGAGGCTGTGCGGACGGCCGCCCAGTTGAAGGCTTTGGCTCCGCCCCAGCATTGAACCGATACGCCACGTTCGCCGGCCCTGGACCACCCCTCAATACTCTTGCCATATAGGACAAGCGCCACGGGACGTCACCCCGCCTTGAGCTACGAGTCAGTAACATGAGGCCGTTGCGGCTCTTACCTTCCCATCGTCGATCTTACATCTTATGATGGCTGCTCAGCGCTGCTGCAACGCAGCCGTTCCTGCCATTACGGACCGACGAAGCAAGTGCTACGAAGAGCAACGGGTGCTGTTTGGAGCTGTGTGTGAAGAAAGGTCGACGCACCGCCGTCACGCTGATGACGGCGGCTTTGCTGTATGCGCCCATGGCGATGAGTATCTCCGCAATGCTCTGTCATCCATGGACGCAGGTGTTCAACTGGTAGCCCACCTCTGGTGATTCGCGCGTCGGCCGCTCGCCCCACGGGGCTGGGCGGCCGACATGTTGTGTATATGGGATC
>JBBWZQ010000401.1:0-29250 GCA_039649115.1 Micromonosporaceae bacterium | reverse complement strand
GCGGGGCCGGGCTGCGCTGGGTCGGATTGCGCGGGAGGCGCCTGCTGCGGCTGGGCGCGCAGCGCGCTCAGATCCACGGCCCCCCGGGTGAAGATCGAGGAGGTGGTACGGGGATCGGTACGCTCGCTCATGGTTACCTAGTCTGGCACGCCGCCCGCCCGCCCCCTAGTTCAGCGGGGCTGGAGGGTGACGGTGCCGTTCTCGTTGTCGACCGCGAACAGCGTGCCCGGCGGGAACGAGCCCAGCACGTCCGGCGGGAGCTGGACCGTACCGTCGCCGGCGACCACGGCGAAGTCCTCGCCACCGCGGCCCTCCGCGCCCACCCGCCCGTCCCGGATGGTCACCGCCCGGCCCAGCCGCGCACCCACCTGCGCGTCGTGCGTGACCACCACGATCGTGGTACCCCGCTCCGCGTTGACCGTCTCCAGCGCGGTCAGCACCTCGTCCCGACCCCGGCTGTCCAGCTGCGAGGTCGGCTCGTCCACCAGCAACAGCCCGGGTGAGGCGGCGATGCCGACCGCGAGCGCGGCCCGCTGCCGGGCGCCCGGCGGCAACTGCTCGACCAGCGCCCGGCCCAGCCCGGGCAGCCCGACGAGATCGAGGATCCGGTCCGGATCGTCCAGCGTGATGCCCTCGGTGCCGGCCGCGCGCCGCTGCGCCAGCCAGATGTTGCGGTGCAGGTTCGCGTATCCGAGCAGGTTGCGGATCGCGCCCTGCAGCACGACCCCGATCTCGGTGCCCCGCAGCCGGGAGATCTCCGCCTCGGACAGCTTGCCCATGTCGTACGAGCCGATGTGCACCCGCCCGGCCGACGGTCGCATGAGCCCGGCCAGCAGCGCCACGAGCGTGGACTTCCCGGATCCGGACGGGCCCACGAGCGCCAGCATCTCGCCCGGGCTGATCGACAGGTCCACCCCGGCCAGGGCGACCACGTCACCGGCCTCGGCACGGTAGATGTGCACCACCCGCCGGCAGGCCACCGCCAGTCCACTCATGATCGTCTCCTCCGGGGCGAGATCCTGCCTGAGGTGATGACGCTCGCCGCGACCAGCAGCAGCGCGCCGGCCAGCAGCCACGGCCAGAGCACCGGCAGGAGACCCGGCCACGCGGGCGGTGGCACGACGGTACGCCCGTCGGCGAAGATCGGCACCTGCGCGCCGGTGGCCCACCACGCGGCCGCCGCCGCGACCGGCGCGAGCAGGACCGCGGCGACCACCAGGGTCGCATACGCGAACCGGTTGGCACGCGCGATGGTACGGGCCGGCAGCCCCTGCGCCCGCAGCGTCCACAGCTCCGGACCGCGGCGCCGGTCCACCGCCGCGACCAGCGCCAGCCCGCCGACCGCCAGCAGCATCCCGAGCAGGCCGGCGAGCAGGTGGTACCGCAGCCCGGCGCCGGGACCCTGCCCGCGCAGGTACCGCACGTCGGCGGCGATGGTGCGGGAGCCGGTGACCGTCAGCCCGGCCGCCGCCAGCCGGCGCTCGATGTCTGCGGGCGCGCTGGCCGACAGCCACACCGCGGCGCTGCTCGCGTCCTCGGTGCTGGACGCCATGCGGTCGGCGTACTCCAGGTCCACCATGGCGCCCGAGCGTCCGAGGCTCGGCAGTACCGCCGCGCTGCCGGCCCGGACAACCGGCAGCCCGGCACCGCCGAGGGTGCCCCGGGGCAGCGGCGCGGTGGACACGACGGGCAGCGGGTACGGGGTGTCGACCGGAACGATCCGGCTGTTCGCGACCGTCGCCGGACCGCTCAGGCGAACCGCCAGCCCGTCCGGCCCGGCACCGAGCCGGGCGGCCGGGTCGTCCCCGCGCACCTGCGGCGTGCGCCACCGGCCCGGCCGGGTGAAGCCCGCATCCAGCGGGGTGGACCGCACGCCCTCGGTCAGCCCGTGCAGGAGCAGCGAGAGCCCGGCCGCCACCCCGCTCGCCGAGGCCAGCTGGAACCCGGTCAGCCGGCAGACGTACAGGCACCGCGTCATCACCGCCTCGTACCGGTGCCGGCCGGCGCGCAGCGCACCGAAGTCGGCGAGCTGGCTGAACGAGTCGTCCACCGTGATGACGTCGGCGAACAGGTGCAGCCCGGCCGCCGGGTCGAGCCGCTCCACGGTCAGGTCCAGCACGATCTCCTGGCCGTGGATCAGCACCGGCGCGGGTGACGGCGGCGGGCGCAGCCGGGCGGCCACCCGGGCGGCGGAGAGCGGGCCGAACTCCGGCCACCAGCTCGCCACCTGGGGCAGCCGGGACGCGTCGACCGCGAGCAGGGGCGGATCGCCGTCGCTCGCGGGGGGCACCGTGCTGACCGCCATCGCGTACCGGCCCTGCGGGTCGACCCGGCGCACCGCGCCGAGCAACCCGGCCGCCGGTACCGGTGCCACGGACAGCACCCGGGGCGCGCCCAGCGTCACGCTGACCCGCTCGGTACGGGCCTGCGCCGCCACGTCGGCCGCTCCGGTCGCGAAGATCAGCTCGGCCAGGGCCACCACGAGCACGGTGAGCAGCCGGGCGGTACCCGGGCGGCGGGCCAGTTGCAGCGCGCCGAGGCCCCGGGCCAGCCGGCCGCGGCGCAGGGCCCGGTTGCCCGACGCCGCGGCGGCCGGTACCACCAGCCGGGCCACGAGCAGGGCCACGGCGAGCACGACCAGGCCGGGCGCGAACAGCGTGAGGCCGGTCAGGGTGCCCGTCGAGGACCGCAGCGTCAGCACGGCGGCCACCGCGAGGGCGACCAGTACCCCCTCGACCGTGGCGGCCTGCCACCGGGCCGAGCGGGCCGGTACCTGGCGCAGCAGGTCCACGACCGGACCGGCGAACGTGCGGCGGCCGGCCAGGACCACCGCGACCAGGCCACCGGCGAGCGCCGGCAGGGCGTACCGCCAGATCTGCCCGCCGCCGGCGACGGCGCCGGCCAGCGCACCCAGCCCGGATCCGGCCAGGACCGCGAGCGCGCTGTCGCCCAGCGCCAGCCCCCAGCGCCGGATCCGGCCGGTGCCGCGCAGCTTGACCACGCCGATCTCGCCGCGCCGCTCGCCGGCCGAGTACGTGACGGCGAAGTAGAGCAGGAACCAGCCCAGCCCGAACAGCGGTACCGCGGCCAGCGGTACCACCTGGCGCATCGTGGTGCGGTCCCGGTCGATGCGGTCCAGCAGCGCGGGTATCCCCGAGGTGGTCTGCGCCCCGCCGTCCTGCTCGCCCTGCCGGGTGGCGATCGTGGCGCGCAGCGCGGCCAGCCGGTCGGCGCGCAGGGCCGAGCGGTCCAGCAGCGCGTCGACGTACTGGCGCTCCCGGGAGTGGCCCAGCGCCTCCAGCGTGCCCCGCGTCGTGAAGACCGGCTCGGCGGCGTTGCGGAGGCTGTTCGCGTCGAAGTAGGACTGCATCGCCCAGTAGGCCGCGCCCGGGTCGGGCACCCGGAAGACGCCCACCACCGAGACCGTCATCGGCGGCTGCGCCGGGTTGGGTCCCAGCCCTTCGGCCTGTGGCGGCGCTGGCGGCGGCGGTGGCGGCAGCGGGATCGCGTGCTGGATCCGCACCGCCTGGCCGACCCCCAGGCCGAGCAGCCGGGCGAAGCCCTGGCCGACCAGCACCTCGCCGCTGCCCGCGGGGCAGCGGCCGGACAGCAGTGCCAGGTGCGCGCACACGTCCTCGCGGAACACGAACCGGGGATTGGCGACCGCGCCGTTGCCCGTGATGTTCACGTCGGCCTCCGCCGCGAAGACCCGCGTGAACCCGCCACCGGACAGCCGGGCCGGCACCGTCGACTCGAACGACCGGTCCCGCTCGCCACTGAGGTCCACAGTGGACGACGCCCGGACGGTCCGCTCCGCCATGGACGCCGCGGCCCACTCGTTGCCGATCACGGCGCGGTCCGCCGCGGCCAGGAACACCGGCACGCCGACGGCGGACGCGGTCACGAACGCCGCGAGCAGCGCGACGGTCAGCGCCTGCGCCGGCCGGGAGCGCAGCGCGGCGAACACCAGCCCGATCACCGGGCCGCCCCGGTCCGCCGGTGGCTCGCCCGCCGCCGTACCCCGGCGCCGGCCGCGCCGGCCCGGCGGACCGCGTACATCAGCTCGTACGCGGCGACCGCGCTCGCCGCACCGAACACGACGACCGTGGCGGCGAGCGCCAGCAGCAGCGCGCCCGCGCGCAGTGCCGGCGGCGGTGCCAGTACCGCCCAGCCGTCGCCGAACAGCGGCAGCGCGCCGCCGGTCAGCAGCCGGTCGGCGACCGCGGCCAGCGCGCCGACCAGCGCACCCGCGCCGGCCAGCAGCGCATAGCCGGACAGGGCCACCGCCCGCACATCCCGGGCGGACACGCCCTGCCCGCGCAGCGCGGTCAGCTCCTCGGTCCGCGGACCGCGGTCGACCGTCGCCATCAGCACCAGGCTGCCGGCGGCCAGCAGCAGCCCGAGCACGGCGGCGACCACCTGGAACCGCAGCGCCACCACCGGACCCTGCGCGTCGACCTGCGCACCCGCGTCGGCCGCGCGCTGCTCGCCGACGATCGTCAGGCCGGCCGCGCGCAACCGGCCGAGCAGGCTGGCCGCAGCGCCCGGCGCGAGCCAGACCTGCAGGTCGTCGGCGCCGCCCCCGTCATCGGTCAGCCGGTCGGCGTACTCCAGGTCGGCCAGCGCGCCCGTGCCACCCAGCCGGGGCAGCGCGGTGACGTGCCCGGCGACCTGTACCGGCACCGGCGCGGTGCCGAACGGGTCCAGCTGCGGTATCCCCACCAGGGCCCCGGTCGTGACCGAGCCCGCGGTGACCAGCGGGAGCGCGGCCGGCGCGTCCATCAGGTACACCTTGCCGCTGATGCCCTGCCCGGCGGTGACCTTGGTCTGCGGCGGGCCGAGCGCGAGCCCGTCCGGTGCGCTGGCCAGGATCGGCCCGGTGAGCTGCGGGTTGGTCGTGGGCCGCCAGCGGGCCCGGTCGCGCAGCTGGGCCGCCGGCAGCAGCACCGCGCCGCCCGCGTCCAGCTGCTGGATGACGAGCTGCGGACCGGGGTCCGGTGGCCCGAGCGCGGCGCCGCCGGTGGTGATGCCCTTGCTGAGCTGGAAACTGGACAGCCGGCAGCCGGGCGCGGCCGAGCAGGCCGGTACCGTCGCGGCGTAGGCGTGCGGGCCGGCCCGCACCGGACCGAAGTTCGCGTACCTCCGCTGCCCGTCCGGGCCGACCAGGTTGGCCATGACGAAGACCGGATCGCTCCCCAGCGCCGCCGCCCTCACCTCCAGCCTCAACTCCGACGCTCCAACCACGACCACGGGACCCGCAGCCGGGCGAAGCGCGCTTGCCACCTGGTCCGCCGACAGCCCGTACGCCGGGACCCACCGGGCGACCGCGGCCAGCCGGGTCGCGTCCACGGTCAGGATCTGCTGCCCGCCGCTCGCGCTCTGCGAACGGGCCACCGCCATGGCGTACCGGCCGCCGGGGTCTGCCGCGCGTACCGCCGACAGCAGCGCCGTGCGGGTGTTCGCCAGGACGCTCAGCACCCGGTCGGCGCCCACCTGCTGCGCCGCCCGCTGGGACCGGGCGGCCCGCTCGGTGTCCCACGCGCAGGCCGCGTACCCGGCCAGCGTCGCGGCGATGACGACCAGCGCGAAGACCCGGTCCAGCCCGGACCTGCGGGCGAGATAGGTGGCGGTGAGCACGCCGCGCAGCCGGCCGGCGCGCAGCTGCCCGCCCACCGCCCGGGCCGCGACCGGCACCAGCAGGCGCGCGGCGACCAGGCCGGCGGCCAGCGCGAAGAGCCCGGGCGCGAGAACCACGAGCCCGGCGACCTGCCCGTGCGCGTTCGCGTGCACCTGGTACACCCCCGCGACGGCGAGCACCACCAGCGCGAGATCGACCAGGTCGGCGCGCCAACCCCGTCGCCGGGACGGCATCCGGCGCAGCAGGTCGGCCACGGGCGCCCGCATCGTGGCCCGCTCGGCCAGCGCCGCGGCCAGGATCCCGCCGAGAAGCGCGACGGCCACCGCGCCCGCGGCGATCAGCAATGCCTGGCGGGCCTGCCCCGCGTTGGCGATCCGGCCACCCAGCCCGCGGGCGAGCAGCCAGCCCAGCACCGCGCCCACCGGGGCGGCGGCCAGCACCGGGATGGCGTTCTGGCCACCGATCACCGCCCAGACCCGGCGGCCGGTCAGGCCGCGCAGCTTGAGCAGGCCGATGTCCGGCCGGCGCGCGGCGGCGGTGGCGGTCACCGCGAGGAACAGCGCGTACCAGCCGAGCACCACCAGCTGCCCGGCCACCAGTGGCACCGCGACCAGGATCAGTTGCTGGTCGTCGATGATGTGGTTGGTCAGCGTCGGGATGTCGCTGTCGGCCTGGTACCCGTCGGCGCGCAGCACCCCGTACCGGCGCAGCACCGCGCCGGCGACCTGGGCCGGGGTCTGGTCGCGCAGGGCGGACGGCTGCAGGACCAGGTCGAGCATGACCGTGACGTTGGCGGCTCCGGAGCCGACCAGGGTGTCCCGCGGCACGAACACCGCGTCCGCGGCACCGACGGACTGCGACCCCGGCACCGCCGCGCCGGTGGCGGTACCGGCGATCAGCCCGCTGGCACGCCAGTACGGTTCGGCCGGGTCGCGGGGCCGGTACACGCCGGCCACCGCGAGGCTCACGGGCTTGTCCGGCCCGGCGGTCACCACCTGCACCCGGTCGCCCACGCCGATGCCGAGCCCGGCGGCGGTACGGCTGCTGACCAGGGCGGTGCCGGGAGTACCGGCGCAGGTGCCCAGCACGGAGACGTGCCCGCACAGGTCGTCCCGGTAGGCCATCGGCGAGTTGGTGGACCGGTCGCCGCGCTGGTTCGTCGCGGTGCCGGGCACCCGGTACCCGGCGATCTCGGTGAACCCGGGCAGCACCGGGTACCGGCGCAGGTCGGCCAGGCGCCGGGACAGTTCGGCCGGACCGACGGCGGTCTGCAGATCCTCGCTCGCCGCCAGCAGGCGCTGCCCGGCCGGGGCCGCGGCCACGTCGCGCTCGGCGGCGGTCTGCACGGCGGCGAAGACGAACAGCGGCGCGGCGAACGCGGCCGCCGCGACCAGCACCGCGATGGCCAGCAGCGTGCCTGTCTGGCTACGGCGGGACCGCAGCGCACGCAGCGCGATCGCAAGCAACGGCGCCTCCCCCGTCAGATCAACAGCTCGCGGTCCTGGCTCATTCAAGGACCAACGAGCTGTTGATCTGGTTGCACCCGATTGCCGGCGAATCAGCTCTGCGGCGGCCCGCCCACCACGATCGCCTTGGTCTCCGGGCTGTAGCCGACCGCGCGCTGCACGTCGTCACCCAGCGGCCCCTCGTCCTCGACGTGCACGTCGTCGACGGTGACATCGACCGCGGTGACATCGAGGCCGAGCAGGTTCTCGACCGAGCTGATGACCTTCTCGCGCACCTTCTCGGTCACCGAGAAGACCTGGAAGCCGAACTCGATCACGATCACGATGGTGATCTCGGCCTGCTTGCCTTCGAGCTTGACCGAGACGCCCTGCGCCGCGCTCTCCTCGCCGAGCCGCAGCCGCTCGCGTACCGCCGAGATCAGCCGCGCCGCGTCGCCACCCAGGTCGTACACGCCGGGTACCTCCCGGGCCGCGATCCCGGCGATCTTCTCGACCACCTCGTTCGCGATGGTGGTGCGCCCGCGCGCCGCCGGCAGCGTCGCGTTGTTGCGGATCCGGGTGGCGAGGTTGCCGGCCGCCTCCCTGGTCACCTCGTACGCCTTGCCGGCGGCGTCCTGTACCGCGTCGGCGGCCTCGTGCACGGCGTCGCCGGCCTGCCCCCACGCCTCGCCCGTGCGCTCCCGCACGGTGTCCACGGTGGACCGCTCGGCCGAGCCGAAACCTGCGAAGGAGGTCGGGGTCGGGTCCGGTGTCGACTCGGCAGCCACATCAGTCATGGTGTTCTCCCCTGGTCTTGACGGCGAGCGCGAGCGTACCCGCGGCCGGCCACCAGGGGCAGCCCCTCTCCGTACGAGGGATCCTCACCTGACCTGCGTGGCCTGCCCGTCCACGAGATGCAGCTCGCGGTCGCACGCGGCGGCGGCCTCCGGGTCGTGCGTGGCGAACACCACCGCCGCTCCCCGGTCCGCCTCGGCCCGCAGCAGGTCCAGCACCGCCTGCCGGTTCTGCGCGTCCAGCTCGCTGGTCACCTCGTCGGCCAGTAGCACGTGGCCCCGCAGCGCCAGGCCCCGGGCGACCGCCGCGCGCTGCTGCTGGCCGCCGGACAGCTCCTCGACCAGCTGGTCGGCCTGCGCGGACATGCCGACGCGGTGCAGCGACTCCACCGTCAGCCGGCGCGCCCGCGCCGGGTCCGCGCCCAGGGCCATCAGCGCCACCTGGACGTTCTCCGCCGCGGTCAGGATCGGCGCCAGGCCGCTGTCCTGCGGTATCAGCACCACCTGCCGCGCCACCGCGTGGTCCCGGTCGCGCAGCGGCTCGCCGCCGACGCTGACGCCGCCCTGTGCCGGGCGCAGCAGCCCGGCCATGGCGGAGAGCAATGTGGTCTTGCCCGCACCCGAGGGCCCGGTGACGGCCAGCACCTGCCCGGGCTCGGCCAGGGCCGAGACGCCGCGCAGCACCGGCTCGCCGGCGCGGTAGGCGACGGTGACGCGATCGACATGCAGCACGACTTATAGACCTTCGAGCCCGGCCAGGAGGTTGCGGGCCGCGGCGTACGGATCCAACTCCCCGGCCGCCACGGCGGCGGCCAGCTTCGCGAGGCCGGTACCCCCGCGCAATGAGCCCATCCGCCCGCGCAGCTCGGCCAGCGCGATGGCCTCGACCTCGGCGGCGGCCCGCGCCTCCCGCCGCCTGGTCAGCTCGCCGTGCTCGCGCAACCACCCGCGGTGCTTGGCGATCGCCGCCAGCACCTCGTCGATCCCCTCGCCGCGGGCGGCCACCGCGCGCAGCACGGGCGGCCGCCAGCTGCCCGGCCCGCGCTCGCCGAGCCCGATCATCCCCTGGATGTCGCGGTACGTCGCGTCCGCACCGTCCCGGTCCGCCTTGTTCACCACGAACACGTCGGCGATCTCCAGGATGCCTGCCTTGACCGCCTGGATCGAGTCGCCCATGCCGGGAGCGACCAGCACGAGCGTGGTGTCGGCGAGGCTGGCCACCGCGACCTCGGCCTGCCCCACCCCGACCGTCTCCACGATCACCACGTCGCAGCCGGCGGCCTCCAGCACCCGCACCGCCTGCGGTGTGGCCGCGGCCAGGCCGCCGAGGTGACCCCGCGAGGACATCGAGCGGATGTACACGCCCGGGTCGGTGGCGTGGTCCTGCATGCGTACCCGGTCCCCGAGGATCGCGCCGCCGGTGAACGGGCTGGACGGGTCGACGGCCAGCACCCCCACCCGACGGCCCGCCGCGCGCAGCGCGCGCACCAGCTCGTTGGTGCTGGTCGACTTGCCCACCCCGGGCGAGCCGGTCACGCCGAGCACCTCGGCCTGCCCGGTGTGCGGCGCGAGCGCGGCGGCCACCTCGGGCAGCGCCGGATCGCCGTCCTCCACGAGACTGATCAGCCGGGCCACCGCGCGGGGCTGCCCCTCGCGCGCCGCCGCGACCAGTGCCGCCACATCCCTCACGACACGACGGTCCTCACGACACGACCGTGTCGCCCAGCGTGCGGCGCAGGCCGGCCCGTACCTCCTCGGTGTGCCCGGGCGGAAACACGATCCGGAAGCGGGTCGGCGTGCCCAGCTCCGCCGCGTTGTGCCGCAGCAGCTCGAAGGCGACCTGTCCGTCGGTGACCTCGACGCGGCACACGCCGCCGTACGTCGTGCCCTCCTGCTCGCCCCAGACCAGGCAGTACGGCTGCCACTCGGGTACCGGGTCGTCGGCGCGCTGGACGAGCAGGCAGCCCTCGCTCCCGTCGGACCGGGCGGCCATACCGAAGAGGTAGCCGACGAACCCGTCGCGGTCCACGGTGGCGTGCTGCCCGCCGACGACCGTGGCGGCGAACTCGATGGGGAGGTTCACCAGATCATCTTTGGGGGGCGGATCGACCCGCGCAACATCACTCTCCGCGATCACGGGGCACTCTGGTACCGGGGCACTCTGATGACCAGCGCGTCACCCTGTCCACCGCCGCCGCACAGCGCCGCGGCACCGGTGCCACCGCCGCGGCGGCCCAGCTCCAGCGCCAGCGTCAGCACCAGGCGGGCACCGGACATGCCGATCGGATGGCCGAGCGCGATGGCTCCGCCGTTGACGTTGACGACGTCGGCGGTGACGCCCAGCTCCCGGGTGGACTGGATGCCCACGGCCGCGAACGCCTCATTGATCTCGATGAGGTCGAGATCTTTCACAGTCAGCCCCTCCTTGCCCAGCGCGTGCCGGATCGCGTTGGCCGGCTGAGAGTGTAGCGAGTTGTCCGGGCCCGCGACGTTGCCATGGGCACCAATCTCAGCGATCCAGCGAAGGCCCAGCTCGTCGGCCTTGGCCTTGCTCATCACGACCACCGCGGCGGCGCCGTCGGAGATGGGTGAGGAGGTACCGGCGGTGATGGTGCCCCCGGCACCGAAGGCGGGGCGCAGCCGGGCGAGCGTCTGCGCTGTGGTGTCCGGGCGGATGCCCTCGTCCTCGCTGATCACGATCGGGTCGCCCGCGCGCTGCGGGATCTCGATCGGCGCGATCTCCTCCGCGAACACCCCGTTCTTCTGCGCGGCGGCGGCCCGCTGGTGGCTGGCCGCGCCGAACGCGTCCTGCTCCTCCCGGGTGATCCCGTGCCGGGTGTTGTACCGGTCGGTCGACTCGCCCATCGACACCTGGTCGAACGCGTCGGTCAGCCCGTCGAGCGCGGTGTGGTCCCTGACCACGATGTCGCCGTACTTGTAACCCTGGCGCTGGCCGATCAGCAGGCCGGGCGCCTGCGTCATCGACTCCATGCCACCGGCCACCACGATCTCGAACTCGCCGGCCCGGATCAGCTGGTCGGCCAGGGCGATCGCGTCGAGGCCGGACAGGCAGACCTTGTTGACCGTCAGCGCGGGGACGCTCAACGGGATCCCGGCGCCGGCCGCCGCCTGGCGCGCGGGGATCTGGCCCGCGCCGGCCTGGAGCACCTGGCCCATGATCACGTACTGCACCTGCTCGGGCGCGACGCCGGCGCGGCGCAGCGCCTCCCGGATGGCGACGGCGCCCAGCCGGGTGGCCGGGAAGTCCTTGAGGTTGCCCAGCAGCCGACCCATCGGGGTACGCGCGCCGCTCACGATTACCGAGGTCATAACCGCCCCCTGAGGGAGATACTTAGTGGTAGCTAAGTCAGACTAGCCGCATGAGTTCGCCTGCCGATCCGCCCTCGGTTGCGGCTTCCGTCACAGCCGCTTCCGTCACAGCCGCTTCCGACACAGCCGCTTCCGACACAGACATCGGTCTGCTGCGCATCGATCACGTGGGAGTCGCGGTACCGGACCTCGACGCCGCGATCGCATTCTACGAGCGCGTGTTCGGCATGCGCTGCGTGCACGTGGAGGAGAACCAGGAGCAGGGGGTACGGGAGGCCATGCTGGCGGTCGGCCGGTCCACCGACGGTGGCTGCGTGCAGTTGCTGGCACCGCTGTCCGACGAGTCCACCATCGCGAAGTTCCTGGGCCGCAACGGTCCCGGCGTGCAGCAGGTCGCGTACACGGTGCGGGACGTCGAGGCGGCCAGCGCGGCGCTGCGCGAGCGCGGGGTCCGGCTGCTGTACGACGCGCCCCGGCGGGGTACCGCCGGCTCGCGCGTCAATTTCGTGCACCCGAAGGACGCGGGCGGCGTACTCGTGGAACTGGTGGAACCGGCACCGCATTGAGCACCTTTGCGCACCCGCTCGTGTGGTTGTTCACAACGGATTCTGTTCAAAGCTACTGGAGAGTAACCTCCGGACATGGAACAGATCCTCGATGCGATCGTCTCCGGCGAGCCCGCCGCGGTGGCCGGGCTGCCGGTACCGGAGAGCTACCGCGGCGTCGTGGTGCGCGCCGACGAGGTCGGCATGTTCGAGGGTCTGGAGACGCGGGACAAGGACCCGCGCAAGTCGCTGCACCTGCACGACTCGCCGACCCCCGAGCCGGGCCCGGGCGAGGCCCTGATCGCGGTGATGGCCAGCGCCATCAACTACAACACCGTGTGGACGTCCATCTTCGAGCCGGTACCGACGTTCACGTTCCTGCGGCGTTACGGCGCGCTCTCCGCGCTGACCCGCCGGCACGACCTGCCGTACCACGTGATCGGGTCGGACGCGGCCGGCGTCGTGCTGCGCGTCGGTCCCGGTGTGGCGAAATGGCGCCCCGGCGACGAGATCGTCGCGCACTGTCTGTCGGTCGAGCTGGAGGAGGCGGCCGGGCACGACGACACCATGCTCGACCCGCAGCAGCGGATCTGGGGCTTCGAGACCAACTTCGGCGGCCTGGCCGAGCTGGCTCTGGTCAAGGCCAACCAGCTGATGCCCAAGCCGGCCCACCTCACGTGGGAGGAGGCGGCCTGCCCCGGCCTGGTCAACTCGACCGCCTACCGGCAGCTCGTCTCGCACCACGGCGCGCAGATGAAGCAGGGCGACGTGGTACTGGTCTGGGGCGCCTCGGGCGGCCTCGGCTCGTACGCCACCCAGTACGCGCGCAACGGGGGCGCGGTACCGGTGTGCGTGGTGTCCAGCCCGGAGAAGGCGGAGATCTGCCGGCGCATGGGCGCGGAGCTCGTCATCGACCGCAACGCCGAGGGCTTCCGGTTCTGGCGTGACGAGCACACCCAGGACGAACGGGAGTGGCGCCGGTTCGGCCAGCGAATCCGGGAGCTGACCGGCGGCGACGACCCGGACATCGTCTTCGAGCACCCGGGCCGGGAGACCTTCGGCGCCAGCGTGTACGTCGCCAAGCGGGGCGGCACCATCGTCACCTGCGCCTCCACGTCCGGGTACCTGCACCAGTACGACAACCGGTACCTGTGGATGAACCTCAAGCGGATCATCGGCAGCCACTTCGCCAACTACCGCGAGGCGTGGGAGGCCAACCGGCTCGTCGCGCGCGGCCGCATCCACCCCACGCTGTCCAAGGCCTACCCCCTCGCGCAGACCGGCCAGGCCGCCTGGGAGGTGCACCGCAACCTGCACCAGGGCAAGGTCGGCGTGCTCTGCCTGGCACCGGCCGAGGGCCTGGGCGTCCGCGATCCGCAGCTGCGCGCCCGGCACGAGGACGCGATCAACCGGTTCCGCGGCCGCTAGGCGGTCCTCCCAGGTCGCTCCCAGGCGGCGTGCACAATACGCAATTCACACCATTGCCGCGAAAGTCCGAAGCGGATCTACCCGGCGACTTGACCATGTGCTTTTCCGGAGGACTTGGCACCCACGGCCTTGCGGAGTGACCGGGGGCATCTGCCAGTATGTTCCAATGCCCCAGCAGCAGCCATCCTTGACGTTCTTCGACGACGCCAATGGGACCAAAGAATTCAGCGTGCAACTACGCGGCTACGACCGCCAGCAGGTAGATGACCACGTACAACGCATGAATGCTGCTCTGGTGCAGGCCGAACAGGCGCGCATCGAGGCCGAGCAACGCATGTCGGAGGGCCAGCGGCGGCTGCGCCAGGCTGAGCAGCGGATCAACTCGGTCGAGCAGAAGCTCACGGACACCAGCAAGCAGCTCGAGGAGAACAGCCGGCCAACCCTGTCCGGCCTGGGCACCCGCGTCGAGCAGATCCTGCGGCTGGCCGAGGAGCAGGCCAACGACCACCGTGGCGAGGCCAAGCGGGACGCCGAAGGCATCGTGTCGGCGGCCCGGCTGGAGGCACGCGAGATCACCGACAAGGCCCGTGCCGAGGCCGCCGCGATGAAGGCGAGCGCGGAGCGCGAGGCGAGCAACCTGCGCACCGCGGCCGAGCGGGAGGCCGCCGAGGTACGGGTGCACGCGCGCCGCGAGGCGGACACGCTGCGGGCCGACGCCGAGCGGGAGACCAAGCAGCTGCGCACGGCGACCGCGCACGAGGTGGCCGAGCTGCGGGCGACCGCCGAGCGCGAGGTTTCCACGCTGCGCGCCACCGCGGAGCGTGAGATCACCCAGCTGCGGGCGAAGGCGGCGCGCGAGGCCGAGGAGAAGCGGGCCGAAGCGACGAAGCTGCTCGCGGACGCGCGGGACAAGCGCGACAAGGATCTGCAGGCGCTGCAGGTGGAGCTGGCCGAGCGGCGCGAGACGGCCGAGCGCGAGGAGACCCAGCGGCACACGAGCGCGGTGGCCGCGACGCAGAAGCTGGTGAGCGAGGCGGACCAGCGCGCGCGGGCCGCGGAGGAGCGGGCCAAGGAGATCGAGCAGCGCGCCGAGGCGCGCCGGGTCGAGTCGGAGCGGCACGCCGAGGACACCGTCGAGAAGGCGAAGGCACTGTCCGACAAGACGCTCAACGAGGCGCGCAGCGAGGCGCACCGGATGGTGAGCGAGGCGCGCAGCGAGGCGGAGATGACCACGCAGACGGCACGCCGCGAGGTGGACGAGCTGACCCGCCAGAAGGACGCGGTCACCGCCCAGCTGGGCCAGATGCTGTCCGGCCTGGCGGGCATCGTGCCGGGCATCGCGCAGGCCGACAAGGGTGACAAGCGAGCTGACAAAGACAACAAGGTAACGACCTGATCTGACGGCGCGAAAGCGGCTGAGCGAAGGCTGATGGCAAGCAACTGCGCACGTCCCGTCACGTTCGGTGTGTATCCGAGCGGGGCGGGACATTGCGTGTGAGGATGGTGTTATGTCGCACGGCGGGGACCTGTTCGCACTCAGTGACGGGGTGGCGTCGCAGCCCAATTTCGAGATCGTCTTCCGGGGCTACCACAAAGAGCAGGTTGACAAGTACGTCAGCATGCTCGAAGCCGAGAACGAGGCACTCGCCGCGGAACGTGAGAACGCCTACGACCAGATGCAGGCGATGGCGGCGCAGGTGCAGCAGTTGCAGCACGAGATGGCCGAGGTGCGCCGTCGCGGCAACACCCGCATCGAGGAGGTGTCCTTCCGGCATCTGGGGCCACGGGTGGAGCACATCCTCACCCTCGCCGAGGAGCAGGCCGAGGCGATCCGCAAGAACGCGGTCAACGACATCCACGCGCAGCGGGAAGAGGCCGAGCGGCTGCTCGCCGACGCGCGGGGGCAGCACGCACAGGCGATCCGGGACTTCGAGGCGGCGCTGGCCGTCCGGCGCGGCGAAGAGGACCGCGGCACCCACGAGCGGCGCGCCAGGACCAACGCGGAGATGGTGGCGAGCCAGGAGTACGCGTCCCGGCTGCGCGCCGAGGCGGAGGCCATGCACAACGCGGCCCAGCAGGAAGCCAGGCGGGTGGTGCACGCGGCCGCGGCGCAGGTGGAGCAGGTCCGTGCCGAGACCGAGGCATACGCGCAGCACCAGCACGCCCAGGTCGAGCAGGAGAGCGTGACCCGGCGGGCGGCGCTGGACGCCGAGCTGACCAAGCTGCGCGCGCAGGTCGAGCAGCAGACCGCCGCCGCCCGCGGGCAGGCCGAGCAGTACGGCCTGTCCGTGCGCGGCCAGGCCGAAGAGTCCGCGCGCCGCGGGGTGGAGGCCGCGCGGGCGGAGGCCGAGGCGCTGGTCGGCTCGGCGCGGGCACAGGCCGAACGGATCGTGGCGGAGGCCCGCCGCCAGGCGGCGGAGGCGCAGCGCCAGGCGGCGGAGGCCACCGCGCAGACGCAGGAGGCGCTGGCACAGGTCACCGCCGCGCAGGAGGCGCTGGCCACCGCGCAGGAGGAACTGGTCGCGGCCCGGGCGCAGACCGACGAGGCGCAGCAGCAGCGGGAGGCCGCCGCCAAGCAGGCCGCCGCGTCGCACCAGCACGCGGCAAGCGCGCACCAGCAGGCCGAGGCGGCCCGCCAGACCGCCGCGGACGCGCAGCGGATGGCCGAGTCACACCAGGCCGACCTGGTGCGCAACCGCACCGAGGCGGAGAAGCACAAGGCCGAGGCCGAGAAGTTCCGCACCGAGGCGGAGACCTTCCGCACCGACGCGGAGCGCCACCGGGCCGAGGCGACGAAGTACCGCAACGACGCCGAGCGCTACCGGGTGGAGAGCGACGCGCACCGGGCCGACGCGGAGAAGCACCGCGGCGCGGCGGAGCGCCACCGCACCGAGGCGGAGACGCAGCGCACCGAGGCGCAGATGTTCAAGGCGGAGGCCGAGAAGTACCTGGCCGAGGCGGAGAAGCACCTGGGCGACGCGGAGAAGCACAAGGCGGACGTCGAGCGCCACCGCACCGACGCCGAGCGGTACCGCATGGAGGCCGCCCGGCTGGCGGCGGCGCAGACCAAGCGGGAGGCCTCCTCGACGGCGACCAAGGCCAAGCCCGAGCCGGCGCAGCCCGAGGCCAGGGCCAAGGCCAAGCCCAAGCCCGAGGTCGTCCAGCAGCCGGAGCCCAAGGCCAAGCCCGAGGTGGCGAAGCCGGAGGCCACGGCCGACAGCCCGGACGAGGCCGGATCCGGGGAGGCCGCATCCGGGGAGGCCGCGGACGACGAGTCCGACACGGTCAGCGTCGGCGGCAAGGCGCGGTCAGACGGGGAGTAGGCCGTCCCAGCGGCGGGGCAGCGGGTACGCCTCCGGGACGATCCGGCGCACGATCTCATCGAGTACGGTCTCCGAGTCGCCCACCCACAGGTGCTTGGCTCCCGGTACCCCGACGACCTCGGCCTGCGGGATCTCGGCGAAGCGCTCGCGGGCCTCGGCCGGGCGCAGGTAGTCGTCGAACTCCGGCACCAGCGCCACCACCGGCTTGCCACCGGCCCAGGCGCGCAGGTCCTCCGGCGTGCTGGTGTGCAGGGGCGGGGAGAGCAGGATCACTCCCTCGACCGCCGGATCGTTGCCGTACCTCAGCGCGAGCTCGGTGCCGAAGGACCAGCCCAGCAGCCAGATCCGCGGCAGGTCGTGGTACTCCGCGTACTCCAGCGCGGCGGCCACGTCGTACCGCTCGCCCACGCCGCCCTCGAAGTTGCCCCCGCTGGTGCCCCGCTCGCTCGTGGTGCCCCGCGTGTTGAAGCGCAGCACGGCGATCCCCGCCAGCGCCGGCAGGCGCCAGGCCGCCTTGCGGAGGATGTGGCTGTCCATCATCCCGCCGTGCGTCGGTAACGGATGCAGGCAGACCAGCGTCGCCACCGGCTCCCGGTCGGCCGGCCGGGCCAGCTCGCCGACCAGGGTCAGCCCGTCGGCCGTGTGCAACTCGATGTCCTCGCGGCGTGCCGGCAGCACGGTGTTGGCCCGGATGTCAGGCACGGCCCCTCCGTCTGTCCCGGGCCTGCCAGCACGCGGTGTGCCAGTGGCGCCGGTCGCTCAGGTCACCCCAGCCCTGCACGGGCCACGCGACCACATGCCCGATGCCGGGCCGGATCTCTTGATCGCAGCCCGGGCACCGGTAGGTCTTGGCTCCGGCGCCGCCGGGGATGCCGCGCACCATCCACTCGCCGTCGGCGTGCTGCTGCACGCTCTGCACACCGCGACGTACCCGCGCCTCGTCCAGCGGAGCGCGGTCGTCGCGTCGCTGGTTGCGGCGGGGACTCACGGTGACAAGGTTAGGTCAGCGGTAGCTGCGGAACCCGCGTCCCACCTTCCGGCCCAGGTACCCGGCGGTGACCAGGTGCTCCAGCAGCGGGGCCGGGGCGAACCCGGGCTCGCGCAGCTCCAGGTACAGCTCCCGCTGGATGGCCAGCGAGACGTCCAGCCCCACCACGTCGAGCAGCTCGAACGGGCCCATCGGGTACCCGCAGCCCAGTTTCATCGCGTTGTCGATGTCGTCCGCGCCGGCATAGCTCGCCTCCAGCATGCGCACCGCGTCGTTCAGGTACGGGAACAGCAGCGCGTTGACCACGAACCCGGCCCGGTCGGCGCACACCACCGGGTACTTGCCCAGCTTCGCGATCAGGTCGCGCGCGCTCGCCGCCGCCTCCTCGCCGGTACGGATGGTGCGCACCACCTCGACCAGCCCCATGACCGGAGCCGGGTTGAAGAAGTGCAGGCCGAGTACGTTGGCCGGCCGCCCGGTCGCCATCGCGCACTCGATCACGGGCAGCGACGAGGTGGTGGTGGCGAGGATCACGCCCGGCTTGCAGATCTCGTCCAGCGTCGCGAACAGCGCCTTCTTGACCGACAGCTCCTCGACGACCGCCTCGACGACGAGGTCCGCTCCGGCCAGGTCGTCCAGGTTGACCGACCAGGTCACCCGGCGCAGCGCCGCGTCACGGGAATCCTCGCTCAGCTTGCCGCGCATGGCCGCCTTGGCGAGCGACGTCTTGAGCGTCTCGCAGGCCTTGCTCGACTTCTCCAACCCCCGGGTGACCGAGATCACGTCGAAGCCGGAGCGGGCGAAGACCTCGATGATCCCGGTGGCCATGGTGCCGGAGCCGACCACCCCCACCGTGCTCACGGCGGGAGCGGTCCCGGCGCCGCCGGGCGCCGGTACCGGCGTCAGCTCGTCGTCCACGACCACGGGGGATCCGGGCTTGGCGTAGGTGTAGAAGCCACGGCCGGACTTGCGGCCCAGCAGGCCCGCCGCCACCATCTGCTTCAGCAGCGGTACCGGTGCGTGGCGCCGGTCGCGCCCGCCCCGCCGGTACATGGTGTCGAGGATCTCGTACGTGGTGTCCAGCCCGATCAGGTCCATCAGTGCCAGCGGACCCATCGGCAGCCCGCAGCCCAGCCGCATCGCGGCGTCGATGTCCTCGCGCCCGACGTACTTCGCCTCGAACAGCGCGGCCGCGTGGTTGAGGTACCCGAAGAGCAGCCCGTTCGCGATGAAGCCGGCCCGGTCGCTGATGGTCACGCCGACCTTGCCGAGCCGGGCGCACAGCGCCTCGATGTCCTCGACCACGGCGTCCGCGGTGACCACCGTGCGGACCACCTCGACCAGCTTCATGACCGGCGCCGGGTTGAAGAAGTGCATGCCGACGACCTGGTTGGGCCGGCGGGTGGCGACGGAGATCTCGGTGACCGACAACGAACTGGTGTTGGTCGCGAAGACGGTGTGCGGCGGGCACACCGAGTCCAGCTGGCTGAAGATCTGTTGCTTGAGGTCGAGGTGCTCGGGTACCGCCTCGATCACCAGGTCGACGTCGCGCAGGCCGTCCATGCCCACGTCGAATGTGATGCGCGACAGCAGCGCGTCCCGCTCGCCGGTGGCCAGCTTGCCGCGCTCGACCGCGCGCTCGGTGGAGCCGGTGAGCTTGGCCCGGCCGCGCTGCAGCGCCGCGTCGTCCACCTCGACGGCGCGCACGTCGACGCCGTTGCGGGCGAAGACCTCGACGATGCCGGCGCCCATGGTGCCCAGCCCGACGACGCCCACGCTGTTGATCTCGCGCGCCACCGCGACCTCCTACCAAACGGTAATTCAGTCCTTGGCCGCGAGTCTGCCACGGTGCGGCGGCCCGGCAGATGCCGGGCCGCCGCGAGAAATCCCACTCAGGAACAGGCGATGTTGGATGGACCGGGGGTGGCCGGACCGGCGCCCTGGAAGCCGAAGCTCACCGAGGCATTCGGCGCGAGGCTGGTCGCCCAGCTGGGCGCCGTCATCGTCCACGTGCTCCCGCTCGTGGCGAATGTGGCGGTCCACCCGTTGGTCAGCGTCACGCCCGCCGGTGCGGTCCACGTGATCTTCCAGTTGTTCCACGTGGTCGTGCCGGTGTTGGTGAGCGTCACGTTCGCGGTGAACCCGTCGGCCCACGAGTTCGCCACGGTGTAGCCGACATTGCACTGGACGGTGCCGCCCGCGGTCGGTGACGGCGAGGTGGTACGGGACGCGGACGGTGAGACCGGCGGGCCGGACGTACCGCCGCCACCGGTACCGGTCGGCGGGTTGAGGTACGGGCCCACGATGCTCTGCTTGTTCTGGTTCACCGTGACCCAGTCGTCCTGCACGATGCCGCCCGTGTCACCCGAGTCGGGGTTCCACGACCAGTACGTGAACGAGATGCCGTTCGTCCCCTGGCCCATGTACGCCATCAGCGCCGTGAGCCACTGCGTGTCCAGCGGGTTGGCCAGGGTGCTGCCGAACTCACCGACCAGGACCGGTGCGATGTTCTGCCGGACCAGGTAACCCCAGAAGTGTTCCCAGACCGCGGGCAGGTTGTTCGGGAAGGTCGGGTCCTTGAACCAGGGCTGCCGGTCGAAGACCGAGATGCCGTAGTCGTGCGCCGAGTAGACCAGCCGGTTCGCGACGCTGAGCTGCACCGGGAACTGCAGGGCCCGGGCGAGGTTGCCGCCCCACCAGTCGCACGCCATCGGGTCGTCCGGCACGTTGTCGAAAGTGTTCGGGGTGCCGCCGTTGCCGTCGCAGCTCACGCCCTCGACGAAGATCAGCCAGTTGGAGTTGGCCGCGAGGACCGCGTTGCCGATGCGCTGGGCGGCCAGCCGCCAGTCCTTGGTGGTGTCGCCACAGCCCCAGCAGGAGCCGGTGCCGTTGGGCTCCAGGTTCTCCGCGTGCGGCTCGTTGAACAGGTCCGCGCCGATGACCGCGGTGTTGCCCGCGAAGTGCTGCGCCAGCATCTGCCAGTCGGCGATCTCGCTCGCCTCGGACACGGAGGAGGTGTACCAGAGGGCGGTCTGGCCGGCCGCGGACGGGCGGTGCCGGTCGAGGAGGATCCGCATCCCCTTCGAGCCGGCGTAGTTGACGACCTTGTCCAGGATCTGCATCGGGCTCAGGCCCACGAGATCCGGGTTGCTGTCGGAGTTGATGCTGGTCGCCTGCGCACCGGGGCGCAGCGAGTCCCCGGTGTACGGCACCCGGATGGTGTTGTAGCCCAGCTGTGCCATGTGGTCGATCTGCATCGTCCAGGTGGCGCTGCGACCCGCCCACAGTCCGTGGAACGTGTGGTTGTCGGTCTCCATGCCGAACCAGTTCAGGCCGGTCAGGCGGACCGTCGCGCCGGTGCTGTCGATGATCTTGCTGCCGCTCGTGTGCAGGAACCCGGTGCCGGTGGAGGCGACCGCTTCGACGGTGCGCACCACCACGCCCGCCACGGTGATCGCGGCGAAGGCCGCACCCGCGGCGAGGAGCGCGACGAACCGCCTGCGCCGGGGCACCGCGGCACGAGGCGTCGCGGTTTCAGGAGTTGCCATCAGGAGTTGCCCTTCCACAGTCGGACGGCACGCCCGGACCGATGCCTGTGAGAAAGGCGCCGATCTCGTACGGCGCCGTGCCGCGCTGCCCCGCGCGGCGGACCATTGCGCTCCCGCGGCCATTGTCATTCGCGGTGCTCGAAGCGTCAACGCGGGCCGGGCGCAGCGCGCACCGCCGGGGACGCCGGGCGAAAGTTACCGCCCGGCCCCGTGAAAACACGGTGCTGTGAACACGGCGGCCGCCACTGGTCACGCGGTCCGGTGCTGGTGCCAGGATGGCGGCATGCGGTCCATGGTCATCACCGGCGTGTCCCGCGGCCTGGGCGCCGCCCTGTTCGACGAGGCGTACCGCCGGGGGGACCGGATCCTCGCGGTCGGGCGGAGCTGGACGCCGGCACAGCGCGAGCTGGCCGCGACCCGGCCGGACCGGGTACGGCTGCGCGCGGCGGACCTCACCGAGCCGGCCAGCCAGCCGGACGCCGGGGAACTGCGCGACTTTCTCGGCGCCGGTACCGCCGGATGTGTGCTCATCCACAACGCCGCGGTGGTCGGACCGATCGGGGCCATCGGCGCGCTGCCGCCCGACGAGCTGGCCGCCTCGTTCGCGGTCAACCTCGCCGCGCCGGCCGTGCTGACCAACGCGTTCCTGGCTGCGGCCCCGCCGGGGCCGCGGCACATCCTGTTCGTCTCGTCGAGCGCCGCGCGGCGGGTGATCGGCGGCTGGTCGGCCTACTGCGCGACGAAGGCCGGCGCGGAGATGTTCTTCCGGGTGCTGGCGGAGCAGTACGCCGGCGACCCGTCGGTGCGGGTCGCCTGCGTGGACCCGGGCCAGATGGCGACCGGCATGCAGGAGGAGATCCGGCGCGCCGGCCGCGACGAGGTCTACTTCCCGCAGCGCCAGCACTGGCGGGACAGCTTCGAACAGGGTCGCCTCCAGCCGGCCGGGGAGGTGGCCCGGAGCATCCTGCACGGCCTGGACGGACCTACCGGCCAGTAAGTTTCGGACTTAGACTCGCGAGATGACCACCACACCCACGCAGCACAAGCCGGGCGTGCCCGTCATCGAGGACGGCACGCTCGTCTCCACCAACCCGGTGACTGGCGAGGAGGTGGGGCGTTTCCCGGTCGCCACCGCCGCCGACGTGTCCGCGGCGGTCGACCGCGCCCGGGACGCCGCGACCTGGTGGGCCGGGCTCGGTGTGGACGGACGCCGGCGGCGGCTGCTGGCCTGGCGCGCGCTGCTGGCCAACCGGCTGGCGGAGCTGGCCGAGCTGGTGCACCGGGAGGGCGGCAAGCCGGCCGCCGAGGCCATCGTGGAGGCGGGCGGCGCGATCGACCACATCGCGTGGGCGGCGAAGCACGCGCGGCGGGTGCTCGGGCCACGGCGGGTGCGCAGTTCGATGATGCAGCTGGAGTACTCCTCGCGCCTGGAGTACCAGCCGTACGGCGTGGTCGGGGTGATCGGCCCGTGGAACTACCCGGTGCTGACGCCGATCGGCTCCATCGGGTACGCGCTGGCCGCCGGCAACGCGGTCGTCTTCAAGCCCAGCGAGTACACCCCCGCCATCGGCGCCTGGCTGGTCGAGCGGTTCGCCGAGGTGGTGCCGGAGCAGCCGGTGCTGTCCATCGTTCACGGCTTGGGCGAGGTGGGTGCCGCGCTGTGCCGGGCGGGCGTGGACAAGCTCGCGTTCACCGGCTCCACCGCCACCGGCAAGAAGGTCATGGCGGCATGCGCCGAGACGCTCACGCCGGTGCTGCTCGAGTGCGGCGGCAAGGACGCGATGATCATCGACGCGGACGCGGACCTCGACGCGGCGGTGGACGCCACCGTCTGGGGCGGGATGACCAACGCCGGCCAGACCTGCGTGGGCATCGAGCGGGTGTACGTGGCGGACGCGGTCTACGACGCGTTCCTGCCCAAGCTGGTGGCCCGGGCCGAGGGCCTCAAGGTCGGCATCGAGGACGGCAGCGACTTCGGGCCGATCACGATGCCCGGCCAGATCGAGACGATCCGGCGGCACATCGACGACGCGCTGTCCCGGGGCGGGCGCGCCGCGCTGGGCGGCCGGGACGCGGTGTCCGGGCCGTACGTGCACCCGACGATCCTGGTCGACGTGCCGGAGGACTCCGCGGCGGTGCGGGAGGAGACGTTCGGACCGACGCTGACGGTGACCAGGGTGGCCGACGCGGACGAGGGGGTACGGCTGGCCAACGCCGGCCGGTACGGGCTGGGCGGTGCGGTGTTCTCCCGGCGCCGGGGGCTGGAGCTGGCCCGCCGGTTGCGCTCCGGGATGACCGCGGTCAACTCCGCGATCTCCTTCGCGGGCATGCCGGCGCTGCCGTTCGGCGGCGTGGGCGACTCCGGGTTCGGGCGCATCCACGGCGCGGACGGGCTGCGCGAGTTTGCCCGGCCCAAGGCCATCACCAAGCGCCGCGGCCCGTCGCTGCTGCCGGCGCTGAGCTTCGACCGCTCCGCCAAGCAGGTGGCCCGGATCTCGCAGGCCGTCAAGCTCCTGCACGGCGGCAGGTTCACCAGGTGAACCTGCCGGGGTAGGTCACGCCGGCGAGCTGGTTCTGCCCGCTCTGGTTGGGGTGGAAGTAGTCCAGGCTGGACAGGTCGCCGAGGCCGAACGCGAATCCGTGCGCGGCACCGCCGTCGTACCGGCAGCGCGGCCCGTACGAGCGGCACGCCGCGGCGAGTTGGCGGTCGTACTCGTCGATCCGGTCCCGGAACTGCTGGCGCCGGCGCACGTCCGCGGCTGCCGTGGACGTCGGGTTGGCCAGCAGCGACGGGCACACGCCCAGCCCCCAGACCAGCTGGGCCGTCTTGTTCGTGTGCGCCACCTGCCACACCCGGTACACGTCGGGGATGCTCACCACGAGGATCCGCGCCCTGGGCAGCCCCGCCTTCAGCACCCCGAGCGTGGCGCCGAGCGAGGCCCGGAACTGTGCCGCACCCGTCATGTCCGCGATGTTGCGGCGGCACGCGTCGTTCCCGCCGACCAGCACGGCCACGTACGCCACCTTGGCCCCGACCGCCCGCCGCGCCTGCGCCGGCAACTGCGCCGCGACCGCGCCGGGCTCGGCGTAGTTGTGCTGGTTGTCGCGGATCGCCGGGTTGGCCGCGAGGATGCGGCGGTAGTGGCTGTTGACGTCGGTGTCGTCGCCGGTCGCCCAGGAACTCTGCGGGCAGGCCAGCAGCGCGAAGCAGGAACCGACGCCGGCCGTGACGGAATCGCCGAGCGCGGCCATCGAGGCGGGGAAGCCGGGCTGGGCCCTGGGCGGCCGGGACGGCACCGGGGACGTGCCGCCGACCGGGGTGGTCTGCGGCTTGCACGCCAGCAGGGTCAGGACGAGCGACGCGGCGAGGGCGGCGGCGAGGCGGCGCTTCATTCTCTTCACTGTACGGTCAGGAGCCGCCTCTTCACTGTACGGTCAGGAGCCGCCCAGGATCTGCGCCATCCGCACGCCGTGCGGCGAGCCGAGCCCGGTGCACGGGTCCCAGCCGACCGCCGCCCGGTACCCGTTGTTGTCGCCCGACGTGATGTCCCGGAACGCGGTCCCCGACAGGTACAGGCGCTCGTGCGGCGCGCCGGCCCGGGCACCGTTGCGCTGGTTGGCGAGCGCGGTCAGCGCGGCCCACAGCGGCGCCACCGCGCTGGTACCGCCGACCACCTCGTCGGTGCCGTCCACCCGGATCAGGTACCCGGTCATCGGGTCGGCGTCGCCGGCCACGTCCGGCACTCCCCGACCGGCGCCGCCGTCCGGGTTGGCGGGCACGTTCGCGTCGGACTGGTAGCCGGGGCGCCCGAAATGGCGGCTGACCCCGCCGCCGGTCGCGCCGTCGCCGTCGGCCAGCCCGTTCCACACGGTCTCGTCGGTGTCGGTCAGCCGGGTGCCGCCGCAGCCCACCACGTGCGGGCTGGACGCGGGAAAGTCCACGTTGTGGCCGGTGGCCCGGTCGCTCGCGCCGTCGTCGCCGGCGGCCGCGAACACGGTCACGCCGAGCGCGCCGGCGTCGGCGAACAGCGCGTCGTGGGCGTCCATCGCCTGCGCGGTCCAGCCGGACTCGGCCTCGCCCCAGCTGATGGACAGCACCGAGGGCTTGCGGTACCCGTCGTGCACGGCCGCCGCGACGGCGTTGTAGAAGCCGCTGCTCGTGTTGGGTGCGAAGTACACCGCGATGCGGGCCCCGGTCGCCACCGCCCCGATCACCTCGATGTCCAGCATCACCTCGGCGTCGGCGTCCTCGCCGGGTGAGTTCTTCGCACCGTCGACGGAGACCGCGGTGACCCCCGGCACCGCGAGCCCCTGCGCGGCGAAGTACGTGCGCAGGTCGGCGGTGCGGTACCCGCCGCCCAGCTCGATCACGGCCACGGTCTGCCCGGCGCCGTCCCCGTCGGTCGGAAACCCGTACCGGCGGGCCACCTCCTGAGGCGGGTAACCCTTGCGGGCCGCGGCGTTGGCGGCCACCACGTTCGGCCGAACCCCGCCGCCACCCGCGCCGGCGATCCGGAAGTGTGCCCGGGCCTGTGGCCGGTCGTCGAGCCCGAGCACCGCCACCACCGCCCCGGTGAGGTCGACGGGCACGTACACCTCGCCCTCGCGGCCACGGTACGTGGAGCCGTCCAGCTCGTACTCGCCGAGGCTCACCTGGAACGCCGCGTTCATCTCGGTGACCGTGCCGAGCAGCCCCACCGAACGGGCCGGGAGGTTGACCGAGGTCACGGTCAGCCCGTACTCGTGGGCGAACTCCTCGAGGCGGGTGAGGTCGGCATGGCTGGCCGGCGCACCGGGCTGCGGCGCGGCGCGGCGCAGCACCACGGTGACCCGCACCGGAGCATGGGGATAGGCGTCACCCAACCGCCGCGCTCCCGGAGCCGCCCGCCGTTCGCTGCCCGGCACCGGCACGTGCTCAGTCACCATCGTCGTTCCACCACAGTCGCTCCGCACCCCGGCATCCGCTGTGGACAGTATGGCGTGGCGGGGCGGTCGCGTCGCCCCTCAAACGATGCGCCCGCCCCGCCGCTGGGGACCCTTGCTGTGCGATGGTGCTGGAGGAGTTGGTGCCACCACTGCGTGGCCCGGTGCCATGGCTCCGTGCCGATACGCTATCCGGAGATATAGCAAGATCTCAATACCTGAATTCATCAGAACAGGGTGAGCTCGTCGCGCTCGATGCCGCGCAGCACGTCGTAGTCGACGACCGCGCACCGGATGCCGCGGTCCTCCGCCAGGGTACGGGCCTGCGGGGCGATCAGCTGGGCCGCCAGGATCCCGCCCACCGGGGCCAGCAGCGGGTCCCGGTTGAGCAGCTCCAGGTACCGGGTGAGCTGCTCCACGGCGTCGATGCCCGCGCGCCGCTTCACCTCGACCGCCCAGTGCACCGGCGCGCCCTGCGGGTCGCGGCACAGAATGTCCACCGGTCCGATCGCGGTCGGGTATTCGCGGCGCACCAGCGTGAGGCCGGCGCCGAGCACCGTGGGTGACGCCGCGAGCAATTCCTGCAGGTGCGCCTCCACGCCGTCCTTGCGCAGGCCCGGATCCACCCCCAGCACGTACGAGGTGTCCTGGAACACCTCCTCCAGCGTGATCCGCAGCTCCTCGCCCGTCTTGTTGACCACGCGCCACACGCCGGGCGCCTCCTCGATCCGGCACGGCGGGCTCATCCAGTTCAGCGGCTTGTACGCGCGGTCGTCCGCGTGGATGGAGACCGATCCGTCCGCCTTGACCATCACGAGCCTGGTCGCGCTGGGCAGGTGAGCCGTGAGCCGGCCGAGGTAGTCCACCGAGCACCGGGCAATCAGCAACCGCACCGCACGAGGGTACCCGGCGGGTGGCGTGCGGGTGCCATGCTGGACGGCGTGTTCGAAGTGCTCAGCGTGCTCACCGGTACGGGGCTGGCCGCCTCGGCGGGACTCAACGCGTACATCCCGCTGCTCGCGATCGGACTTCTCGCCCGGTACACCAGCCTGATCCACCCGTCGTCGGGCTGGCACTGGCTCGCGAACGGGTGGGTGCTGCTGATCCTCGCGATCCTGCTGGCGATCGAGGTGGTCGCCGACAAGATCCCCCTGGTCGATCACGCCAACGACGTTCTGCACACGGTCATCCGGCCCACCGCCGGCGGGCTGGCCTTCGGCGCGGCCTCGCAGTCGCAGACCGTCACCGTCGCCAACCCCGGCACGTTCTTCACCGGTCACCAGTGGATACCGGTGGCCGCCGGGGTGCTCATCGCGCTGTTCGTGCATGGGACGAAGGCGACGGCGCGGCCGGTGGTCAACGCGACCACGCTCGGCGTCGGTGCACCGGTGGTGAGCACGATCGAGGACATCTTCAGCACGGTGATGTCCGTGGTCGCGATCGTGATGCCGTTCCTGATCATCTTCTTCATGGCCGCGTTCGTCTGGTTCTTCGTGTGGGCCCGCCGGCGCCGGCGCCGCCGCAAGGCCGAGAAGGCGGCCAGGAAGCTCGCTAGGACAGGTGGTGCGCCTCCCGGACCACCGATACAAGCTCATCCACGATCCCGGTGAGGGCGAAGTCCTTCGGGGTGAACACGCGGGCCACGCCCGCCTCGCACAGCGCCTTCGCGTCCTGGGCCGGGATGATCCCGCCGACCACGACGGGCACCTCGGCCAGACCCGCCTCGCGCAGCCCGGCCAGCACCGCCGGTACCGCCGCGAGGTGCGAGCCGGAGAGCACCGAGAGCCCCACGAGGTCCACGTCCTCCTCGACCGCGGCCGCCACGATCTGCTCCGGGGTCAGCCGGATGCCCTGGTACACCACCTCGAAGCCGGCGTCGCGGGCGCGTACCGCGATCTGCTCCGCGCCGTTGGAGTGGCCGTCCAGGCCGGGCTTGCCCACCAGCATGCGCAGCCGCCCGCTGCCCAGCTCCGCGGCCGTCTGCCGGACCCGGTCGCGCACGGCGGACAGGGAACTGTCCACATAGGCACCGGAGGCGCCGGACAGCCCGGTCGGCGGGCGGTACTCGCCGAAGACCTCGCGCAGGGCGCCGGCCCACTCCCCCGTGGTCACCCCGGCCCGCGCGCACTCCAGGGTCGCGGGCATGAGGTTGGTACCGGTGGCCGCCCGCGCCGTCAGCAGCGCCAGCGCGTCCCGTACCCGGCCCGCGTCCCGCCCCGCCCGCCAGGCGGTGACCGAGGCGATCGCGGCCGCCTCCACCGCCGGGTCGATCTGCTCCACCGCGACGGCACCCGCCCCGGTCAGTGGGGACGGCTCGGTACCGGTGAAGCGGTTCACGCCCACCACGACGTCGGTACCGGCCTCCAGCCGCCCCCGGCGCTGCGCCAGCGACGCGACCAGCGCGCTCTTCAGGTACCCGGTCTCCACCGCCGCCACCGCGCCGCCGAGGTCGAGGATCGCGTCCAGCTCCCGCGCGGCGCTGTCCACAATGGAGGCCACCAGCCCCGCCACGACGTGCGAGCCGTCGAACAGGTCCGGGTACTCCAGCAGGTCCGACTCGAACGCGAGCACCTGCTGCATGCGCAGCGACCACTGCTGGTCCCACGGTCGCGGCAGGCCCAGCGCCTCGTTCCAGGCGGGCAACTGCACCGCGCGGGCGCGCGCGTCGCGGGAGAGCGTCACGCCGAGCATCTCCAGCACGATGCGCTGCACGTTGTTCTCCGGCTGCGCCTCGGTCAGGCCCAGCGAGTTGACCTGCACCCCGTACCGGAAGCGGCGCTGCTTCGGATCGGCCACCCCGTACCGGTCGCGCGTGATGCGGTCCCACAGCGCGCCGAACGCGCGCATCTTCGCCATCTCCTCGACGAAGCGCACGCCGGCGTTGACGAAGAAGGAGATGCGCGCCACCACGTCGCCGAAGCGCTCCGCCGGTACCTGCCCGCAGGCGCGCACCGCGTCCAGCACCGCGATCGCGGTGGCCAGCGCGAACGCCACCTCCTGCACCGGCGTCGCGCCGGCCTCCTGCAGATGGTACGAGCAGATGTTCACCGGGTTCCACTGTGGACAGTTGGTGACGGTCCACGCGATCGTGTCGGTGGTCAGGCGCAGCGAAGGCCCGGGCGGGAAGATGTACGTGCCGCGGGACAGGTACTCCTTCACGATGTCGTTCTGGGTGGTGCCGGCGAGCTTCGCGATGTCGGCGCCCTGCTCCCCCGCGGCCGTGACGTAGAGCGCCAGCAGCCACATCGCGGTGGCGTTGATGGTCATCGACGTATTGACATCGGCCAG
>JBBWZQ010000391.1:0-8286 GCA_039649115.1 Micromonosporaceae bacterium | reverse complement strand
CCCTCGGCCACCGCGGTCGCCACCTGGGCGATGTTGCGCACCTGTGGAGTCAGGTTGCTTGCCATGAATTTGACGTAGTCGGTCAGGTCCTTCCAGGTGCCCGCGGCGCCCGGGACCTCGGCCTGGCCGCCCAGCTTGCCCTCGATGCCGACCTCGCGACCCACCCGGGTCACCTCGTCGGCGAACGAGGACAGCTGGTCCACCATCGTGTTGACTGTGCTCTTCAGCTCCAGGATCTCACCGAGCGCATCCACCGTGATCTTCTGCGACAGGTCGCCGCGGGCCACCGCCGTCGCCACCTGGGCGATGTTGCGCACCTGCGACGTCAGGTTCGAGGCCATGAAGTTCACGTTGTCCGTCAGGCCACGCCACGTGCCGGCGACTCCGCGCACCTGCGCCTGCCCGCCCAGCTTCCCTTCGGTACCCACCTCGCGGGCGACCCGGGTCACCTCGTCGGCGAACGAGGACAGCTGGTCCACCATCGTGTTGACCGTGCTCTTCAGCTCCAGGATCTCACCGCGCGCGTCCACCGTGATCTTCTGCGACAGGTCACCGCGGGCCACCGCCGTCGCCACCTGCGCGATGTTGCGCACCTGCGAGGTCAGGTTCGAGGCCATGAAGTTCACGTTGTCCGTGAGGTCGCGCCAGGTGCCGGCCACCCCGCGCACCTGCGCCTGGCCGCCGAGCTTGCCCTCGGTACCCACCTCCCGAGCCACCCGGGTCACCTCGTCGGCGAACGAGGACAGCTGGTCCACCATCGTGTTGACCGTGCTCTTCAGCGCGAGGAGCTCACCGCGCGCGTCCACCGTGATCTTCTGCGACAGGTCACCGCGGGCCACCGCCGTCGTCACCTGGGCGATGTTGCGCACCTGCGATGTCAGGTTGGAGGCGAGCTGGTTCACGCTCTCGGTGAGGTCGCGCCAGGTGCCGGCCACCCCGCGCACCTGCGCCTGGCCGCCGAGCTTGCCCTCGGTACCCACCTCGCGGGCCACCCGGGTCACCTCGTCGGCGAACGAGGACAGCTGGTCCACCATCGTGTTCACGGTGTCCTTCAGCTCCAGGATCTCGCCCTGGGCGGCAACCGTGATCTTCTGGCTCAGGTCGCCGTTCGCCACGGCCGTGGCCACCTGCGCGATGTTGCGCACCTGCGACGTCAGGTTCGAGGCCATCGAGTTGACGTTGTCGGTGAGGTTCTTCCAGGTGCCGGCGACGCCGGGCACCTCGGCCTGGCCGCCCAGCTTGCCCTCGGAGCCCACCTCGCGGGCCACCCGGGTGACCTCCTCGGCGAACAGCCGCAGCGTGTCGGTGAGTGAGTTGATGGTGTCGGCGAGGTCGGCCACCTCGCCCCGCGCCGAGACGGTGATCTTCTGCGACAGGTCGCCGTGCGCGATCGCGGTCGTCACCTGGGCGATCGACCGCACCTGGTTGGTCAGGTTGGCCGCCATGAGGTTGACGTTGTCGGTCAGGTCCCGCCAGGTACCGGAGACCCCGCGCACGTCCGCCTGGCCGCCCAGCTTGCCCTCGGTACCCACATCGCGGGCCACCCGGGTCACCTCGTCGGCGAACGAGGACAGCTGGCCGACCATCGTGTTCACCGTGCGCCCGATGCGCAGGAACTCGCCGCGCAGCGGCTGCCCGTCCATCTCCAGCGCCATGTGCTGGGACAGATCGCCCTCGGCCACTGCGACGATGACGCGCGCGATCTCGGTGGTCGGCCGGCCCAGGTCGTCGATGAGCGCGTTGACCGCGCGTACGCCTTCGGTCCAGGACCCCTCGAACGGCTCCTCGTCGATGCGTTCGGTCAGCCGACCCTCGCGCCCGACAACCCGGCGGATCCGCACCAGTTCCCGGTTGCGCCGTGACTGTATCTCCACGACGGCGTTGAACGCGTCAGTTACCTCGCCGGCCAGTCCGGTCCGGCGGCGCAGCCGCACCTTGAAGTCGCCGTGCTCCACCCTGCGCAGCGCGTCGGCGAGCTCGGAAAGTAGAGGATCCGCCACCTCGGTGACGGGAGAATTATCGACGGTAGTCATGTCACTCCAGTCCGTGGTCGGGGGCGTGACTGATCCCCATCATGACCCGGACAGCTGTCAGAAAGCGACCCATGCGGTTGGCTTAGTGCCCCTCTTCGGTGGAGACTCCTAGCGTGTCAGCTACGGTGGTACGGCGGATCCGGCTACCCGCGGACCGCCGTACACCTGCGGCGGCTCGGGCGTTGGTCCGCTCCGTCCTGTCTGAAGCGGACCTTACCGGCATGCTCGACGAGGCGCTCCTCCTGACGACCGAGTTGTCCACGAACGGGGTACTACATGCCGGTACGGACATCGATCTCGAGGTGGTCGTCGAGGACGGCGAGCTGACCGTCATGGTGACCGACTTCTCCACCGGTACCCCCGCCGTCGCCGCCACCCGCGGGCAGGGCCTGGACGTGCCGGAGCGGGGCCGCGGCCTGTTTCTCGTCGACCACTTCGCCGCCGCCTGGGGAGTCACCCACCACGCCACCGGCAAGGCGGTGTGGTTCCGGCTCGGCGGCAAGCCCGACGACACCGAGTCCAGCGCGCCGCCGGCCGGCAGGCACCTCGTCCCGCACCAGATGCCGGCCCCGGAAGCCGAACTGAGCGCCGCCCCGCTGCGCCGCGTGGCGCGGCCCGGGGTCAACGAACGCGGCAACGCGGTGCGACCGGCGAGGTCCGCCCCGGCCGCGGAGGCGCCCAGCCCGTCCGCACTCGCCGGGCTGGCCGCGATCGAGCTGTTCGGTGTGGACACCGGTGCCACCGGACCCACCTCGCCCATCGGCAAGCTGCTGAGCCGGCTGTGCGGGGCGGTCGGTGCGACCGCGGGCGTGGTGCTGCTGGACCGCGGCGACGGCAACGGGCGGACGCCGCTCGCCGAGTACGGGCTGCGGGTGCCGCGCGACGCCGGGGAGATACGCGTACCGCTGGCCGTGTCCCGGCCATGGAGCGGGGAGCTGGCGCTGGCCACCCCGACGACCGCCAACGGCTACGTCCGCCCGCTCGCCCAGCTGACCGCGGAGCGGCTGAGCCTCGCCCTGGAAAACGACCGGCTGCGCCGCGCCGACCTGCGCCGCCAGGCCTGGCTGACGTTCCTCGCCGAGGCCAGTGACCTGCTCGCGCAGTCGCTCGAGGTCGAACTCACCATGGCGCTGATCCCCCGGCTGATCGTGCCGCGGCTGGGCCAGTGGTGCGCGGTGTACACCATCGACGAGTGGGGCGAGCCGCAGTTCGCCTCGGCCGCGCACCGCGACGAGGCGGTGCTGTCGGACCTGCTGGACGACCTGGCGGCGACCGGCGGGGGCGGGCCGCAGGCGCAGCTGCGCGAGGTGGTGCGCATGGGCGTGCAGGTGCCGCTGCCGGCGCCGGTGGACGGGTTCGCGCTGCCGCTGACGGCCCGGGGCCAGCGGCTCGGCACGCTGGCCGTGGGGCGGCACCTGGACCACCGCCAGGATCCGCAGGAGCTCGCCGTCATCGAGGACGTCGCGCGCCGCGCCGCGCTGGCGCTGGACAATGCCCGCATCCACGCGGAGCGGCGGCGGGTGGCCGAAACCCTGCAGCAGTCGCTGCTGCCACCGGCGCTGCCGGCCGTCACCGGCATCGCGTTCGGCGCGGAGTACGTGCCGACGCTCGGCGACGCGGACGTGGGTGGGGACTTCTACGACGTGGTCGCGATGCCGGACGGTCGCTGGCTGGTCGTGGTGGGCGACGTGTCCGGCAAGGGGGTACAGGCGGCCGCGGTCACCGGGCTGGTGCGGGACGTGATCCGGGTACTGATCCGGGACGGCCGGCCGCTGCCCGAGATGCTCCGCCGGATCAACGAGACGCTCGTGGAGCGCGGCGGCGGTCGGTACTGCACGCTGGCCATGGCGGCGGTCCGCATCGCCGACGCGAACCGGCTGGAGATCAACCTGCATCTCGCCGGGCACGACCGGCCGGTGCTGGTCGGCACCGACGGCGAGGCGCGCTTCGTCGGCTCTCCCGGCACCGCGCTGGGGCTGCTGCAACAGGTGAAGACGCCGAGCGTGACCGTACCGCTGCGCCCGGGCGACACGCTCGTCTTCTACACCGACGGGGTGACCGAGCGGCGGCGCGGGGACGAGCTGTTCGGGCTGGACCGGCTGCGCGAGGCGGTGGGCCCGCTGGCCGGGTACGCGGCCGACGTCGTCGCGGCCAGGCTGCGCGCCACGGCACTCGGCTTCTCCACCGAGCCGCCGCGCGACGACATCGCGATCCTGGCGCTGCGCAACGACTTCACCCCATGAGCGAGGCGTCCAGCACTTCGACCGTGTGCCGCACCGGGAGCGACTCGCCGGCCCGGCGCAGCGCCGCGTCGATCTGCAGCAGGCAGCCCGGGTTGCCGGCCACCAGCACGTCCGCCTCCGTCGACAGGATCGCCCTGGCCTTGCGGTCGCCCAACTCCGTGGCCGGCTCCGGCTGCAGCAGGTTGTAGACGCCGGCCGAGCCGCAGCAGGTGCCCCCGTCCGGTACCTCGATCAGGCGCAGGGCCGGGATCTGCGCGAGCAGGGTGCGGGGTGGCCGGGTCACGCCCTGGCCGTGCGCGAGGTGGCAGGCGTCGTGGTACGCCACGGCCAGGGGCACCGGGTGCCGCTCGGCGATAGGCTCCAGTTCCGCGAGCACCTCGGTGACGTCCCGTACCCGCTCCGCGAGGCGGGCCGCCGGCTGGGCCCAACGGGGATCGTCGGCGAGCAGGCGCGCGTACCCCTTCATCGCCGAACCGCAACCGGCCACGTCGGTGACGACCACCTCGACGCCGGCTCGGGTGAACGCGGCCACGGTGCGGCGGGCCAGCCGCATCGCCTGTGCCCGCCGGCCGGCGTGCAGCGACAGCGCGCCGCAGCAGCCCTGCCCGCGTGGCACCAGCACGTCACAGCCCTCCATCGCCAGCACCCGGGCGGTGGCCGCGCTGACGTGCGAGTAGAACGCGTGCTGCACGCAGCCGGAGAGCAGGCCGACCACCGCGCGCCGGGCACCGGGCCGGCCGCCCGGCCGGGCCCGGATGCGGGCCGGCAGGCGCACCGGGGGCCGGATCGGCGGCGCCAGCTCGGCGGCTGCCCGCGCCGTCCGGCCGGCCATCGCGGGCGGAGTCAGGCCCAGGCGCATCGGTGTGCGCAGCGCCGCCATCCGGCGCGGGTAGGGGAAGAACGCGAAGATGGCGTCGCGCAGCGCCCGGTCGCGCGGCGTGCGGGTCTGCTCGACGGCGACGCGGCCGTACTCGATGATCTCCTCGTACTTCACGCCGGACGGGCAGGCAGGCACGCAGGCGAGGCAGCCCAGGCACTGGTCGATGTGCTCGACCACCTGGTCTGCGGTGGTGACGCCGTCGGCCAACTGGCGCAGCAGGTGGATCCGCCCGCGCGGCGAGTCGGCCTCGGCTCCCCACAGTTGGTAGGTCGGGCAGGCGGGCAGGCAGAATCCACAGTGGACGCACGCGTCGGTCAGTTCCCGGATGTCCATCAGATGCCACCCACGAACCGGCCGGGCGACAGCAGCCGCCGCGGATCGAACTGCTCCTTGACCCGTTGCATGAGGGCGAGTCCCTGGGCCGGTCCCCAGAGATCCAGCTCCTCACGCAGCGGTGACGGCGCGCACAGCACCACGCAGGTACCGTTGCGCGCGATCAGGGTGGTGCGCACCGCGTCGAGTACCGACGCGAGCCGCGCCGCGGGCATCGTGGCGGGCAGCGCGGCGTAGACGACGCCCACGCCGGCACTGCCGCGCACCGGGAACGGCGTGCCGGCGACGTCGCGCAGCGCGTAGATCGCGGCATGCAGCCCGGCCAGCGGGGCCGCCAGGCGCACCGCGACATCCTTGGCGTTGAACGGGTACCGGCCCCACCACGTCGGCATCTCGTCCACTGTGGACGCATCGCCGCCGAGCAGCGCCGCGGCCGCCTCGCAGCGGGCCGGTACCCCGGACGCGGAGCCCTCGAACATCACCGCGAGCTGGCCGCCGGGAGCCGGCACACCGTCGCGCTGGCGTGGCAGTACCGGCAGCGAGGGCAGGTCCAGCTCGATCGCGGTCGGCGCCAGCGTGGCGGCGAGCAGGTCACCGACGAGGCCGTAGACCTCGGACGGGTTGTGCACGCCACGGACCACCCAGGCCCGGTGCGCCGGCACCGGGTGCAGCCGGAAGGTGGCCGAGGCGATCACGCCGAGCGTGCCGTACGAGCCGCACAGCAGCTTGCCCAGGTCGTACCCGGCGACATTCTTGACGACCCGGCCGCCGGCGTGCGCGAGGGTGCCGTCAGCGCGCGCGAACTCCACCCCGAGCAGCAGGTCGCGGGGTGCCCCGAAGGTGTGCCGCAGCGGCCCCGCCTCGCCGGTCGCGAGCATCCCGCCGATGGTCGCCTCCGTCGACGGCGGATCCAGCGCCAGCCGCTGCCCGGTCCGGGCGAGGACCGCCTGCACCGCGCGGACGGGCGTGCCCGCGCCGATCGTGGCCACGAGATCAGCGGGGCTGTGCTCGTGTACCCCCGCCAACCGCCCGGTGTCCACCACGACGTCCACTGTGGACGGCGGGCGGCCCCAGTCGAGCTTGGTCCCGTCGCCTCTGGGCACGGCCGTGAGTTCCGCCTCGGCGCAGCGCGCCAGCACCTCACCCAGGGACGTGGCGTCCCGCGGCGCGGCCACGAACCTCGGCTGCACGCCGCCGACCGTGTCGGCCGACCCCGCGTCGCGGGCCGGACCGCCCACGGCCAGGTCGGTGGCGCTCACCACACCTCGGCCCTCGAATCCACCACGCCCGCGCGCGGCCGCGGCGGCTCGCCGCACAGCCGCGGCGTCGGGAAGATCTTGCCCGGGTTGGCCAGGCCCACCGGGTCGAAGGCACACCGCACCAACTGCATCGTGTCCAGATCCGCCTCGCTGAACATCCGGGGCAGCTTGGCTGCCTTGTCCACACCCACGCCGTGCTCTCCGGTGATCGAGCCGCCGCGGGACACGCACAGGTCCAGGATCGCGCCGGAGACCCGCTCCGCGGCCTGCAGCGCACCCGCCTGCGTGCCGTCGTAGAGCACCAGCGGGTGCAGGTTGCCGTCGCCCGCGTGGAACACGTTGGCCACCCGCACGCCCGCCGAACCGGCCAGCCCGTCGATCTCGCCGAGCACCTCGGCCAGTGCCGAGCGCGGGATCACACCGTCCTGCACGATGTAGTCGCGGCTGATCCGGCCGACCGCGGCAAACGCCGACTTGCGCCCCTTCCAGATCGCGGCACGCTCCACCGCGTCCGCCGCGACCCGGATCTCGAAGGCCTCCCGGCACAGGCCGCGCACCGCCGCCACCTCCGCCTCGACCTCGACGGCCGGGCCGTCCAACTCCACGATCAGCACGGCGCCCGCGCCGGCCGGATAGCCGCAGGCCACCGCCTGCTCGGCGGCGGTGATCGCGAGGGCATCCATGATTTCCACGGCCGCCGGGGTCAGCCCGGCCGCGATGATGGCGCTGACCGCGGCGCCGGCCTCTTCGATGGTACGGAACGCGGCGAGCAGAGTGACGACCGATTCGGGGGTACGCAGCAGCTTGACCACCACCTTGGTGGCGATGCCCAGGGTGCCCTCGGAGCCGACGAACACGCCGGTCAGGTCGTAGCCGGGCGCCTCGGCCGCCTTGCCCGGCCCGATCCAGACCAGTTCGCCGTCGGGCGTGCAGATCTCCAGGCCCGTGACGTGGTGGACGGTGAAGCCGTACTTGACGCAGTGCGCGCCGCCGGAGTTCTCCGCGACGTTGCCGCCGATCGAGCAGATCTGCTGGCTGGACGGATCCGGCGCGTAGTAGTAGCCGGCACCGCCCACGGCGTTGCTGATGGCCAGGTTGATGACGCCCGGCTCGACCACGGCCCGCCGGTTGGGCAGGTCGACGTCGAGGATCCGGCGCATCTTCGCGGTCACGATCAGCACGCCGGCCGCCATCGGCAGCGCGCCGCCGGACAGACCGGTGCCGGAGCCGCGGGCGACGAACGGCACCTTGAGGTCGCGGCAGGCGCGCACGGTCTCCTGTACCTGCTCGGCGGTCTCGGGCAGCACGACCAGGCCCGGAACACAGCGGTAGGAGGTGAGCCCGTCGCACTCGTACGTCCGCCGGGTGGCCTCATCCGTGATCACGGCAGCGGAGCCGAGCGTGTGGCGCAGGCGCCGGGCAAGGGACGCGAGCAGCGAGGTCAAGGGGCTCCTCCGGCGGTTGCCATGGGGCGGACGGCGATGGCGGCACCCAGGTCATGCGGCCCGGAACAGCGGTCTACGGGATTCGGCGGACAG
>JBBWZQ010000366.1:0-5867 GCA_039649115.1 Micromonosporaceae bacterium | reverse complement strand
GAGGCGGAAACCTGGCTCAGCTGCTGGGTAGGTCGGTGAGGATGTTGTGGTCGTAGATCAGGAGAAGTCGTCTCGGACCGAAGCGCTGGGTGATGACCGGCGGGCCGAACTGCGCCGTGATCTTTGCCATGTCGACGGGTGCGGTCGTGTCCAGGAGGAGGAAGCGGGCGTCGTGTCGCGCCGGGTCGTACCAGTCGTCGCGCGACTCGTAGTGGTGGGCCCGGTAACTGTCCATGCCGGCGACGGGCACCACCCGCACCCGGCCGTGGGACGCGAGCGTGACGCTGTTCGCGGTCCAGTATGTGCCCAGGCCGTAGGTGTAGCCGCGCGGCGACAGCCAACTCGCCTCCAGCGATCCGACGGCGCTGCCCGCCGCTCCGTTCGCGGTCACCGCCTGCGCGGCGAAACTGAGACACGCGACTGGTACGAGGATGGCCAGGGCGAGGCGGCCCGGTCGGTTCGCTCGCAGCCAGGGGCCTACCACCCGGCCGGTGAGCGCCGCCCCCAGCGGCAGCACCGCCACGATCTCGCGGCCACCGTGCAGATCCGCCGGTAGGGTGGAGAGCAGGTAGGCGGCGAGGTTGGCGGCGATCCCGACGGCCAGCAGCGGCGTGACCCGGTCGTCGCCTGCGGTCGACCGGTGGCGCATCAGCCGGAACAGCGCGACGCCGAGTGCGACAACCACCAGCGGCAGCGCGACCAGGTGTACGACGCCCAGGGCGACAGACAGTGTCCCGTGCCGCTCCGGCAGGTACCCGCCGTAGACGACCAGCACGCCCCGGGCGGTGGCCGCCGCGCGAGACCACAGATCGGACAACGGGCTGAGCTCGAGGGCGGCCGGCGTCCCGACCATGCCGCCCGCGGCGCGTACCGCGCCGACGAACCCGGCGGCCAGCGGCACCGACACCACAGCCGCCAACAGGAGTCGCCCGTCCACTCCGAGAAGCCGCCGCCGCCACCGCGTACCGGCCGGCGCGGCGCGCAGCAGGCGCCAGCCCGCGACGACCGCCAGCGGCAGGGCTCCGATGACCGCGATCAACGCGTCGCCGACCTGCGCCCACGCCAACAGCAGCGCGACCACGACGGGCACGAACCGGCGCGCCACGGCGCGTTCCACCAGCCACCAGGCGGCGAGTACGGGCAGTGCGGTTCCGGTGTGGTCGGGCCCGCTGAGCAAGGTCAGGTAGCCGAAGCCGGGAGCCGGGGCCAGCAGCAGCACGACCGCCACGCCCATCCGCAGCACCGCTTCCGGGCCGCGCGCCCGCCCCCTGGCCACGAGCGCGGCCGCGAGGACCAGCAGCGTGTACGTCAGGGCCGCGCCCACGTGTACGGCCTCGGCCGACAGACCCAGCAGCCACTCCAGCCCGGCGAGCTGCACCATGTCCGTGGTGTAGAACGACACGTCCGCCACCGTCCAGCCGCGCAGCAACACGTTGCCGTGCAACATCTCCCACGCCTGCAGGGCGACGCTGGCCCCGTCGGAGTTCGTGGGATACACCCGGGCCATGCGCAGATACCCGAGGAAGAGAAACAGAGCCGCGAGCGCCACCAGACCACCGAGCAGCAACCGGCGGGCGAGCCCACTACGGGTGACCGGCTCGGTCACCGCAGGCTCCATCGTCGCGATCACGCGTCGAACGGGTCGCTGTGTTTGCGGGCGACCACGAACATCTGGCCGCCGAGCAACGGCCACACGACTGGTAGCCGGAGGTACGCGTGCACGAGAACCGGCCGGATCTTGATCCGAAAACCCTTCACGGTGTACGGCAGGAAGCGCGGAATGACCCGCATCGGCTCGAACCCGGCCATCCGCAGCCCCTCCACCAGGCTCAGGTGGGTGAGCGGCAACTGGTGGTCGAAATAGTCCCAATAGCGGCCTTTCACATACCGCAGGTTGGGCATCAGCACCAGCAGGCGACCGTCGGGCCGCAGCACCCGCCAGCACTCGGCGAGGGTGTCGAGCAGTTCGGCCTTGCTGGCCAGATGCTCGAAGAAGTTCGAGGTGAAAACCACATCGACCGAGTCGTCGTCCACGCCGATGAGGTTGTCGCTGCGGGCCACGATCGCGCTGGCGGCATGGACCCACCGCTTGACCTCGGGATTGAGGTCGACGGCGATCTTCTGCCTCCCCTGGCAGGCATTGATGAACTCGCATCTGCCGGCGGCCAGGTCGAGGACCGTGTCCTCAGTCCCTATGTACCGGTCGAAAAACCCGCGGCACAGGGCATTCCAGAGCGCACGCTTGGCGGCCAGCTCCTCCTGGCTGAATCGCCGCTCGTACAAGCTGGTCAGCTTCGACCCGGCCAGATCTCCCGTTCCGGTCTGCGTACCTTCGATGTTCGAGGACATCGCACCTCCCAGAGGTAAGAGCATAGGACCGGGTAGAAAGGTTGTCTTCCCCAGGCGGGTCGCCGGACGACGCCGCGGATCCGGGTACCGCCGGACAGCCGGCCGGGGGTCGCCGGCGGCGGGACGCGGCAGCGACGCGTCAAGCGCTCCTGCAGGCCGCGCGCAGCCGGTTCATCCGCCTCGGGTACGACCGCACGACGCTGCGCGACGTCGCGGCGGACGTCGGGGTCAACCTCGCACTCATCAAGCGCCCTCAGCCACCAGTTGTCGGCCGGCGCCTGGCCGGAATCCGGCGAGCACCCGGTGCTGATGTTGTTGCGCGTCTCCGGCGACGAGCGGGTGGACAGCCTGCGCAGGCAGGCGTTGCAGGACTTCAGCCGACGGGTGCTCGAAGCCTCGGGCACGCGGCGGGCGCAGGACGACGGCGAACGCCTGTTGAGAGCGGAACTCGTGGTCGCGCTGGGCGTCGGCGTCGCTGTCCTACGATCCGCCGTTGGTCTGCAGCCCTTGCGCGACGCGACATCCGACGATCTGATCGGCCCGCTTCGCGATGTCGTCGACATCCTGCTCGCGCCCCCGCGCTGAGCCATCCCGGGCCGGTGTCCGTCCTCATGCGACAGTCCACACGAAGGTGGCGCTGCCGGTGGCGCCGGTGGTGTCGTGCGCGGTCACCGTGACGGTGCTGGTGCCCCGGCCGGTGGCGGCGCCGGAGATGACCCCGGTGCCGCTGATGGACAGCCCGGCGGGCAGGCCGGCGGCGCTGTATGTCACGCCCGCCGCGGCGGGGGCGAAGGTCCAGCTGACCGCCGCGCCAGTCGGGCTGCTCATGCCGTGCGGGTTGGGCACGGTCAGGGTGCCGCCGGCGACGGTGGCGGCGCTCGTGGTGGTGGCCACGGTGAGCGCGGCTGACAGCGGCAGGTTGCGGGAGGAGTCACCCACGAGGATCTGGTACGAGCCGGCGGTGGTCGTCCACGCGTTGGCGGTGCTGTCCCAGTGCGCCAGGTCGTGCGTGGAGACCGTGAACGCGACCGTGGTGGCCTGTCCCGGGTTCAGCGTCACCCGCTTGAAGTTGCGCAGTTGGTGAACCGGTTCGCCGGTCGAGGAGGGGTCGCCGACGTACAGCTGCGCCACCTCGGTACCGGCGCGGGAGCCGGTGTTGGTCACCGTGGCGCTGACCGACGAGTTGCCGCCGGACAGCGCCCCCACCGACAGGTTGCTGAACGCGAACGTGGTGTAGGACAGCCCGTACCCGAAGGGGAACAGCGGCGCGACGTTCTGCGCGTCGTACCACCGGTAGCCGACCTTGAGCCCTTCGGAGTACTGCACCTGGCTGTTGGCGCCCGGCCACTGCGCCGCGGTGTGTGCCGGCACGTCGGCGAGGCTGTTCGGGAACGTGACGGGCAGCTTGCCGGACGGGTTCACGTCGCCGAAGAGCAGCTCGGCGATGGCCGTACCGACCTGCTGGCCCGGGTAGAAGCCCTCGAACACGGCGGCCGCCTGGTTCAGCCACGGCATGGTGGTCGCCGAGTTGGTGTGCAGCACCACGATGGTGCGCGGGTTCGCCGCGGCCACCGAGCTGATCAGCTGGTTCTGCGTACCGGGCAGGTCGATGGTGGGCTGGTCGCTGCCCTCGTTGCCGTAGTTGTTGCTGGCGAACACGATCGCCACATCCGAGGTCTGCGCCAGGCTGGTGGCCGACGAGATGTTGCTGCCGTCGTTGTACTGCACGGTGACGCCGGTGCCGGCGACCCGGTTCTGGATGCCGGTCAGCGGCCACACCGTACCGGAGCTGGTCGCGATCGCGCTGCCGCCGCCGACGCTCTGCACCGCCGCGCCGCCGTCGGCACCCAGTACCGCGATGGAGTGGATGGACGCGGTGGACAGCGGCAGCACGCCGTTGTTCTTCAGCAGTACCGTGCCCTCCTCGGCGCCCTGCCTGGCAACGGCGACGTGTGCCGCGGTGCTGACCGTCGCACCCGGTGAACCGCTGGGCGCCCTGTCGAACAGGCCGAAGGCGAACATCTGGGTGAGCACCCTGCTCACCATGGTGTCCACGGTGGACTGGCTCACCTGGCCGTTGGTGACCGCCTGCCTGAGGAAGTCGGCGTAGAAGTATCCGTTGGGCATCTCCATGGTCATGCCGCCGTTGGCGGATTCCACTGTGGAGTGCGCGCCACCCCAGTCACTGGTGACAAAGCCGCCGAAGCCCGCCTGCTGGTACAGAGCGGTGTTCAGCAGGTACGGGTGCTGGCAGGCGTACACCCCGTTGACCGTGCTGTACGCGCACATCACCGACGCGGTGGCGCCCTGGGTGACGGCCGCCTGGAAGCCGGGCAGGTAGATCTCCTGCAGGGTCCGGGTGTCCACGATGGCGTTGTCGGCCGGGCTGTTGCGGTTGGTCTCCTGGTTGTAGACGGCCGCGTGCTTGGCCTGTGCCATCACGCCCTGGCTCTGGATGCCCATGATGTCGGCGGCGGCCATCTGGCCGGTCAGGTACGGGTCTTCGCTGAACGTCTCGAACGCCCGGCCCCAGCGCGGGTCGCGCACGATGTTCAGGGTCGGCCCGAGCGCCACATTGGCGCCCTTGCCGGCGAATTCGGCGCCGATCGCCGCGCCGTACTGCTGCTCCAGCGCGGTGTCGAAGGTGGCCGCCGAGGTGACCGCGGAAGGCATCTGGGTGACGCCGCCCATGCCGTCGCCGACGCCGCCGGGCCCGTCCTGCAGGCCCAGATTCGGGATGCACAGCGAAGGGATGCCGGTCAGGTTGCCGATGTAGGGGGAGGAGGCGCCGTTGCCGTGCAGGATGGAGATCTTCTGGTCCAGCGTCATCCGGGCGAGCACCTGGGACACCCGGGTCGCGATGGGCGCGGTGGAGCCCACCCACGGGCAGCCGGTCCCGCCGGTCGGGGTCGGGCTCGGGCTGCCGGTGGCGCCGCCCACGACCTGCACGGCGAGCTCCCACAGTGAGTACCCCCACTGGGTGGCGCGTGCGGTGCCGTAGACGCGCACGTACCGGCCGGTGCCGGCGACGGTGAGCGTCTGCGTGCCGCCGGTGCCGGTGGTGGTGCTGTAGATGGTGGTCCAGGCGACCGCGTCGGGGGAGACCTGGATCTGGAAGCCGGTCGCGTACGCGGCTTCCCAGGTCAGTACCGCCTGGCAGATCTGCTGGGAGCTGCCGAGGTCGACCTGTATCCACTGCGGGTCGCTGAACGTCGAGGACCACCGGGTGCCGGTGTCGCCGTCCACCGCGGCCGAGGCGGGGGTACCGGCATTCTCCGTGGCGGACGCGGTGGCCGGCCGGCCCAGCGCCGCGTTGCCCGTACCGCAGGTGCTGCCCAGCGTGCCGTACACCTGGAACTCCCACAGGGAGTAGCCGTACTGAGTGGCCCGGGCGGTGCCGTACACGCGGACGTAGCGCCCGCTGCCGGCGACGGTCAGCGTCTGCGTGCCACCCGTACCGGTGGTGGTCGCGTAGACGCTCGTCCACGTGGCGCCGTCGCCGGACACCTGGATCTGGA
>JBBWZQ010000019.1:0-6297 GCA_039649115.1 Micromonosporaceae bacterium | reverse complement strand
TAGCGATGGACGAGTCGACCTGTACGCCGGGTTCTGTGCCTCGCGCGACGAGCGCGCGAGCGGCGGCCATCCATCTCGGCCTGCCGTCGCCGGCAGGCTCCAGCGGCCTACCCGCAGGCATCGGACGGGCCGTCCTCGGTCGCCTGCGCAGGCTGCCACCTCGCGGTGGCGGCCCTCTTGGCCTTGCTCCGGGTGGGGTTTACCGAGCCGCCCCGGTCACCCGGGACGCTGGTGGGCTCTTACCCCACCGTTTCACCCTTACCGCGCCGGATGGCGCGGCGGTTTGTTTTCTGTGGCACTTTCCCGCGGGTCACCCCGGGTTGCCGTTAACAACCACCCTGCCCTGTGGAGCCCGGACGTTCCTCGGCGACGCCCGACCGGGGCGCCGACGCGACCGCCCAGTCGACTCGTCCATCGCCCGACAATGGTACCCGGCCCGCGATCTTCACCGCATCCGGCGGGGCGGCTAGCCTCAGCACGTGATGAGCCCGTCCCACGTCACTCTGCTGCTGATCGCCGGTCTCGGCGCCGGCACCGTGAACGCGATCGCCGGTGGCGGCTCGCTCATCACGTTCCCGGCGCTGCTCGCGGTCGGGCTGCCGGCGAAGCCCGCCAACTTCACCAACTCCGTGGCGGTGAGCCCGGGATACCTGGCGAGCGTCTACGGCAGCCGGATGGATCTCGGCGAGTTGGCCGAGCGGCGCGGGCGGCGGACACTCCTCGCGTTGTTCCCGACAACGGTGCTGGGGACGGTGCTCGGCGCCCTGCTGCTGCGGGCCACCCCCGCCGGTACGTTCGAGATCATCGTGCCGTTTCTCGTGCTCGGGGCGGCCGGGGTGCTGGCGTTCCAGGACCGGCTGCGCGCGGTGGTGGGCCATCCGGCGACGATGTCCGGGACCCGGCGGGTGGTGGCGCTGCACGGGCTCGCCGGGCTGGGCGCGGTGTACGGCGGCTACTTCGGCGCGGCCCTCGGCGTGATGCTCGTCGCCGGGCTGGGCCTGGTGCTGGACGAGACGATGGCCCGGATCAGCGCGCTGAAGAATGTCATCTCGGCGCTGGCCGGCCTGGTCACGGTGGTGGCGTTCACGCTGTTCGGGCAGATCGACTGGGCGGCGGTCGGGGTGCTGGCGCCGACCACGCTGCTGGGTGGGTATCTGGGCGCCCGGCTGGCGCGCCGGCTGCCGTCGAGAGTTCTGCGCGCCATCATCGTCGGCTTCGGCCTCGTCGTGGGCGCCTACTTGCTGATCAAAGTCCTGGTATGAGTGGACAGCAGGTCCCCCGGCTGGCACTCCAGCACGTCACACAGCGCGGTCAGCGTGGTGAACCGGATCGCCCGGGCCCGGCCGTTCTTGAGCACCGACAGGTTGGCCAGGGTGATGCCGACCCGGTCGGCCAGCTCGGTGAGCGTCAGCCCGCGCCGGGCGAGCAGCTCGTCGATGTGTACCGCCACCCGGTTCTCCTCGGCCGCCATCAGATCACCCCGTCCAGCTCGGCGTGCAGCGCGCTGGCCCGGGCCAGCACCTCCCGTACGGCGAGGAACGCGCAGCCCAGCAGCACCAGCAGCGCGGCGAGCTGCCAGCGGCCCACCGCGGGGGTGTAGGAGTAGTCCCGCGAGGTCCAGCGCCCGCTCAGCGCCTCGACGAGCGCCGCGACCGGACCGCCGAGCAGGCCCACGAGTGCCGTGACGCGCAGCAGGCGCAGCGTGGAGCGGTGGTACAGGCCGTGCCGCCGGGCGGTCGCGAGGGTCCAGAGCATCAGCGCGAGCAGAGCCACGATGACGGTCGCGCTGGGCAGCGCGGTCCACAACAGCCATGTCACGGGTCGGCCGCCGTGGCTCGCGAAGAGGCCGATGGTCTTGTGACCGGGGGGCGCGACGAGGTGTACGGGGATGACAGCGTCCCGGGCGCTGCCGGCGCCCAGCACTCCCACGATCGCGACACCGGCGAGCAGCAGCAACAGCAGTACCCGGGACGAGTTGGCGGTACGTCGTACCACGAGGCGCCCTCCTTATCGATTATCGACATGTTGATAATCGATAAGGAGGGCGCGGTTGTCAAGTCCTCAGGCGGTCGGTACCGGCTCGGGCAGCTGGTCCTCGGTGGGTGGCGTGGCGCGCGCGTCGCCCTCGTCCGCGAGGTAGTCGTCCGGCCGGGTGCGGTCCACGCCGTCCGCCGCGCGCAGCGCCCGGCACAGCAGCGTGACGAGCACGGCCACCACGAGGTTGGTGAGCACCGCGATGAAGCCCACGTACATCGTGGTCTTCGCGTCGAGGTGGATGACGGTCGGGTCGAACCAGTTGGCCAGCGGGAAGGCGGACCCGCCGAAGTGCCGGTGCTTCGTGGCGATGTTGGGGATCTGGTACAGCATCCACATGCCCAGCCCCATCCCGGCAACCCAGCCGGCGACCAGGCCCCAGCGGTGCAACCACGAGGTGTAGAGGCCGATGGCCACGGCGGGCAGCGTCTGCAGGATGATGACGCCGCCGATCAGCTGCAGGTCGATGGAGAACTGCGGGCTGATGGCCAGGATCACCACCACCGCGCCGGCCTTCACCACCAGCGAGGCGATCTTGCTGGCCGTGGCCTCCTGCGCCGGGGTGGCGTCGCGCTTGAGGTACTCCTTGTAGATGTTGCGGGTGAACAGGTTCGCCGCGGCGATGGCCATGATGGCCGCGGGCACCAGCGCCCCGATCGCCACCGCCGCGAAGGCGATGCCGGCGAGCCAGTGCGGGAACATCTGGTCGAACAGGACGGGCACCACCGTGTTGGTGTCGACCGTGCCGTTGCTGGCGATCGGCTTGACCTTCGCGGCGATCGCCATGTAGCCGAGCAGGGCGATGAGGCCGAGCAGCAGGCTGTAGGCCGGCAACGCGGCCATGTTGCGCTTGATGACGCCGCGGTTGCGGCTGGCCAGCACGCCGGTGATGCTGTGCGGGTACAGGAACAGCGCGAGCGCCGAGCCGAAGGCCAGCGTGACGTACTGCCACTGGTTGGCGTGGTTGAGCAGGGTGCCGTTGGTCTTCGCGAACTTGGCGTCGGCGGCGTCGAAGATCTTGTGCCAGCCGCCGAGCTTGTACGGGATGTAGATGATCGCGATGAGGATGATGATATAGATCAATGCGTCCTTGACGAACGCGATCAGTGCCGGGGCACGCAGGCCCGACTGGTAGGTGTACGCGGCGAGGATCGCGAACGCGATGATGAGTGCCCACGTCGGGTTCACGTGCATCGCCTTGAGCACCGACTCGATGCCCACGAGTTGCAGCGCGATGTAGGGCATCGTGGCCACGATGCCGGTGATCGCGACCAGCAGCGCCACGGTCGAGGAGCCCGTCCGGGCGCGGACGAAGTCGGCCGGTGTGACGAAGCCGTGCCGGTGGGACACCGACCAGAGCCGGATCAGGATGACGAAGACCATCGGATAGACGATCACCGTGTACGGCACGGCGAAGAACCCGGTCGCGCCCGCCCCGAACAGCAGGGCCGGCACCGCGACGAACGTGTACGCGGTGTAGAGGTCGCCGCCGACCAGGAACCAGGTGATCCAGGAGCCGAAGCTGCGCCCGCCCAGGCCCCACTCGTCAAGGTGGGCCATGTTCTCCGGCCGGCGCCAGCGGGCCGCGATGAAGCCCATCGCGCTGACCGCGACGAAGATGATGGTCGCGATGACGATTTCGGTGATGTGCTGACTCACGACTCAGTCCCCCGGTCGGACGGGCCGACCCGCGTCAGCCGGTACACCAGGGCTGTGCTGGACACGCCGAGCAGGATGAAGGCCAACTGCAGCCAGTAGAAGCGGGGGAACCCGAACAGGCGCGGGTCCTTGCCGTCGTAGAGGAAGACCAGCAGGGGTACCAGAACCGGTACGACGAGCAGCCAGTGCCACCGGCTGGTCGCCCGTACCCGATCGGATCTCGCGTGCGGCTCTGCCATGGCAGCCCTCCCATATATCGATCTTCATTGACTGTTTCACCAATGATCACGCCAGCGCGCCCGCTCGTCGCGCGCGCGTCGTCGAGCGGTAGCCAGAGCGCGCCAGGCGGATCGCTCGAGATGCGGAGCCGGACGAGGTGCGCCAGGCTGTCCGCAGGACGTCATGGGCGACAGGACCGCAGCGCACAGGGACACAGAACGGGTGTACCGGTACCAGCCCGCTCTCGATGGCGTGCGCGCCCTGGCCGTCGGCGCGGTGCTGCTGTTCCACGGCGGCGTCGCGGCCCTGCCCGGCGGGTTCCTCGGCGTGGACGCGTTCTTCGTCCTCTCCGGCTTTCTCATCACGTCGCTCCTGCTCGCCGAGCGGGCACGGCACGGCCGCGTCCGGCTCGCGGCGTTCTGGGCGCGCCGGGCGCGGCGGCTGCTGCCGGCCCTGTTGCTGCTGCTGATCTGTGTGGTCTTCGCCAGCCGGTTCCTGCTGCCGCCGGTCGAGGTCCAGCTGCTGCGCGGCGACGCGCTGGCCGCCCTCGGATACGTCGCCAACTGGCGCATGATCTACCGGGGCAGCGACTACTTCACCCAGACCGCCGCCCCGTCGCCGCTGCAACATACCTGGTCACTGGGCATCGAGGAGCAGTTCTACCTGCTGTGGCCCCTGATCGTGTCAGCGGTTGCGGCGGTGGCGAAGAGCAGGTGGGCGCTGCTCGCCGTCGCGCTGCCCGGCGCCGCCGCCTCCGCTGTCACAGCCATCATCTGGTACCGGCCGGGTGACGTGAATCGGGCCTACTTCGGCACGGACAGCCGGGCCCAGGCGCTGCTCATCGGCTGCGCGCTCGCGGTGGTACTCGCCGGCCGCGCACCGCACCGGGAACGGCGCTGGCACCCGGTACCCGGTGCCCTCGCCCTGGCCGGCGCGGCCGGTACCGGGTGGTTGTGGACGCACGCCGACGGCACCGCGGGTTGGCTCTACCACGGCGGCCTGACGCTGGACGCGCTGGCCGTCGCCGCGGTCCTCGGGCACGCCGTCACCAGCCCGCGCTCCCCCACGGCCCGGCTGCTGGGCCTGCCGCCGCTGGTCTGGCTCGGCCGCATCTCCTACGGCGTCTACCTGTGGCACTGGCCGCTGTTCCAGTTCGTCGACGCGGAACGCACCGGGCTGACCGGGCCGGTGCTGCTCGCCGCGCGGATCGCGCTGACCCTCGTCCTCGCGACCCTCTCGTACCACCTGGTGGAGCGGCCGATCCGGGAGGGCCGCCGGCTGCGGCACGCACCGCGGCTGGTACCCATCGGCGCAACGCTGGCCGCGGTCGGCCTGACCATCGCCTCGGTCGGCATCGCCACGATGCCGACCGCCTCGCTGGCCGCGGGCCAGGTGGCCGCGGTCCCGGTGGTGGTGCCCAGCGCATCCCTCGGCCCGGTGACCCGGGCCGGGCGACCGCCACCCATGCGGCGTCCCGGGCGCCGGCCCGGCGCGCTGCCCCGGATCACGTTCCTGGGCGACTCGGTGGCCTGGACGCTCGGCACCTACCTGCCGCCGCACCCGGGCCTGCAGGCGACCGTACGGGCGGTGCAGGGCTGCGGCATCGCGGTGCTGCCGGACATCCTGGAGCTGGGCGGGCCGCACACCAACTACCCGTACTGCGTGCACTGGCCGAGCATCTGGCGCACCGGGGTGAACGCCGACGATCCCGACGTCGCGGTGATCCTGCTGGACCGCTGGGAGCTGATGGACCGCAAGCTGAACGGCGGGTACCAGCACGTGGGCCAGGCGCCGTTCGACGCGTACCTGACCGGGCAGCTCGACCAGGCGGTGGCGGTCGCCGGTGCCCGGGGGGCCCGCGTGGTCCTGCTCACCGCGCCGTACACGCACCGGACCGAGAAGCCCGGCGGCGGCCTGTACCCGGAGGACCAGCCGGCGCGGGTGGACGCCTGGAACGCGCTGCTGCGGGCCGAGGCGGCGGCGCACCCGAAGACGGTGACGGTTCTCGATCTGGCCGCGGTCGCCTGCCCGGGCGGCACGTTCACCTGGAGCGTCAAGGGTGTGCGGATCCGCAGCGACGGGCTGCACTTCACGCCCGCCGGGGTGCAACGGGTCATCGCACCGTGGCTACTCCCCCTCCTCGCCGGCGTCGCCACCACCGCCGGACCGTGAGGCGAGGTGGGCGGTGTCGTTGACGGTACGCACCGCGACCCCACCGTCCGCCCAGTAGTCCACAATGGACATCCCAGCCGGGTCGAGGTACAGCCGGTACAGCAGCTCGTCGCCGGCGGCCAGCGCGTCGCGCAGCAGCACCTTCAACGGCGACACGTGGGACACCACGACCACCCACTGTCCCGGGTGCCGCTCGCGCAGCCGCACCAGGGC
>JBBWZQ010000153.1:0-12280 GCA_039649115.1 Micromonosporaceae bacterium | reverse complement strand
GGCCCGTAACGTGGTCATCACGGTGCTGCTGCAGCTTCGGCTGAGGCCGGTGCCGCGCTGGGCCGCAGTGGGCGCATCGCCCGTACTGGAAGTTGGTGGTTCATGGCAGTCTATCTGCCATGACCGTGGTGGAGGCGGCCGCGACCGGCGCGGCCACGGGGGACGGTGGCCGGGTGGCGCGGTGGGTCCGGGCGGATCCGGTGCGCGCGGTGGCCGTGGCGTTGATCCTGGTCCAGCTGGTCTGGCGGCCACAGATCGCGACCCGCGGGTTCCTGGCCTACGACGACTTCACACTCGCCTCGCGGGCCGCCCGTATGGACCTGTCCTTCGGGTACCTCACGGCGCTGTACAACAACCACATGATGCCCGGCGGCCTGCTGGCCACGTGGCTCGTCACGCGCGCCTTCGGCCTCGCGTACTGGCCCTATGTCGTGCTCATGACCGCGGGCCAGGCGGCGGTGAGCATCGCGTTCTACCGGCTGCTGCGGCGAGCGCTGCGGCCGGGTTGGGGGCTGCTGATCCCGCTGGCGCTGTTCCTGTTCAGCCCGCTGACCCTGGAGGCCGACTCCTGGTGGGCGGCCGGGCTCAACGTGCTGCCCATGCAGCTGGCGATGGTACTGGCGGTGGGCGCGCAGGTCCGGTACGTACGCACGCGCCGCCCGCGGCACCTGCTGACGCTTGGCCTGTCCCTCGTGCTCGGCCTGCTGTTCTTCGAGAAGTCCCTGCTGATCGCGCCGCTGGTGTTCCTGTTGACCGCCTGCCTGTACGTCGAGGGCGGACCGGTACGCAGCGTGCTGCGCGCCGCCGTCCGGTACTGGCAGGCCTGGCTGGTGCTGTCCGGTGTGAGCGGCGCGTACCTCGCGCTGTACCTGGCCCGGGCGCAGTCGTCGCTGTACCCGCCGTCCTCGGTCGCCGAGGTGGGCGGGTTCGTGCGGCAACTGCTGTTCTCCACGCTGATACCCGGACTGTTCGGCGGCCCGTGGCAGTGGGCGCCGGCCGGCGACGGCGCGCCCGACACCGCGCCCGGCGACATCGAACGCTGGCTGGCCCTTGCCGCACTGGTGGCGCTCGTCGTCGCCACGGCACTGACCCGGCGGGGCGCGCTGCGCGCCTGGATCGTGCCGGTCGGGTACGTGGCGATGGTCGCCGTGATGCTCGCGTCGACCCGGCTGGGCCGCGTCTTCAGTCCCGCGGCCGGGCTGGCACCCCGGTACGTCGCCGACGCGGTCGTGGTGCTGGCGCTGTGCACGGGCGTGGCCGTGGTAGGCCTACGCGACTCGTCTGTCGTGGCCCCGCGGATCTCCTGGTGGGCCGGTTTTCCGGCGGCGTTGCGCACCCCCATGGCCGGCGCCGTGACCCTCGTCCTGCTGCTCGGCGGGTACCTACTCGGGGCCGCCTGGAGCACGGAACGGTTCGGCGACTACTGGGCGATGAAGCAGGGCCGGGACTACCTGCACACGGCGCAGGCGGAACTGGCCGCGCTACCCCCCGGCGCGGATTTCCTGGACCGTGCCGTCCCCGAGGGCGTGCAGGGCAGCCTGTCCTACCCCTACAACCTGCAGTCCCAGTTCTTCCTCCCCGCCCGGCACCGGCCGGTGTTCGTGACGGAGTCGGTCGATCCGTGGATCTTCGACGACTCCGGCCACGCCCGGCATGTCAAGGTGCAGGGCGTCGGCATCCAGCCGAGCACCGAAACGGCCTGCGGCTACGTGTTCCGCGCCGGCCAGCCGGTACAGATCAAGCTGACCCATTCCGCGTGGGGATTGCAGTACGTGGTGCGCGTCGGCTACGTCAGTTCGGGTGCCTCGCAGGCGAGCCTGAGCGTCGGCAAGAAGGAGAGCTGGTTCCAGGTGTACCGCGGGCTGCACCAGGTCTTCTTCCTCGTCGAAGCGGTCGGCGACACGCTCGAGATGACCGTGCAAGATCCCTCGGTTACCGTGTGTACCAACGACATCACGGTCGGCGTCGCGGTACCCGGCTAAGCGGGCGCTACCGGTCAGGGGGAGTGAACGCGCGGCGGTAGGCGGCGGGGGACACACCCACGGTCGAGTGCAGGTGCTGGCGCAGTGACGCGGCCGTGCCGAAGCCGGCCCGCCGCGCCACCCGGTCGATCGCCAGGTCGGTCGTTTCCAGCAGCCGGCGCGCGTGCTCGACCCGCTGCCGCAGCAGCCACCGGCCCGGGCTCATCCCGGTCTCGTCGCGGAACCGGCGGGTGAAGGTGCGCACGCTCATCTGCGCGTGCCGGGCCATCGTGGACAGCTCCAGCGCCTCGTCGAGGTGGGCCACCGCCCAGGCGCGGGTGGCCGCCGTCGTGGTGTCGCCCGGCGAGGGTACCGGCCGCTCGATGAACTGCGACTGGCCACCGTCGCGCCAGGGCGGCACCACGCACCGGCGCGCCGCCCGGTTGGCGACGGAGCTCCCGTGGTCGCGGCGCACCACGTGCAGGCACAGGTCGATGCCGGCCGCGACGCCGGCGGAGGTCAGCACGTCGCCGTCGTCCACGAACAGCACGTCGGGATCCAGCCGCACCTCGGGGTAGAGCTCGCGGAAGCGCTGCGCGTGCGCCCAGTGCGTGGTCGCCGGCCGGCCGTCCAGCAGGCCGGCGCTGGCCAGCACGAAGGCGCCGGTGCAGATGGACATCACGCGGGCGTGGCCGGCCGCCGCGCGCAGCGCCTCGTGGACCGCGGGCGTGCCGGCGAGGTCCGGGGACTGGACGTGGACGCCGGGCACGATCACCGTGTCGGCGCGGTCGAGCAGGTCCAGGCCGTGGTCGGGGACGATCGAGAAGCCCGCCGCCGCGCGCACCGGGCCGCCGTCGGGCGTGCAGACGCGCACCTCGTAGAGGCGCTTCAGATCCGGGTACCGGGCGGCGCCGAAGACCTGCGGCGGTACCCCGAGATCAAGGGTGACCACCCCGTCCAGTGCCAGGACGGCGACCTGATGGGGAGTCATGGCCTGATTCTTGCACATGTTGGCATTCGGGCCACTCGTGGATCACCGGAGCGGGCACGGAGGATGATCCGGTGACGACGACGATGGTGGACACCCGGCGGCGGCTGCACCGGGCCTGGTGGGTGGCGGCGGTCTCGTTCGTGGCGATCGTGGGGGCGGCCGGCTTCCGGGCCACGCCCGGCGTGTTGATCACCCCGCTCCAGGACGAGTTCGGCTGGTCGCGCGGCACGATATCCGCCGCCGTCTCGGTCAACCTGCTGCTGTTCGGCCTGACCGCGCCGTTCGCCGCCGCTCTCATGGAGCGGTTCGGCATGCGCCGGGTGGTATCGGTCGCCCTGTTGCTGGTCGCCGCCGGCAGCGGCCTGACCGTGTTCATGCGCGCCAGCTGGCAACTGGTGCTGTGCTGGGGAGTGCTCGTCGGGCTGGGTACCGGATCCATGGCCCTCGCGTTCGTGGCCACCGTGACCGGTCGCTGGTTCGTCGCGCGGCGCGGCGTCGTCACCGGGGTCCTCACCGCGGCCGGGGCGACCGGTCAGTTGATCTTTCTGCCGGTGCTGGCCCGACTGGCCACCTCGCACGGGTGGCGCAGTGCCGCGCTCGTCGTGACCGGGGCCGCGGTGGCGGTCGTGCCGCTGGTGATCTGGCTGCTGCGCGACCACCCGAGCGACGTGGGCCTGCCGGCGTACGGCGCGACCGAGGTGGTGACGCCCGCGCCGGCCGGGCCGGGTGCCGCGGGCCGGGCGGTGGGCGCGCTGCGCACCGCGTCGCGTACCGGCACCTTCTGGCTCCTGGCGGGCGGCTTCGCGATCTGCGGTGCGAGCACCAACGGGCTCATGGGTACCCATTTCATCCCGGCCGCCCACGACCACGGCATGCCGGAGACGACGGCCGCCGGACTGCTCGCCCTCGTCGGCATCTTCGACATCGCCGGCACCGTCGCCTCGGGCTGGCTCACCGACCGGGTCGACTCGCGCTGGCTGCTCGGCGGGTACTACCTCCTGCGCGGCCTGTCCCTCCTGGTCCTGCCGGACCTGTTCGCGGCCAGCCCGCACCCGAGCATGCTGGTCTTCATCCTCTTCTACGGCCTGGACTGGGTGGCCACCGTGCCGCCGACGATCGCGCTGTGCCGGGAGCGCTTCGGCGCCGACGCGCCGGTGGTGTTCGGCTGGGTCTTCGCCTCGCACCAGATCGGCGCCGCGCTGGCCGCGACCGCCGCCGGCCTGGTCCGCGACCGGCTGGGCACCTACGACCTCGCCTGGTACGGCGCGGGTGCCCTGTGCCTGCTGGCCGCCCTGCTGTCGGTGCAGATCTCCCGCCGGTCCCAGGCGGCCGGCGGCCCGTCGCCACGCCGCTCCCGCTGGCTTGTCCGCCCGGCCGTGGACTGATCGTTCGCAAGTGTGGTTAGTTGTCGGGGTGCAAAGAGTCGACTTCCTGGTCATCGGCGGCGGCATCGTCGGGCTTGCCGTGGCCCACCGGCTGGTCCTCGATCGTCCACATGCGACCGTCATGCTGGTCGAGAAGGAACAGCGGGTGGGTACCCACCAGACCGGGCACAACTCGGGCGTCATCCACACCGGGATCTACTACCGGCCGGGCAGCCTCAAGGCCCGGCTGTGCCGGGCCGGCGCCCAGTCGATGGTGGAGTTCTGCAAGGACAACGACGTACCCGTCGACGTGTGCGGCAAGCTGATCGTCGCGACCGAGGAGGAGGAGCTGCCCCGGCTGCGCGCGCTCGCGCAGCGGGCCGAGGCCAACGGCGTCGCGGCCCAGATGCTCACCCCGGCCGAAGCCGTCGAGATCGAGCCGAACGTGGCCTGCCACGCGGCGCTGCACGTCACGGACACCGGGATCACCGACTTCGGCGCGGTCTGCGTGACCCTGGCGCGGCTGCTGGCGGCGGCCGGTGCCACCGTACAGACCGGCACCCGGGTCACCGGGCTGCGCGGCACCACGGTGCTCACCACGGCCGGCGAGATCTCCGCCGGTACCGTCGTCAACTGCGCCGGCCTGTACGCGGACCGGATCGCCCGGCTGGCCGGCGTGTCCGCTCCGGTGCGCATCGTCCCGTTCCGCGGCGAGTACTTCACGCTGCGGCGCCACCTGGTCCGCAACCTGATCTACCCGGTACCCGATCCGGACCTGCCGTTCCTGGGCGTCCACCTGACCCGGATGATCGACGGGAGCCTGCACGCCGGACCGAACGCCGTGCTGGCCCTGGCCCGCGAGGGGTACACGTGGGGCCGGATCAGGCCGCGGGACCTGGCCGAGACGCTCGCCTTCCCGGGACTGTGGCGGCTGGCGCGCACCCAGCTGGGTACCGCCGTCACCGAGGTGCGCCGGTCGCTGTCGCGGCGCCGGTTCGCCGCGAGCCTGGCCCGGCTGGTACCGGCGGTCACCGCGGACGACCTGGTGCCGGCCCCGGCCGGCGTACGGGCCCAGGCGATCCGCCGCGACGGGGCGCTCGTCGACGACTTCCTGGTGCTCCAGCGCCCCGGACAGGTCCACGTGCTGAACGCGCCGTCGCCGGCCGCGACCAGCTCCCTGGAGATCGCCAAGCACATCGTGGCGGAGTTGCCCGCCGACTGACTAAGGTGTGTCGTCGCCGTTGGGAGGTCGCGATGCGCTTCGGTCACTGGGTGTTGCTGCTCGGGGCCGTCCTGGTTGGGCTCAGCGGGTGCGGTGGGCCGGCGGCCGGGGCCGACCGCAAGCCGCAGGCCGGACCGAGCCCGACCCGCTGGCCGGCCGCCACCGCCGGCGGCGCCTGCCAGCTCCTGGACTTCGACCAGATCGCCTCGGTCGTCGGCACCAGCTTCGACGTGGCCGCGGCCAGCCAGACCGGCGCCACCTACACCTGCGTGGTGGAGCAGACCCGGGCGAAACTGCCGGACCTGTCGCTGTCGGTGACCTCGACACAGGCGGACGTGGGGATCTTCAAGAGCACCGTGGTGCCGGCCGGCGCGGCGGCCGTGGCGGATCTCGGCAAGTCCGGCTACAGCGCGACGGTACCGCCGGCCGCGGGCGCGGGCCCCGGGGTGGAGGTCGGCTGGCTCTCGGGCAACCAGCGGCTGATCACGCTGCGCCTGCGTACCCCGGCGGGCAGCACGACAGCCGGTACGGCGGCGCTGCTGCCGAAGCTCGTCACGCTCGCCAGACAGATCGACATGACCACCGTCTGACCCGGTGTGACCGACGGGCCGCGCGTCAGCGGGCGGCGACGAAGACGCGGGAGGCCACCTCGCGGGGCAGCCGGATCTGCTCGCCGGCCTGGTCCACGATCACCTCGTCGCGGTCCTGCGCCACCTTGACCATGGCACCCGGGTCCACCCCGGCCGCGTGCAGCTGGCGCAGCACGTCGGCGTCGGTCTGCACGCTCTCGCAGATCCGGCGCACCACGACCGTGCCGGCCAGGCCGGGGAAGGCCAGGTTGCGCTCGCCCTCCGGTACCGGCGGCGCGTCGCCCGCCGAGCCGTCGAACTCGACGAGTCCGGGGATCGGGTTGCCGTACGGCGAGCGGGTCGGGCGGCCGAGCAGCTCGTAGACCTTGCGCTCCACCGCCTCGCTCATCACGTGCTCCCACCGGCAGGCCTCCTCGTGCGCCTCCTCGTACGGCATGCCGATGACGTTGACCAGCAGCAGTTCGGCCAGCCGGTGCTTGCGCATCACCGCCACCGCGTAGGTGCGGCCCGCCGGGGTGAGCAGCAGGTGCCGGTCGCCCTCGACCGTGAGCAGCCCGTCGCGCTCCATGCGGTTCACCGTCTGGCTCACGGTCGGGCCGCTCTGGTGCAGCCGCTCGGCGATGCGCGCGCGCAGCGGCACCACACCCTCCTCCTCCAGCTCGAGGATGGTCCGGAGGTACATCTCGGTGGTGTCGACCAGTGAACTCGTGTGAACCATCGGGCCTCGTCAGAAGAGGGGGAGGGGCGCCGTTAAGGCTATCCTAACCGCCCGGCCACCGGCCGTGATCATGTCGGCTCGGCCCATTCGGCCATGGACCGGGCGGCGGGCCTCGCCGAGGGGCGGATGCGACAGACTGAGGGGGTGACCCTCATTGACGTGCGCACGCTCGCCGCCACGCTGGCCAGAGCCGACCCGCCGACCGTGCTGGACGTGCGGTGGCGCCTGGCCGGGCCGCCCGCGAAGGCGGACTACCTGGACGGGCACATTCCGGGCGCCGTGTTCATCGACTTCGATCTCGACGTGTGCGGGCCGCCCGGTGCGGGTGGCCGGCATCCGCTGCCCGACCCGGATGCGCTGCAGGGCGTGCTGCGGGCGGCCGGGCTGCGGGCCGGGCATCCGGTGGTCGCCTACGACGACGGGGACGGGCAGGCCGCGGCGCGGCTGTGGTGGACGCTGCGGTGGGCGGGGCACCCGGCGGTGCAGGTCCTCGACGGCGGCTACGCGGCGTGGGTGGCGGCGGGCCGTCCGGTCGAGCCGGGCGAGGTGCGGCCGGCGCCGGGGGACGTGACGGTCGAGCCGGGCCACGCCAAGGTGCTGGACGCCGCCGGCGCGGCGGCGCTGGCCAGGGCGGGCGTGCTGCTCGACGCGCGGGTCGGGCCGCGCTTCCGGGGCGAGACCGAGCCGGTCGACCCGGTGGCCGGGCACATTCCGGGCGCGGTCAACCTGCCCACCGGCGAACTGGCCCAGGCCGACGGCCGGTTGCGGCCGCCGGCGGAGTTGCGGTCGCGGTTCGCCGCGGCAGGCATCGACGGGGGTACGGCCACCGGCGCGTACTGCGGTTCCGGGGTGAGCGCGGCGCACACGGTACTGGCGCTGACCGTGGCCGGGCTGCCCGATGCCGCGCTCTACGTCGGCTCGTGGAGTCACTGGGTCACCGACCCGGCCCGGCCGGTGGAGACCTCGTGAACTCGGTTGTCGTCTGGGACGACGAGCTGCTCCGGTACAACCTGGGCGACCATCCCCTGGACCCGGTACGGGTCGAGCTGACCATGGCGCTCGCCCGGGAGCTCGGCGTGCTCGACCGGCCCGGAGTCCGGGTGCTGGCGCCCAAGCCGGCCGACGACGACCTGCTGCGCACGGTGCACACGGCGGAGTACATCGAGGTCGTGAAGGTCGCCGGGCAGGGGCACGGGCTGCACACGGCGGACAACCCGGTGTTCCCGCACATGCACCACGCCAGCGCCCTGGTGGCCGGCGCCACCGTCGCCGCCGCCGAGGAGGTGTGGAGCGGCCGCGCGCGGCGCGCCATCAACGTCGCCGGCGGGCTGCACCACGCGATGCCGGAGCGCGCCTCCGGCTTCTGCGTGTACAACGACCCCGCGATCGCCATCGCCCGCCTGCTCGACATGGGTGCGGAGCGGGTCGGGTACGTCGACGTGGACGTGCACCACGGCGACGGGGTGCAGGAGATCTTCTACGACGACCCGCGGGTGCTGACCGTCAGCCTGCACGAGACACCGCTGGCGCTGTTCCCTGGTACCGGCTTCCCGAGCGAGACCGGCGGCCCGCACGCGGACGGCACCGCGGTGAACGTGGCGCTGCCGCCCGGGGTCGTGGACGCGGGCTGGCTGCGCGCGTTCCACGCGGTGGTGCCCTCGGTGGTGCGCGCGTTCCGGCCGCAGGTGCTGTTCAGCCAGTGCGGCGCGGACACGCACCGGCTCGACCCGCTGGCCGACCTGAAGCTGTCGGTGGACGGCCAGCGGGCCAGCTACCTGGCGATGCGGGCGCTGGCCGACGAGGTGTGCGAGGGGCGGTGGGTGGTCACCGGCGGCGGCGGGTACGCGGTGGTGGAGGCGGTACCGCGCGCCTGGACGCACCTGCTGGCGATCGTCACCGGCGAGCCGCTCGCCCCGGACCTGCCCACCCCCGACGAGTGGCAGAACCTCGCGCACCGGCGGCGGCCCATGCGCGAGGTGCCGCAGTCGCTGACGGACGGCGGCGACGCGTCGTTCGCGGCCTGGCAGCCGACCGGCGAACCGGATGCGGTGGACCGGGCCATCCTGGCCACCCGCCGCGCGGTCTTCCCGCTGCACGGCCTGGACCCGCACGATCCCCGGGACTGACGGGTGGTACCCGGCGCCGATGTGCTGCTGTCCGACGGCACGTCCGCCCACATGAGACCGATCCGGCCACCGGACGCGGACTCGATCGTGGCGATGCACTCGCGGTTCTCCGAGCGCACCCGGTACCTGCGGTACTTCTCGCCGTACCCGCGCATCCCGGAGCGGGACCTGGCCCGGTTCGTGAACGTGGACCACCACGACCGCGAGGCGCTCGTCATCGAGCTCGGTGACCGGCTCATCGCGGTCGGCCGGTACGACCGGCTGGGGCCGGAGGCCGACGAGGCCGAGGTCGCGTTCGTGGTGGAGGACGCCTACCAGGGCAAGGGGATCGGCTCGATCCTGCTGGAGCACCTGGCCGCGGCGGCCGCCGGCGCCGGGCTGACCCGGTTCGTCGCCGAGGTGCTGCCGGTCAACGGGCCGATGCTGCGCGTGTTCGCCGACGCCGGGTACCAGGTGCAGCGCCAGTACGCCGACGGGGTGGTGCACCTGACCTTCCCGATCGCGCCGACCGAGCAGTCGCTGGCCGTGCAGTGGCGGCGCGAGCAGGTGACCGAGGCGCGCTCGTTGGCCCGGCTGCTGGCGCCGCGCGCGGTCGCCGTCTACGGGGTGCGCCGCGACGGCAACGGTATCGGCGCCACCCTGCTGCGGCACCTCGCGTCCTTCACCGGACCCGTGTACCCGATCCACCGCTCAGCGTCCACATTGCACGGCTTCACCGCGTACCCCAGACTGGTTGATGCGCCTGGCCGCGCGGACCTGGCCGTGGTCGCGGTGCCCGCGCCGGCGGTGGCCTCCACTGTGGAGGATGCGGCCGCGGCCGGGGTCGCCGGCCTCGTCGTGGTCTCCTCCGGTTTCGCGGAGGCCGGGCCGGCGGGCTCGGCCGCGCAGGACGAGTTGCTGCGCGCCTGCCGTGCCGCGGGCATGCGGCTGGTCGGCCCGAACTGCCTCGGCATCGCCAATACGGACCCCCTGGTGCGGTTGAACGCGACGCTCGCCTCGGCGCTGCCGCCGGGCGGCCGGATCGGCTTCTTCAGCCAGTCCGGCGCGCTGGGCACCGCGCTGCTGGCCGGGGCGGGCCGCCGCGGGCTGGGCCTGTCCAGCTTCGTGTCCGCGGGCAACCGGGCCGACGTGTCCGGCAACGACCTGCTGCAGTACTGGCAGACCGATCCGGCGACCGACGTGGTGCTGCTGTACCTGGAGACGTTCGGCAACCCGCGCAAGTTTGCCCGGCTGGCCCGGCGGCTGGGGCGGGACAAGCCGATCGTGGCGGTGGCGTCGCAGTTCCGGCCGCCCGCGCTGGTCGCCCTCCCGGGACCTGATCCCGCAGGCGTGGCGGCGCTGTTCACGCAGTCCGGCGTCATCCGGGTGGACACGGTGCCGGAGATGTTCGACGTGGGCGTGCTGCTCGCGCACCAGCCGCTGCCGGCGGGGCTGCGGGTGGGCATCGTGACGAACTCGTCGGCGCTGGGCGTGCTGGCCGTGGGCGCGTGCAGGTCGTCCGGGCTCACGGTCGCCGGCGGGTACCCGGTGGACGTGGGCCCGCAGGCGGAGCCGGACGAGTTCGCCGCGGCGCTGTCCGGCGCGGTCACCGACGACGGCATCGACGCGCTGGTCGTGGTCTGCGCTCCGCCGCTGCCGCCGGAGACCTCCTCCACAATGGACGGAGGCTTCGAGGCCGCCATCGCGGGTGCCGCCGGCAACGGGGACAAGCCGGTGGTGGCCACGTTCCTCGCCGGCACCCTGCCCCCCGCAGTCCCCGCCTACTCCTCGGTCGAGGAGGCGGTGCGGGCGCTGGGCCGGGTGGCCCGGTACGCGCAGTGGCGGCGCACCCCGCCCGGCCGGCTGCCGGAACTGTCCGATGTGGACACCGAGGCGGCCCGCCGCGCCGGTACCGCCGAGGAACTGCTCGCCGCCTACCGGATCCCGGTGCTCCCCTCGCACCTCGTGGTCGGGGCGGACGCGGCCGTCGAGGCGGCCGGGGAACTCGGGTACCCGGTGGTGGTGAAGGCCGCCGACCCCGCGCTGCGGCACCGGGTGGACCTCGGCGCGGTACGGCTGGACCTGGCGGACGCGGCCGGCGTGCGGCGGGCGTGCGGCGACCTGGACCGGCTGTTCGCCACCGGTACCGCGCTGATCGTGCAGGCACAGGTGGCACCGGGTACGTCGTGGGTGGTGGAGGTGGTCGAGGACCCGGCGTTCGGGCCGATCGTCGGCTTCGGGCCGGGCGGGGTCATCGGTGACCTCGTCGGTGACCGGGCCTGGCGCGCTGCTCCGCTGACCGAGCGGGACGCGCAGGCGCTGGTACGCGAGCCGAAGGCGGCACCGCTGCTGCTCGGCCACCGGGGCGCCGCACCGGCGCAGGTGGACGCGGTGGTCGACCTGTTGCTGCGGGTGGGCCGGCTGGCCGACGAGCAGACCCGGGTGCGGCAGTTGCGGCTCAACCCGGTGCTCGCCCGGCCGGACGGCGTCTCGGTGCTGCACGCGTCCGTCCACTACGGACAGAGCGCGGCGCGGCTGGACTCGGGCCCGCGCCGGTTGCGCTAGCTGGCTCTGCTAGCTGGCGCCGCCTCCGGCGGCGCGGGCCTGGGGCCTCAGACGCGCTCTCTTCCCTCGTCGTTCGGTCGCTGCGCTCCCTCTCTCCTCAGTCCAGAGAGCGCCGGCCCCAGGCCGGGGGCGATCAGCTGGCGAGAGGGCCGGCCCAGGCGGGGGGCCGATCAGCTGGCGTAGGCCTCCAGACGCTTGGCGCGGGACGGGTGCCTGAGCTTGAGCAGGGTGACCTTCTCGATCTGGCGGATGCGCTCGCGGGAGAGCCCGAACTCGCGCCCCACCTCGTCGAGCGTGCGCTGCCGGCCGTCGTCGAGGCCGAAGCGCAGCCGGATCACCGCCTGCTCCCGCTGGGACAGGGTGGCCAGCACGATCTCCACCTCTTCGCGGAGCATGCCGCTGGAGACGCTGTCCGCCGGCTCGTCGCGCGGATCCACCCGGGCCACGAAGTCGCCCAGTGCGCTCTCCCCGTCCTCGCCGACCGCCTGGTCCAGGCTGACCGGCTCGCGGTCGTACGAGATCAGCTCGATGACCTGGAACTCCTCGACGGCCAGGACCTTGGCGATCTCGGCGATCGTGGGCTCCCGGCCCAGCGAGGTGGACAGGTCGCGGCGCGCGCGGACCATCCGGTTGACCTGCTCGACCATGTGCACCGGGATGCGGATGGTGCGGGCCTGGTCGGCCATGGCGCGGGTGATGGCCTGGCGGATCCACCAGGTGGCGTAGGTGGAGAACTTGTAGCCCTTGGTGTAGTCGAACTTCTC
>JBBWZQ010000278.1:0-16052 GCA_039649115.1 Micromonosporaceae bacterium | reverse complement strand
GCGGAACTCCCCCGCCGTGACCCCCTCCGCTATCAGCGCCGCGATCGTGTCGCGCCAGCGCAGGTCGAGCCGCCGGCAGACGCGGCGCAGCTCCGGCTCGCGGAGCGCGGCGGACCAGCCGTCGATCCACAGCCGCCAGCCCGGCGCGGCCGACCCGCTGGGGTGGTACAACCGCAGCGCGCGGACCAGACGCGCCCGTGCCGTGCCGCCGGAGTCGACGACCTCGGCCAGCCGGTCGAGGTCGCGCCGGGCCGCGTAGCCGAACGCCTCGGCGACCAGCCGGTCCTTGGAGCGGAAGTGGTAGAAGACGAGCGCGGTGCTGACGCCGAGGGCGGTGGCCACGTCGGCCACCCGGATGGCCGCCACGCCCCGCTCGGCGATCTGCGCCACGGTGGCGCGCAGGATCTCCTCGCGCCGGTCGTCAACGGTCAGCCGGGCCACGGCCCGACACTATCCCGGCCCGGCGGCCCGGCATGAGGTCACGGTCGGACGTTGGCGCGCTGACGTCGCTGGTCGAGCCGTAAGCGCCGGGGCGGCTGACGCTCGCCGCGCGGCACGAGTACGACGTGCGGGCGAACTGGAAGGTGGTCGTGGAGAACTACCACGAGTGCTACCACTGCCCGCTCATCCACCCGGAGCTGTGCCAGGTGTCGCCGCCGGCCAGCGGCGACAACTACGACCTGCCCGGCGCCTGGGTCGGCGGCGTCATGGACCTGCGCGAGCAGGCGCAGACCATGTCGCTGACCGGCCGCTGCGCGGGCGAGTTCCTGGCCGGTGTGGACACCCGGCGGGTGGTGTATCTCGGGCTGTTCCCCAACCTGCTCGTCTCGCTGCACCCGGACTACGTGATGACGCACCGGCTCGATCCGGTGGCCCCGGACCGGACCGACGTGCACTGCTCCTGGTACGTGCCGGCCGGGGTGGACGACGCCAGCTACGCGGTGGACTTCTGGGACCTCACCAACCGGCAGGACATGGCGGCCTGCGAGTCGGTGCAGCGCGGGCTGTCCTCGCCACACTTCCGGCCCGGGCCGTTCGCGCCGAACGAGGACGCGGTGCACCAGTGGGTGACCCTGGTAGGCCGCGCCTACCAGGGCTGTCCACCGTGGACTACCAGCGTGGGCTGAGCGTCACGCGGTCGGATCTCGGGAGACGTATTTCCGGCTCGCGCTCGGGACTCCTCACTGTGTGGCCGTCCGCGTGACGCCGTGGGGGGTGCGGTGTTGACGCGGGCGGCCCAACACCCTGCCGGCCGGCCGGGACACCGCCGCGCACCTGCACCGCGGCGCCATGTGCGCGTGGTTCGCGGCCGTGGGCATGCGCGCGTTCATCCTGCCGGCCGAGCACCGCACCGGAGAGCGCGGCCTGCGCCAGGTCCTCCCCCTCCTCGCCCCGTGATCGGGCCCGCGTAGCGAGCGGCGGCCGCCGTGCGGAAGGATCCGCACATGGGCTTCACAGTGGACCGGGTCCGGGCGGCCTACCCCGCACTCGCCGACGGCTACGCGTACCTGGACGGCGCGGCCGGCACCCAGGTGCCGGCCCCGGTGATCGAGGCGATCAGCGGCGCGTACCGGCACGGCATCGGCAACCTGGGCGGCGCCTTCCCGGCCAGCCAGCGCTCCGACGCGATGGTGGCGCAGGCGCGGGCGGCGGTGGCGGACCTGGTGGGCGGCGAGCCGGACGGCGTCGTGCTGGGCCCGAACATGACGACGCTGACCTACCGGATGGCGTACGCGCTGGCCGCGACCTGGGCGCCCGGTGACGAGGTGGTGGTGTCCCGGCTCGACCACGACGCCAACGTCCGGCCGTGGCTGCAGGCGGCGGCCCGGGCCGGCGCCGGCGTGCGGTTCGCCGAGGTGGACACGGCGACCGGCGAGCTGCCCGCGGACCAGTACGGCGAGCTGATCGGCGAGCGCACCCGGCTGGTGGCGGTGACCGCGGCGAGCAACGTGCTGGGTACCCGCCCGGACGTCGCCGCGATCAGCGCGCTGGCGCACCGGGCCGGGGCACTGACGTACGTCGACGGGGTGCACGCCACCGCGCACGGCCCGATCGACGTGGCGGCACTGGGTGCCGACTTCTACGCCACGAGCGCGTACAAGTGGTGCGGCCCGCACGTGGGCGCGGTCGTCGCCCGGCCCGCGCTGCTCGACACGCTGCGCCCGGACAAGCTGGCCCCCTCGCCGGACGAGGTGCCCGACCGCTTCGAGACCGGTACCGCGCCGATCGCCGACCTGGCCGGCGTGGCCGCCGCGGTGGAGCACCTGGCCGGGCTGGACCCCGCCGCCGGCGGTACCCGGCGGGAGCGGCTGGTCGCCTCGATGAGCGCGGCGGAGCAGCACGAGCGGGTGCTGTTCGAGGTGCTGCTGGCCGGGCTGGCCGGGATGCCGCACGTGACCCGCTACGGCAAGGCGGCCCGGCGCACCGCCACCGCGTACTTCACGGTGGCCGGGCACACCCCGGAGGAGGTCGCCAGCCACCTGGCCGCCCGCCGGGTCAACGTGTGGAACGGGCACAACTACGCCTGGGAGGTCACCGGGGTGCTGGGCATCCGGGACCGGGGCGGCGCGGTGCGGGCCGGGCTGGTGCACTACAACGACCGCGACGACGTGGACCGCCTGCTCGCCGGGCTCGGCGAGCTACCTTAGGCGGGTGGCGCCGAGGCGACGACTGCTGCTCGTGGGAACGCTCCTCGCGGTCGTGGCCCTGGCCGCGCTGCTCTTCGTCCGCGCGTTCGCCGGCCGGGCCCGGCCCACCGGCCTGCCGGACCAGTCCCGCCCCGGCCCGGTGCTGCTGGTGCCCGGGTACGGCGGCAACGTGGGCTCGCTGGCGCCGCTCGCCGCCCGGATCCGGGCCGCCGGCCGCACCGCGACCGTGGTGGCGCTGCCCGGCGACGGTACCGGCGACCTCGAAGCCCAGGCCGGCGCGCTGCAGGCGGCGGTGCGCCGGGCGGCACCCGGGACGGGGCGGTCGGTCGACCTGATCGGGTACTCGGCCGGCGGGGTGGTGGTGCGGCTGTGGGTGGACCGCTTCGGTGGCGGCGCCGTGGCCCGGCGGGTGGTGACGCTCGGCTCGCCGCTGCACGGCACGAGCCTGGCCGGGTTGGGCTCCGCCCTGGTACCCGGCGCCTGCCCGGTCGCCTGCCAGCAACTCGTACCGGGCAGCAGCCTGCTCGGCCGGCTGACCGCCGCGCCGCTGCCCGCCACCCTGCCCTGGCTGTCGGTGTGGACCACGGACGACCAGACCGTGACGCCACCCGACTCGTCCCGGCTGGCCGGCGCGGTGAACGTGGCGGTGCAGGACATCTGCCCCGGCGTGTCCGTCCAGCATGGACAGTTGCCCGACGACCCGCTGGTGACCGGCCTGGTGCTGCGCGCGATCGGCACCGCACCGCTGGCCCGGCCCGGCCCGGGGGACTGTGCCGCGCTCAGGAAGTGATGTCGCGGGTCATGAAGTTGGCCCAGGACGCGGCCAGCAACAGCCCTATGTAGATGGCCGGTACCGCCAGCCCGCGCTCGATGTCCCGCCAGAAGATCGGCTGCCGGAAGAAGTCGACCCAGGCCAGCCAGTACCGGGTGGGCAGGTACGGCTTGATCGCGGCGGCCGCGTCGAGCGTCACCAGGATCTCGCTGGCCACCAGCACCGCCAGCGCGCCGAGCGCGGCCCCCAGCGCCGAGTCGGTCAGCGTGGACAGAAACAGCGCGATGGCCGCGACGGCCAGCATCGACACGGTGATGAACCCGACCGCGCCGAGCAGCCGCAGCAGCAGTTGCGCCGGGGTCAGCGGGGCGCCCGACAGCGAGGTCACCCCGCCGGGCTGGCCGACCGCGGCCGGCGGCGCGGAGCCGAACAGCAGCCGGCCGGTCAGGTAGGAGGTGACCACCAGGGCGGCGATCGCGAGCAGGACGAAGGCGGTCAGCGACACCAGCTTGGCCACCAGCAGGCGGGTCCGGCCGACCGGCCGCACCAGCAGGTACCGCAGGGTGCCGCCGGTCGCCTCGCCGGCCACGCTGTCGCCGGCCAGCACGGCGACCGCGACCGGCAGGAAGATCGGCACGACCATGGCCATGGCCGCGGCCGGGTACAGCGAGCCGTTGCGCAGCACGGCGGACAGGAACGCCGAGCCCTGCCCGGGCGGCGGCGCCAGGTGGGTGGTGGCGATGAACGCGGCCACCACGATCGGCAGCGCGCACAGCAGGGCGAGCGTGACCCAGGTGCGCGGCCGGCACAGCAGCTTGACCAGTTCCACCCTGATCATGCCGGCACCGGCGCGTCCACCCGGTCCGAACTGGACGTGGTCACCGACAGCACGATCTCCTCCAGCGACGGCCGCTGCGGCGCCATCTCGGCGACCCGGATGCCCTGCTCGACGAGCGTCGCGTTGAGCTGGGCCGCATCCGCGTGCCGCACCACGAGCCGGTCTCCGGTCCGCGCCTCGACCCGGCCGTCCAGCAGCGCCACGGCCCGCGCCGCGTCCGGGCTGTCCACCACCACCCGACCGGTCGGCGCGGTCAGCGTGGCCAGGTCCTCCTGCAGCACCAACCGGCCCCGGTCCATCACCCCGATGCGCGTGCACAGCTGCTCGACCTCGGGCAGCAGGTGGCTGGAGAGGAAGACCGTGGTGCCGGCCGCGTTCAGCTCGGCCAGCAGGTCGCGGATCTCCCGGATGCCGCGCGGGTCGAGGCCGTTGGTCGGCTCGTCCAGGATCAGCAGCCGGGGCGCGCGCAGCAGCGCCGCGGCCAGGCCCAGCCGCTGCCGCATGCCCAGGGAGTAGGCCTTGAGCGGGCGCCGGTCGATGCCGGCCAGGCCGACCCGCTCCAGCGCCTCGTCCACGCGGCGCCGCCGGGAGCGCCGGCCGCCGCCGGGGCCGGCCGCGTCGACGAGCCTCAGATTGGTACGGCCGGACAGGTGCGGGTACGCCGCGGGGCCCTCGACGAGCGCGCCGATGGCGGGCAGCACCCTGGCCGCCCGCCGGGGTACCGGCTGCCCCATCACCTCGATCCGCCCGCTGGTGGCGTAGACGAGCCCGAGCAGCATCCGTACCAGGGTGGTCTTGCCGGACCCGTTCGGCCCGAGCAGCCCGTACCGGTCGCCCTCCCGGACGTCCAGGTCGACCGAGTCCACCGCGAGCACCCGCCCGTACCGCTTGGTCACCGCCTCCGTGCGGATCATCGGCGCCTCCGGAAGGTGGACAGTTCGGCCGCAGCGGCCCGCAGCACCGTACCCTGCACCAGCCCGGCCAGCACATAGTTGCGGCGGGCCACATCGGAGTCCATCACCAGCACGCTCAGCAGCGGCGTGGAGATCAGCACCCCCTCGCCGCCCGGCAACGCCAGCGGGGTACCGCCGGCATTGGTGGCGCTGCGGTAGGCGGCGAAGCCGGTCTGCGACGGTACCGGCAGCACCACGAACTGGGTGAACCCGGCGCCGTACGCGCCGGTGCCGGCCAGCCGCGCCAGTGGCGTGCCGGTGCGTTCCCGGCCGGCCAGCTGGTCCGGCAGCGGGCCCAGCCGCAGCGTGGCGAACGCTCCGGCGATGTCCGGCGCGTCGACGGCGGTGAAGCCCATGCCGGGGCGGACCGCGGGCGGGATCAGGACCGGGGGTGCGGGTGCCGTCAAGCTGACCTCCAGGAACCGGGTGACCAGGATCGGCGCGGCGGCACCGCGCGGGGTGATCTCGACCTGCAGCGGCACGCCGGTGCCCGGGTCGGCCCACACGTCCACCCGCCCGATCGTGGTGTCGGGGTCGGCCGGGGTCAGCCGCACGCCGGCCGCCGCGATGCCGGCCACCCGGCGGGCGGGCAGGGCGGACAGCTGCCCGCCGCCGGTACCCGCGCTGGCGGCGAGCAGCCGGCGTCCCAGGTCGGGTGGGACCAGGTCGGCACCCCGGGGCAGCCGTACCGGCGCGCTGCCGGTGACCGCGGTGAGCTGGTTGGCGCCGTAGTCCCACTGCGCCTGCCCGTCCGGCGTCTGGTACAGGTCGCGCTCGGCGCCGAGGTCGATCTCGTCCACCCGCCACCGGTCCGGCGCGGCGTACCAGGTGCGCAGCTGGGTGTCGCCGTCCAGCAGCCGGCTCACGCTGCCGAGCTGGGGGAGGGTGGGCAGCCCGGCGGTACCGCTGCTGATCGCGTAGCCCTGGTAGGGATGGTGCGCCGAGGCACGGATCCGCGCGACCAGGTCGGTGGGCCGGATGCTGGGCGCGTGTGCCGGTAGCGCTCCCACGGCGGCGGGCAGCGCGGCCAGCACGAGGACGGCGGCCGCGACCACGGACCAGCGCCGCCACGCCGCGCGCCGCACCACCGTCCGGGTCACCAACCAACCATGCCACGGGGTTGCGCGATCGACTGCCTTCAGTAAATACTTACTGCATGCCTGACAGCCGGACCGCGTTGCTCACCGCCGCGGCGGAGGAGTTCGCCCGGCACGGGTTGCGCGGCACCCGCGTCCAGGCGGTCGTCAAGCGGGCCGGCGTGAACGAGCGCATGATCTACCACCACTTCGGCAGCAAGGAGGGCCTCTACCAGGCGGTACTCGCCGCCGAGCGGTACGGCATCGGCGCGGCCTGGGCGCCCTACCTGGAGAAGACCGCCACGATGGCGCCGTACGAGGGCATGCGCGCCGCGTTCGCCGCCCTCTTCGACATCGTCTCCGCGCGGCCGAGGCTGGTCGCGCTGCTGGCGCACGAGTGGCTCGCCGGTGCGCACGACGGCTCGATGCCGACCGCCGACCAGCTGTCCACGCACCTGCGCGACCTGTACGAGCGGGGCCAGCGGGAGGGTGCGTTCGTGGCGGACCGCCCGTTCGAGGTCGCCTACGGCATCACCGTCGGCGCGCTGGTCGGGCTGACCGTCTTCCTCCCGGCCTTCGCCCAGTCCATCGGCGTCGACGCCGGCCGGGAGCACCTGCGCGACCACGTCATCAGCCAGCTGCTCGACGGCCTGACCGGTCCGCGCTGATTTTTTTTTTGAACCCGATGCAGTAAACATTTACCGCAGCGAGAGGACCGGCGATGACCACAACCAGCACCCAGCCCGTACCCGAGCGGCTCACGCCCGACCTGCTCAAGCTCGTCAGCATCGTGACCCTCGGCGCGATCATGGTGGCACTGGACGCGACCATGACCAGCGTCGCGTTCAACGCGCTGCTGGCCGAGTTCCACGCTCCGCTGACCACGATGCAGTGGGTCAGCACCGGATACCTGCTCGCCATGGCCACCGTCATCCCGCTGACCGGCTGGTCGGTCGAGCGCTTCGGCGCCCGTACCGTGTGGATGGTCTGTATCGGCGCCTTCCTCGCCGGCTCGCTGCTGTGCGGCCTGGCCTGGTCCGCCGGCAGCCTGATCGCCTTCCGCATCCTGCAGGGCGCCGGCGGTGGCATGATCCTGCCGCTGGGCCAGGGCGTGCTCGCGCAGGCCGCCGGCCCGCGGCGCCTCGGCCGGGTGATGGCCGCCGTCGGCCTGCCCACCGCGCTGGGGCCGGTGCTCGGCCCGGTCCTCGGCGGCGTGCTCGTCACCGAGGCCAGCTGGCGGTGGATCTTCTACATCAACGCCCCGGTCTGCCTCGCCGCGCTGGCCGCCTCCTGGCGCATCATGCCGACCGCCCGGGCCGCCGGCCGCTCCCGGCTGGACGCGCTGGGCCTCCTGCTGCTCTCACCCGCCTTCGCGGCGATCGTGTACGGGCTGGCCGAGGCGGGCCAGCACGGCGGCTTCGCGGACCGGCGTGCGGTCGTGCCCCTCGCCGCCGGCGCCGCGCTGCTGGTCGCGTTCGTGCTGCGCGCCCTGCGGATGGCCGGCCCGCCGCTGATCGACCTGCGGTTGTTCCGGCGGCGCGGCTTCGCGTCCGCCACCGCGGTGGCCTTCCTCGCCGGCACGGTGCTGTTCGGCGCGATGGGTGCGCTGCCGCTGTACTTCCAGCAGGTGCGCGGGTTCACCGCGCTGCACACCGGCCTGCTGATGGTGCCGATGGGCGTGGGCATGGGCATCTCCCTGGTGGCCGCCGGCCGGCTCAGCGACCGTCTCGCGCCCCGGCCGATCGCGCTGGTCGGGCTGGCGCTGTCGGCCCTCGCGAGCCTCGTGTACACGCAGCTCGGCGCGCACACCAGCCTGCTGCTGCTGGGTGCCACGCTGGTGGCCAGCGGCGCGGGCATCGGCGCCGTGCTGGTACCGGTGATGGCCACCTCGGTGCGCGACCTGCCCGGCCCGGCCATCCCGCGGGCCACCACGACCGTCCGCATCCTGCTGCAGCTCGGCAGCTCGCTGGGCACCGCGGTGGTCCTCATCGTCCTGGCCGGCCAGCTCAGTGGCGGGAACCTCGCCGCCGGGTACGGCCACACGTTCTGGGCGGTCCTCGCGTTCGCGGCGGTGACCGTGCTGCCCGCGTTGCTGCTGCCGGCCGGTTCGCGCCGTGTTCGACGCGGGTGACACGCTCGACTACGCTCGTGGCACACAGGCGGCGACGGCCAGCTGTCCACGGGGGAGGGACGCAGCAGTGGCGAGTGACGAGGTGGCACCGCCGGGTGTCGACACCACGAGGCCGAGCATCGCCCGCGTCTACGACTTCATGCTCGGGGGCAAGGACAACTTCGTCATCGACCGGATGGTGAGCGAGCGCGCGCTGGCGATCACGCCGGACGGCCCGGAGGCGGCGCGGGCCAGCCGGGCCCTCCTGCGCCGGGTGGTCCGCTACCTCGCGGCCGAGGCGGGCATCCGGCAGTTCCTGGACGTCGGATCGGGCCTGCCCACCCAGGGAAACGTGCACGAGATCGCGCACGCCGTCGACCCCGACATCCACGTCGTCTACGTCGACAACGACCCCATGGTGCTCGCGCACGGCCGGGCCCTGCTCGCCGACGAGACCACCACGACGGTGATCGAGGCCGATGTCCGCCGGCCCGAGGAGATCCTCAAGAGCCCGGTGGTCAACGAGTTCATCGACTTCGACCGGCCGGTCGGCCTGCTGCTGCTGTCGATCCTGCACCACGTGCACGACCAGGAGGACCCGGCCGGCATCGCCGCCCGGATGCGCGACGCGGTGCCCTCGGGCAGCTACCTCGCCCTCGCCCACTTCCGGGATCCCGGCGCGGCCCACCCCGAGGTGTCCGCGAAGGCCCGGGAGGTCGAGCGGATCTTCAACGAGACCCTGGGCACCGGCCGGTGGCGCACGCAGGAGGAGATCCTCGCCTACTTCGGCGACTTCGAGCTGCTGGAGCCGGGTCTGGTGCCGATGGCCGAGTGGCGGCCCGACTCCGACGAGCCGGTCGAGCAGACAGACACCTACCACACCATGGTCGGCGGGGTGGCCCGCAAGCGCTAGTCGTAGTCCTTCAGCATGTCGCGGAGGAAGGCCACCGACCGCGCCGGTGGCAGCGCGGTGATCGACAGCGACTCGATGGCCGCGGCGTACTGCTCCACGTCATCGCGCTTGTCGAGGTAGAGCGCGCTGTTGAGCTGCTCGACGTAGACCACGTCGGGCAGGTCCTTGTCGGGGAAGCGCAGGATGCTGAACGCACCGCCGGCCGCCGCGTGCCCGCCGATGTGGAACGGGACCACCTGGAGCCGGACGTTGGGCAGCTTGGTCGCGTCGATCAGGGCTTCGAGCTGGGCCCGCATCACCACCCGCCCGCCCATCGGCCGGCGCAGCGCCGCCTCGTCCACCACCGCCCACAGCTGCGGCGGGCTCGGCCGGGTCAGCAGTTGCTGGCGGGTGGCCCGCACGTTGACCCGGCGCTCCAGCTCCTCCTCGTTGGCCTGCTCGTGGGCGAGCAGCACCACGGCCCGCGCGTACTCGCGCGTCTGTAACAGCCCGGGAATGAACTGGACCTCGTAGTTGCGGATCAGCGCGGCCGCCGCCTCCAGGCCGAGGTAGGACTGGAACCAGCTGGGCAGCACGTCCCCGAACCGGTGCCACCAGCCCGGGTTGTTGGCCTCGCGGGCCAGGGCGAGCAGCCGCGCGCGCTCCTGCTCGTCGTCCAGCCCGTACAGGCTGAGCAGGTCCTCCACGTCCCGTTCCTTGAAGCCCACCCGGCCCAGTTCCATCCGGCTGATCTTCGACTCGGACGAGCGGATCTCCCAGCCGGCGTCCTCGCGGCTGACCCCCTGTGCCTCGCGTAAGCGGCGGAGGTGGGCACCCAGCAGCATCCGCAACGCGGTGGGACCGCCGGCCGCCCCGTCCTGCTGCTGCTGGACCCTTGCCACCCCGCCGACCTCCGCCTGATGTCGCGCTCGCCTGCCGCGGAGCCGCCGCGACTACCGCGTAAGCATGCCATGACCTGAGGGTGAGCGGGACAACCGAAAACGTGAGTCGATGTATTTGTGTCCAGCGGTCCAGGTTGACTCACCGATCAGTATGATGCCGTGGCGCCGGTCACAGTCGCCGCGCATCGTGGAACATCACCGCGCCCGAATGACTTGAGTCGATCAGGCTCATGATTACCTGATTACTAAGGGGCGTGTCTCATGGCTACCCTCCCGGTCCTGCCGTTGACCGACGCCGTCCTGCTGCCGGGCATGGTGATCCCGGTACCGCTGGACGCGGCGACCCAGGCCGCCGTCGACGCGGCGCGGACCGCCACCAAAGACGAAACGCTGCTCGCCGTGCCGCGCCTGGACGGCGAGTACGGCCCGGTCGGCACCATCGCCGTCATCGAGAAGGTGGGCCGGCTGTCCAGCGGCGAGCCGGCCGCCGTCATCCGCGGCCTGTCCCGGGCCCGCATCGGCTCCGGGGTGTCCGGCCCCGGCGCCGCCCTCTGGGTGGAGGCGAGCCCGGTCCCCGACGTGCCGGCGACCGGCCGGACCCGCGAGCTGGCCCGCGAGTACAAGACGCTGGTCACGTCGGTCCTGCAGCGGCGTGGCGCGTGGCAGGTCATCGACGCGGTGGAGCGGATGACCGACCTCGACGAGCTGGCCGACTCGGCCGGGTACTCGCCCTGGCTGTCGCTGGCGCAGCGGTCCGAGCTGCTCGCCGCCGGCGACGTGACCGCGCGGTTGGAGCTGCTGGTCGGCTGGCTGCGCGAGCACATCGCCGAACAGGAGGTCGCCGAGCGCATCACCGACGAGGTGCGCGAGGGGCTGGAGAAGAGCCAGCGGGAGTTCCTGCTGCGCCAGCAGCTCGCCGCGATCCGCAAGGAACTGGGCGAGGACGAGCCGGACGGCACCGCCGACTACCGGTCCCGCGTCGAGGCCGCCGACCTGCCCGGCAAGGTGCGCGAGGCCGCGCTGCGCGAGGTGGGCCGGCTGGAGCGGGCCAGCGACGCCTCGCCCGAGGCCGGCTGGATCCGCACCTGGCTGGACACCGTGCTGGAGATGCCGTGGTCCACCCGTACCGAGGACAACACCGACCTGACCGCGGCCCGCGCCGTGCTCGATGCCGACCACGCCGGCCTGGCTGACGTCAAGGACCGCATCATCGAGTACCTCGCGGTGCGCAACCGGCGCGCGGGTTTCCGCGGGGAGCTTGCGGGTCCGCGCAGGAACACCGGCCTGCACCTGGTCGGCGGGCGTGGCTCGGGTGCCGTGCTGGCGCTGGCCGGCCCGCCCGGTGTCGGCAAGACCAGCCTCGGCGAGTCGGTCGCCCGCGCGCTGGGCCGCAAGTTCGTCCGGGTGTCGCTGGGCGGCGTGCGCGACGAGGCGGAGATCCGCGGGCACCGGCGCACCTACGTGGGCGCGCTGCCCGGCCGCATCGTGCGCGCGATCCGGGAGGCCGGCTCGATGAACCCGGTGGTGCTGCTCGACGAGGTCGACAAGGTGTCCGCCGGGTACGCAGGCGACCCGGCAGCGGCCCTGCTGGAGGTGCTGGACCCGGCGCAGAACCACACGTTCCGCGACCACTACCTCGAGGTCGACCTGGACCTGTCCGACGTGCTGTTCCTGGCCACCGCGAACGTGGTGGACACCATCCCCGGCCCGCTGCTGGACCGGATGGAGCTGGTCACCCTGGACGGCTACACCGAGGCGGAGAAGGTCGCCATCGCGCGCGACCACCTGTGGCCCCGGCAGTTGGAGCGGGCCGGGCTGACCGGCGACGAGGTCGGCATCGAGGACGAGGCGCTGCGCCGCATCGCCGGCGAGCACACCCGCGAGGCGGGCGTGCGGCAACTGGAGCGGGCACTGGCGCGGATCCTGCGCAAGGTGGCCGTGACCCTCTCCTCCGGCGGCGGCCCGGTACGGGTGGGCGCCGAGAACCTGGCGACGTTCCTGGGCCGGCCGCGGTTCACCCCGGAGTCCGCCGAGCGGACCGCGGTGCCTGGCGTCGCGACCGGGCTCGCGGTCACCGGAGCCGGCGGCGACGTGCTGTTCATCGAGGCCACCGCGATGCCGGGGGAGCCGGGCCTGACCCTGACCGGGCAGCTCGGGGACGTCATGAAGGAGTCGGCGCAGATCGCCCTGTCCTACCTGCGCTCGCACGCCGACCAGGTCGGCGTGCAGGCACCGGCCGGGCAGCGGCTGCACCTGCACGTACCGGCCGGCGCGGTGCCCAAGGACGGGCCGAGCGCGGGCATCACCATGGTCACCGCGCTGGCGTCGCTGTTCTCCGGCCGGCCGGTGCGCCCGGAGGTGGGCATGACCGGCGAGGTGACCCTGGCCGGTCGGGTGCTGCCGATCGGCGGGGTGAAGCAGAAGCTGCTCGCGGCGCACCGGGCCGGGCTGACCGAGGTCATCATCCCGGCGCGCAACGAGCCGGACCTCGACGACGTACCGGCGGAGGTGCGCGAGCAGCTGACCGTGCACCTGGCCGGCGACGTTGCCGACGTGCTCGGGCTGGCGCTGGGCCCAGCGGTCAGGCCTGCGGAGCTCGCCGCGGCCTGAGTTGCGGCTTATGGGATCCGGCGCGACAGGCGCGTGCCGTAGCGCGCCGACGCGTCGTCCCGCGGGTCCAGCAGCGGGTCGGTGTCGGCCCGGCGGAGCAGGTACCGGGCGGTCAGCGTGTCCACCGCGGTGCCCCGCGCGCTGCTGGGCCGGTACCGGACGGTCGCGGCGCGCGGGGACGAGTTCTCGATGACTCCGGCGCGCCAGATCCCGCCCCGGTGTACCCAGACGCGGTCCCGGGGGTCGTAGGTGTCGGTGGGGGCGACCTCTGCCGGGTCGCGGTCGTCCGGGTCGATGGTGGGGGTCGGCATGCTGGTTACCCTCCTGCCTCGGCGCGTGGTGCGTTGTCGACCAGGTGGCGTGGCGCCTGCGCCAGCCTTTCGGCGTGGTGGGTGTGTGCGGGTGGTGTATGGGTGTGCCTCCGGTACCTGGGCTTCGCCTGGTACATCGCGACGTCGGCGCGGCCCAGCGCCTCGGCCAGGTGGCCCAACGGGTGGACGGGGACCAGGCCGACCGAGGCCGTGACCGCGACCATGGCCCCGGCGACCCACATCGGCTCGGCCACGATGACCGCCAGCGCGCGCGCCATGCGGTCGAGCGTGGCCCGGTCCGTCGCCGGGACACACAGCAGCCCGGCGAACTCGTCGCCGCCGAGGCGGGCCACGAGGTTGTCGCCGGCGCAGGTGACGAGGCGGGCGGCGACCGTGACCAGCACCTCGTCGCCGGCCGCGTGGCCGTACTCGTCGTTGACGTCCTTGAAGTCGTCCAGGTCGATGACCGCGGCGGCGAGGGGGTGGCGGGTCAGGTCGCCGATCAGCGCGCCACCCAGGTCGTAGAAGGCGCGCCGGTTGGGCAGACCGGTGAGCGGGTCGTGACTGGCCGCGTGGTGGGCCGCCTGCAGTTGCCTGCGCAGCCGGTTGGCCTCCGCCTCCGCGCGCTGGACCCTCCGGCGGGAGTGCCATCCCGCGCCGATCCCGGCCAGCGCCCCGAGGCCAGCCACGACGGTGAGGGGGTCCACTGTGGAGCTCCCTTCCTGCCTCTCTCCGCTCACCAAAAGTAAACGGAAAAATACCGGTGCACGTGCGCTATCATCCGCGTTATAGCCTGCAGACGCAAGAGCGAATGCACGTGCATTCGCGTCGAGCGGTTCGATCCGAGGGGGGTTGCGCAGGCTTGCCGGTGCGGGCCCGCCCGGGCCCGCTGTGAGAGAGACGCAGGATGTATCAGACGTACAACGGAATGCCCGTCTCGGCTCTGCCAGCGCTGAAGTGGCAGAAGAGCCGGCGCAGCAACCCGAGCGGGAACTGCGTGGAAATGGCGGAGCTGCCCGGCGGTGGGGGGATCGCGGTACGCAACTCGAGGGATCCCGACGGTCCGGCACTGATCTACACACTCGACGAAATCGCCGCGTTCCTTGCCGGAGCGCGGGACGGGGACTTCGACAACCTGGTGGCCTGACACTGTCCTACCAGGACGGTCGCGCCTGACCGGAGGGTCAGGCATCCGGTGGAGTCGTCCGGCCGTAGGGTCATGGCATGCTTACCCGTGAATGGCACCGCGGCCGGCCGGCGGGCTGAGTCGCCATCCGGAGGTCGGCACGTGACAACGGCACAGCACGACGGCGAGTCGGCCGGCGATCCGACCGTCCTGCGCATGCTGCTGGGCTCCCATCTCCGCAGGCTGCGCGAGTCCCGCGGGGTCAGCCGCGAAGACGCCGGGTGGGAGATCCGCTCGTCGGAGTCGAAGATCAGCCGGATGGAGCTGGGCCGTGTCGGCTTCAAGGAGCGCGACGTCGCCGACCTGCTCAGCCTGTACGGGCTCGCCGACGGTGAGGAGCGCAGCCGGCTGCTGACGCTGGCCCGGGACGCGAACACGCCGGGCTGGTGGCAGCGCTACGGCGGGGTGTTCCCGAACTGGTTCCAGTCCTATCTGGGGCTGGAGGCGGCCGCCGAGCTGATCCGGACGTACGAGGTGCAGTTCGTCCCCGGCCTGCTGCAGACCAGGGACTACGCGCGGGCGGTCGTGCTGCTGGGCCACGAGAAGGCGGCGTACGAGGAGATCGAGCGCCGGGTCGACCTGCGCATGGCCCGCCAGCGGGTGCTGTCGCGCCCGGACGCGCCGCAGGTGTGGGTGGTGGTCGACGAGGCGGCGCTGCGCCGGCCGATCGGCGGCAACAAGGTGCTGCGCGGCCAGATCGAGTACCTCGTCGAGGTCACCGAGGTGCCCAACATGCGGCTGCAGGTGATCCCGTTCCACGTCGGCGGGCACGCCGCCGCGGGCGGCGCGTTCAGCATCCTGCGCTTCCCCGACCAGGACCTGCCCGACGTCGTCTACATCGAGCAGCTCACCAGCGCGATGTACCTCGACAAGCGGGAGGACGTCGAGCACTACGTGAAGGCGATGGAGCGGCTGTGTGTCGAGGCCGAGCCGCCCGACCACACCGCGGAGGTGCTGCACGCGATGCTGCGGGACCTGCCGTAGCCTCTGGTTGGCCCCCGAGGAGGACACCGTGACCGTGCTGAGCGACCTGCTGGCGGCCCTCGCCACCGGCACCGTGGAGGTCGTCGACCTGACCGCGCCGCTGTCGGCCGGTACGCCGGTCCTGCGGCTGCCCGAACCGTTCGGCAACACGCTGCCGTTGCGCCTGGAGGAGATCAGCCGGTACGACGACCGGGGTCCGGCCTGGTACTGGAACAACCTGCACACGGGCGAGCACACCGGTACCCACTTCGACGCGCCGATCCACTGGGTCACCGGCAAGGACAAGCAGGACGTGTCCCAGGTGCCGCCGGCCAGCCTGGTCGGTCCCGCGGTGGTGCTGGACTTCGCCGCGCAGGCCCAGGCCGACCCCGACTTCCTGCTGGAGGTCGAGCACATCCGCGCGTGGCAGGACAAGCACGGAGCGCTACCCGCCGGCGGCTGGCTGCTGTACCGCACCGGCTGGGACGCGCGCTCGCATTCGCAGGAGGAGATCCTCAACGCCGACGAGGCCGGGCCGCACACCCCGGGGATGTCCGTGGCGTGCGCGCGGTGGCTCGCCGAGGAGGCGCCGGTGGTGGGCGTCGGCGTGGAGACGGTGGGTACCGACGCCGGCGGCGCCTTCGGCTTCGACCCGCCGTTCCCCTGCCACGCGTACCTGCTCGGTGCCGGCAAGTACGGGCTGACCCAACTGCGCAACCTCGACCGGCTGCCCGCCACCGGTGCCGTCCTGCTCGCCGCGCCGCTGCCGATCGTCGGCGGCTCGGGCAGCC